>JBFMHS010000204.1:0-2208 GCA_040751765.1 Pseudomonadota bacterium | reverse complement strand
TGTCGCCACCGCGCTGTTCGCCTTCATCGTGGTGGGTGCCTTCGCGAGCCAGTGGCGGGTGATGATGGACAACGCCGCCCAGGTGCTGCCGCCGGCACTGGTGGTCAACGCGGGCGCCATGGCCCTGGCCGCCGCCTTGGCGCGCGGCGGCGGGCTCGACCGTCGGGAGCGCATCGCGGTGGTGATGGAGACCGGATTGCAGAACGGCGCGCTGGGCATCTTCGTCGCCGCCACCCTGCTGGGCAGCCAGGCGATGATGGTCCCCAGCATCGTCTATGCCCTGGTCATGAACCTGACCGCCGTCGCCTTCATCGCGGCAGTGCGCGTCCAAGGTGCCGTGGCGGCCAAAATCGGTTAGCCTTCCCTCCATGCTGGTGGTGGAGAACCTGTCCCGGCCGGGTCTCGGCCCGGTGTCCTTCGCCCTCGCCCCTGGCGAGTGCGTGGCGGTGCGCGGCCCCTCGGGGGCCGGCAAGACCCTGCTGCTGCGCGCGCTGGCCGATCTCGACCCGTCGGAGGGGCGGGTGACGCTGGACGGCGTTGAGCGTCAGTCGCTGGCCGGCCCCGCCTGGCGGCGGCTGGTGGGCTATGTTCCGGCCGAACCGGGCTGGTGGGCGGACACCGCCGCCGAACATTTCGACGACTGGCCGTCCGTCCGGCCGCTGGCCCCCCGTCTGCTGCTGCCCGACGAGGCGGGGGCGCGCGCCGTTTCGGCCCTGTCCACAGGTGAGCGGCAGCGGCTGGCGTTGCTGCGGGCCCTCGAGCGCGGTCCCCGCGTGCTGCTCGTCGACGAACCCACCGCCGCCCTCGATGCTGCCAGCCGCGCCGTCGTCGAGGCGCTGCTGGCCGAGCGCCGCGCCGCCGGCCTGGCGCTTCTGTGGGTGACCCACGACCGTGACCAGGCGGCGCGGGTGGCGTCGCGCGCGCTGGTGGTGGACGGCGGCCGGGTCGGGGAGGGCACGCCGTGAGCTACATCCGCCTCGATCTGGTCGACCTCGCCTTGGCCTCGCTGCTGGTGCTGGTCAACGGCGGCCTGTCGCTGGCCTTCAACCTGGCCGTCGAGCGCCGGCTGCTGATTGCGGCCGGGCGCATGGTGGTGCAGTTGCTGCTGGTCGGCTTGGTGCTGGAGGCCCTGTTCGCCTCGGCCTCGCCGTGGTTCACCGGGTTGGCGGCCCTGGCGATGGTGCTGTTCGCCGGCAACGAGATCATGGCCCGCCAGGACCGCCGCCTCGGCGGCTGGTGGTCCTACGGGCTGGGAACCGGCGCCATGCTGCTGGCGGCCATGGTGGTGACCGTGTTCGCGCTGACCACCCAGGTGCGGCCCGACCCGTGGTACGACCCGCGCTATGCCATTCCCTTGCTGGGCATGATCCTGGGCAACACGATGACCGGCATCTCGCTGGGGCTGAACACGCTGACCGCCGACCTGGCCGCCGGCCGCGCCGCCGTCGAGGCCCGCCTGGCACTGGGCGACGACCGCGCGCGGGCCACCCTGGCGCAGGTCCGCAAGGCCCTGCGTTCGGCGCTGATGCCCATCGTCAACGCCATGGCCGCCACCGGGCTGGTGTCGCTGCCCGGCATGATGACCGGCCAGATCCTGGCCGGGGTCGAGCCGGTCGAGGCGGTGAAGTACCAAATCCTGATCATGTTCCTGATCGCCGGCGGCACCGGCCTGGGCGCGGTGGCGGCGGTGATGATGGGCGTCCGCCGCCTTACCGACCATCGCCACCGCCTCAGGCTGGACCGGCTGCGGTAGGGGGGCTTTGACCCGTCATCCCGAGGGCCGAAGCCGAGGGACCTCATCCGGCACTGCCCGCGCGGTCCATCCGGATGAGGTCTCCCGCTACGCCCGGGGTGACAGGAGACCTACCGCCCGAACAGTCCGCCCGGCAGGGGCAGCGGGATCGCCGGCTTGGCCGTGCCGTCGGCCGAGCCACCTTTGCCGCCCAGGGCCTTCTCCAGCGCCTTGGTGGCCTGGCCCTTGACCATCGCTTCCAGGTCGGGGCGATAGGACAGGTTGTCCCATGGCCCCTCGATGATCACCGGCACCTGCACGCCGCCCAGGTCCGAGGCGCCACCCTGGCCCTCCAGGCTGGCGACGGCCTTTGGCTCGACCCGGTACTTGAGCGAGCGGCGCGGCAGGTCGACGGTTCCTGCGCCCTCCACCCGCAGCAGGGGCGACTTCAGCGCCAGGTCGCGGTTGGTAACGAT
>JBFMHS010000203.1:0-4241 GCA_040751765.1 Pseudomonadota bacterium | reverse complement strand
CCTGTTCCAGGCAGCCAGAGCGCGGGCCAGGGGCTACCGCAACACCGCCACCTTCATCACCATGATCTATTTGATCGCGGCCCCGCTTGGAGATATATTCAAATCCACTTGATACGTCGAGGAACCGTGCACATGACCCTGTTCGACGACCGCGAAAAGGCGTTCGAAGCCAAGTACCGTATGGACCAGGAGACCGATTTCAAGATCACCGTCCGCCGCGACAAGCTGCTGGGCCTGTGGGCCGCCGGCCGCATGGGCCTCGAGGGTGACGCCGCCAAGGCCTACGCCCTGACCGTGGTCGACGCCGAATTCACCGAGCCCGATCACGACGCCACCCACAAGGTGCAGCGCGATCTCGCCGCCAAGGGCGTCGAGTTGGACGAGGTGGAATTCGCCCGCCAGGTGGCGCTTCTCCGCGAGGAGGCGCGCAGCCAGATCATCGCCGAATACAAGAAGTAGGCCCCCTCCCGGCCAAGGGGAGGATGGACGCCGCCGCCGCCGTCCCCTATATTCGGGGGGATCGCCCCTTGCGCGAGGATCGCTTGGCATGTTCACCGACAACACCCTGACGCCGAAAGAGGCCGTGCGCCTGTGCGCGCTGGGCACGGTGGCCGGCGCGCCCATGCGCTACAGCCAACTGGCGGGATCGGTGCGCCATTTCGTGTCGAGGGTGGCCGGGCCGCAGCTGGAGCTGATGGGCACCTCCATCGAGCTGCTGCGCTACGAGGGCCTGGTCGAGGCCG
Organism: Pseudomonadota bacterium; assembly: GCA_040751765.1. Lineage (GTDB taxonomy): Bacteria > Pseudomonadota > Alphaproteobacteria > Rhodospirillales > Magnetospirillaceae > CALABS01. The sequence goes on along the minus strand of JBFMHS010000203.1, from coordinate 3,498 downwards.
TCGACGGCCAGGGCATGGAGGACGACGCCCTGCTGGCCATCACCCCGGCCGGCCGGCGCGAACTGGACACGCTGTTGACCGCGCGCCTGCGTCCGGCCAGCGACCTGTCCAAACTGATCGTCGCCCTGAAGATGCGCTTCCTCCACCTGCTGGAACCGGCCGAGCGCCGCGCCCAGGTGGACATGCTGATCGAGGTGGTCGAGGGCGAACTGGGCCGCCTGGCCGACCTGCGCGGCGGCTCGGCGGCGGAGGATGGCGAGGCCAGCCACCTGGTGGCCTGGCTGGACCACGAAATCGATGCCCTGGAAAGCCGGCTGGCCTGGCTGGAAGAGCTGTACAAGCGGCTGTGAGCGACGAACCCGCCCTGCCCGGCCTGGCCGACGACGCGCCGGGCAAGGAAGACCCCCATTACCTGGGCCACCGCGAAAGGTTGCGCGAGCGCTTCCTGTCCAACCCCGACGCGCTGGCCGACTACGAGATCCTGGAACTGCTGCTGGCCGCCGGCATCCCCCGCAAGGACACCAAGCCGCTGGCCAAGGCGCTGATCGACGAGTTCGGCGACCTGGCCGAGGTGATCGCCGCGCCGCCGAAGGTGCTGGAGGCGTTCCCGGCGGTGGGCGGCTGCCGCCTGACCAAGACCTCGGCGACGGTGCTGAAGGCTTTGGCCGAGGCCAGCATCCGCGTCTGCCGGCTCAAGGTGATGAATCGGCCCGTAATCTCGGCCTGGGACCGGTTGATCGACTACTGCAACGCGGTGATGGCGCGGCTGCCCATGGAGCAGTTCCGCCTGCTGTTCCTCGACCGCCGCAACGTGCTGATCGCCGACGAGCTGCAGCAGCAGGGCACGGTGGACCACACCCCGCTGTACCCGCGCGAGGTGGTCAAGCGGGCACTGGACCTCAACGCCTCAGCGGTGATCATGGTCCACAATCACCCCTCCGGCGACCCCTCGCCCTCGCGCGCCGACATCGACATGACCCGCGCCGTCCGCGACGCCCTGGCCGCCGTCGGCATCACCCTGCACGACCACTTGGTGGTGGGCCGCAAGGGCCATGTCAGCTTCAAGGGGCAGGGGTTGCTGTAGCCCGCCCGCACGCCACATGAGCCCCGTGTGCAACCACGGAGGCCGGCCATGCGTGTTCCCGACGTCACCTTCAAGACCCGCGTCCGCGACGAATCCGTGGGCGGTGACAATCCCTTCCGCTGGCAGGATCTGACCAGCGACGACGTGTTCAAGGGCAAGAAGGTGGTGCTGTTCGCCCTGCCCGGCGCCTTCACCCCCACCTGCTCGACCTCGCACCTGCCCCGCTACGAGCAACTGTACGACCAGTTCCGCCAGCAAGGCGTGGACAGCGTGGTGTGCCTGTCGGTCAACGACGCCTTCGTGATGTACCAGTGGGGCACGAGCCAGGGGGCCGACAACGTGTTCCTGCTGCCCGACGGCAACGGCGAGTTCACCCGCAAGATGGGCATGCTGGTCGACAAGGCCAACCTGGGCTTCGGCATGCGCAGTTGGCGCTATTCCATGTATGTGGAGGACGGCGAGATCAAGCAGTTGTTCCGCGAGCCCGGCTTCGAGGACAACTGCCCGTCCGACCCCTTCCAGGTGTCGGACGCCGACACCATGCTGGAATGGCTGAAGGGCCGCCGACAGGCCGCCGAATGACCATCGAAGGAACCGAGGAGCGGCGGGAGCGCTCGCAAGGCGCTATCGGGCAGATCGAGGCGCGCGGCGGCGAGTTCGTCAAAGCCGTCGAGGCCACCCGCATGCCGATGGCCGTGACCGATCCCACCATTCCCGGCAATCCCATCGTCTTCGTCAATCCGTCCTTCCTGGAGATGTGCGGCTACGAGAAGAGCGAGGTGCTGGGCCAGAACTATCATTTCATGTCCGGCCCCCACACCGACGCCGAGGTACGCCACCGCATCGACCGCGCACTGACCGCGGAACAGGAGGTCACCGAGGAGGTGCTGTTCTATCGCAAGGACGGACGCGAGATCTGGGTGTCGCAATTCGTGTCCCCGGTGATCGAAGCCGGCCGCGTGGTCAAGCACTTCGCCTCGTTCTTCGACATCACCGACAGGGTCAACGCCCTGCGCCGGGTGGGTGAGTTGAACGCCACGCTGGAGCGCCAAGTCCGGCGCCGCACCCGCCGGCTCGAGAGGGCCAACCAGCGCCTGAGCGAGGAAATCGAACGCCGCCGCCGCCTGGAGATCGTGTTGCGCGACGCCCTGGCCGAGGGTGAGGACCTGATGCGGCAGAAGGACTTCCTGGTCGACGAGGTCAACCATCGCGCCAAGAACGCCCTGGCCGTCGCCGCCTCGTTGCTGTTGGTCCAGGCCCATCACAGCCGCGAGGACGCCACCCGCGACGCCCTGACCACCGCCCACAACCGCCTGACGCGCATCGCCGACGTCTATGCCATGCTGAACCAGGGCACGACCCCGGAGCGGGTGGACATGGCCGACTACCTGCACCGGCTGGCCTCCGGGCTGGTGGAATCGCTGCAAGCCGAGCCGGGACAGGTGAAGCTGGAAGCGGAGATCGAGGAGCTGTCCTGGCCGCCGGAACTGGCCGTCCCCATCGGCCTGATCACCAACGAGACGCTGACCAACGCGTTCAAGCACGCCTTCCCCGGCGGCCGTCACGGCACCGTGCGGTTGCATCTCGAAGCCGACGAGGAACGGGCGATTCTGTGCATCGCCGACGATGGGGTCGGGCTGTCGGGCGAGAAGCGCGAGGGGGCACTGGGACAGGAACTGGTGGCGGTGCTGGTAAGGCAGATCAAGGGAAACGCCAAGACCGAAAGGAGCGAGCACGGCGGGGTCACCGTCACCGTGACCTTCCCCTCTCCCGGCATCGAATGAATTTCCTTCATCCGCGGGTGAGAAGTCCGCGTTTGCCGCCGGCCCCGCCCGGGAGGAAGCTCGCGGCGAACAACGGAGGACGCCATGACCAGCGTGCTGATCGAAATCGACGGGGGCATCGCCACCCTGACCCTCAACCGGCCCCGCAAGCTGAATGCCATCGACTACGGCACGGCCGACGAGCTGCTGCGGCTGCTCGACGCGATCGAGACCGATGCCCGCGTCGGCGCCGTCATCCTGACCGGGGCGGGGGAGCGCGCCTTCTCGGCCGGGGGTGACATCCACCAGTTCTCGGACAGCGTCAGGGCCGGCGCCGACACCGCCCTGCGCGACTTCGTCCGCCGGGGCCAGGCTCTGACCCAGCGGCTGGAGGCCTTCGGCAAGCCGATCATCGCGGCAGTCAACGGGCTGGCCTATGGCGGCGGCTGCGAGATCACCGAAGCCGTCCACCTGGCGGTGGCCAGCGACAGGGCGGTATTCGCCAAGCCCGAAATCGTGCTGGGCATGCCGCCCACCTTCGGCGGCACCCAGCGCCTGCCGCGCCTGGCCGGCCGCAAGCGGGCGCTGGAACTGCTGCTGACCGGCGACCCCTTTTCCGCCGCCAGGGCGCTGGAGCTGGGGCTGGTCAAC
>JBFMHS010000202.1:0-13453 GCA_040751765.1 Pseudomonadota bacterium | reverse complement strand
TGTTGGAAAACGGTAACGGCCGAAATTTTTGGTATGATCAGTTCCACGCCATCCTGGCGCTCGACCCCGCCGACACCCGGCCGGGCGAGGGCGCTTTCTTCGACCGCGTCCACCCCGACGACCGCGCCCGCCTGGCGGGGGCGCTGGACCGCGTGGTCTCGGGCGCGTCCGCCCGTCTGACCGAGGATTTCCGCATCGTGCGCGCCGACGGCGAGGAGCGCGTCGCCCAGCTGCGGGCACAGTCCGTGCAGGGCGACGACGGTCGCGCCACGCGCGTCGACCTGACCCTGCAGGACATCAGCGAGCGCAAGCGGATGGAGGACAAGCTCGACGCCCTGGTCAGCGAGCTTCGGCGCTCCAACGAGGAACTGGAGCAATTCGCCTACGTCGCTTCGCACGATCTTCGCCAGCCGCTCCGGGTGGTCGGCAGCTACGTGACCCTGATCGAGGAGTCCATCGAGGACAAGCTGGACCGCGAGACCCGCGAGTTCATGGACTTCATCCGCGACGGCGTGCGCCGCATGGATCTGCTGATCACCGACCTGCTGGCCTATTCACGCGTCGGGCGGACCAGCCGCGACGGGCCGGTGGACACCGGCCGGGCCCTGGACCTGGCGTTGATGGACCTGCAGGTGGAGATCGACGAGGCTGGCGCCGTCGTCGACCACCCCGACCGCATGCCGGTGGTGACCGGCGACGCCGGCGAGATGACGCGCCTGTTCCAGAACCTGATCGGCAACGCGGTCAAATACCGATCGGCGGAGCGGCCGTCGCGAGTGACGGTGGGGTGCCTGGATGAAGGCGGGCTGTGGCATTTCTGGGTCCGCGACAATGGCATCGGCATCCCGCCCGAACACGCCGACCGCGTCTTCGGCATCTTCCAGCGCCTGCATGCGCGCGATGAATACGAGGGCACCGGCATCGGCCTGGCCATCTGCAAGAAGGTGGTCGAGCGCCAGGGCGGCCGCATATGGATCGAACCACGTGCCAACGATGGCACCACCTTCCACTTCACGTGGCCGAAACTGCGCCGCCTGCCCGACGCGGCCTCGGCTGCATGACCCTGTCGCAAGATTCAGCTTGTCCGTATTGCGGCTTTGGGAGAGGCTCTCGCTGGGTTCGGTGCAAGGACGGAAGATCGTGAGAGCGCCCAAGACCACCTTCGACATCCTGTTGGTGGAAGACGACCTCGGTGACGCCGGGCTGGTGCGCATTGCCGTGCGCAAGGGCCCGCACCAGGTCAACCTGCACCACGTCAAGGACGGCGACGAAGCGATGGCCTTCCTGCGCCGCGCCGGCGCGGGCTTCGTCCAGGCGCCGAGGCCCGACCTCATGCTGCTGGATCTGAACCTTCCCGGGCGGTCGGGACACGAGATCCTGGAGGAGGTCAAGGCCGACACCCAGTTGCGCAAGATTCCCGTGGTGGTGCTGTCCACCTCCGAGGCCGAGCGTGACGTCATGCGGGCCTACCAGGCCGGCGCCAACAGCTTCGTGTCCAAGCCCATGGACGTGGAGGACTTCACCCGCGCCATCCACTCCATCGAGAACTACTGGTTCGACGTGGCGCAGTTACCGCGCTGACCATGACCGCCGACCCCATCCGGCTGCTGCTGCTCGAGGACGATCCGGCCGACGCCCGGCTGGTCCAGACCATGTTGCGCCGGCTGCCGGGCGAACCCTTCGCGGTCACCGTGGTCAACCGGTTGTCGGCGGCGGTCGAGCATCTGGCGGCCGGTTGCTGCGAGGTGGTGCTGGCGGATCTGTCGCTGCCCGATTCCGCAGGCCTGGCCACCCTGGAGGCACTGACCGCGGCGGCGCCCAACGTCCCGGTGCTGGTGCTGACCGGCAACGACGACGACCGCCTGGCGCTGGACGCGCTCAAGCAGGGGGCGCAGGACTATCTTGTCAAGGGACGTGGCGACGCCTCGATGCTGATGCGGCTGATCCGCTACGCCATCGAGCGCAAGGCGGCCGAGCGCGCGCTGAAGGAGGCCCGTGACCGCGCCGAGGCCGCCGCCCGCGCCAAGTCGGTGTTCCTGGCCATGGTCGGCCACGAGATCCGCACGCCCCTTAACGGCATCCTGGGCATGACCCGGCTGTTGCTGGAGACCAGCCTCGATGTCCGCCAGCGCACCTTCGCCGAGACGGTGGCGAGTTCTGGCGAGCTGCTGCTGGGGCTGGTCAACGACATCCTCGACTTCTCGCGCCTGGAGGCCGAGGGCCTGACGCTGTCGGCGCTGCCCTTCGACCTCATCGACACCGTCGAGGAACTGCGCCTGATGCTGGCGCCGCGCGCCGCCGACAAGGGGTTGACCCTGGGCAGCCGGTTCGGTCCCGACGTGCCCCGCCATGTGGTGGGGGATCCGCTGCGGCTGCGCCAGGTGCTGCTCAACCTGGTGGGAAACGCCATCAAGTTCACCGACTCGGGCGGGGTGCTGGTCCAGGTGGTCGTGGTCGGCGAACCGGCCCCGCGCTTGCGCTTCGCGGTCAGCGACACCGGCATCGGCATCCCCGACGCCGCCCGCGCCGACCTGTTCACCGAGTTCAGCCAGGGAGACGACTCCATCACGCGGCGCTTCGGCGGCGCCGGCCTGGGCCTGGCCATCTGCAAGCGGCTGGTGACGCTGATGGGCGGCGAGATCGGCTACGACAGCCGGCCGGGCGAAGGCAGTACCTTCTGGTTCACCCTGCCGCTGGCGGTCGCCGACGAGGCAGGGCCGGCGGCCGAACAGGCCCCGGTCGACGTGCCGCCGGCGCGGGTGCTGCTGGTGGACGACAACCAGGTCAATCTGGAGGTCGCCGCCGGCCTGCTGGAACGCCACGGCCACCGCGTCACCCGGGTGGAGAGCGGCCCGGCCGCCGTGGCGGCCATGGAGGCCGAGGCGGGCGGCTTCGATCTCGTCCTTCTCGACATGCACATGCCCGAAATGGACGGTATCGAGACGGCCCGTCGCCTGCACGCCGTGGGGGCGGCGGCGGCGTCGGTGCCCATCTACCTGCTGACCGCCAATCCGGTCGAGCAGGACGCCCGCGCCTGGCGCGAGGCGGGGATTGCCGGATGCCTGGCCAAGCCGTTCCGGGTCGAGGAAGTGGTGCGGCTGCTGGCCGAGCCTCGGACGGCCGTTTGGGCGCGGGGGAAGGGAGGCCAGGAACTGCTGGCGCTGGCCGATCTGCTGGCCGACCTCAAGGATTTGGGGCGCGAGCGCATGGCCGGCTTCGTCGACTTGTTTCGGCGCAGCGCGTCCGAGGACCTGGAAAAGGCAACCCGCCTGGCCTTGGCCGGGGAGTTGCACGACCTGGCCCCGGTCGCCCACCGCATGGCCAGCGCCGCCGCCAGCCTTCACCTCGCCGCCCTGGCCGAGCGTTGCCGCGCCATCGAAACGGCGGCGCGGCGTGGCGACCCCGAGGCCGCCAGCCTGGCCGCCGACCTGCCCATGCTGTGGGAAAGTTCGGTCCGCGCCCTCGCCGAGGTTGTGACCTGACAGGCTGCGGAAAAGCGCTGACCTGGCGGCGTCCGCCCCGTCTCCGTCAAGCGCGCGACCCGCGCACCACGCCGCCCAAAGCCTAGCCGGCCACCAGCCGGTAGCCGATGCCGTGGACGGTCATGATGATCGCCGGCCGCTTGGGGTCGGCCTCGATCTTGCGGCGCAGGCGGCCGATCAGGACGTCGATGGTGCGGTCGATCACCGCGTCGCCGTCGTGCTGGGTCAGGTCCAGCAGCTGGTCACGGGTGAGCGCGCGGCCGGCGTTGCGGGCCAACGCCGCCAGCACGTCGAACTCTCCGCGCGTCAGCCTCACCGCTTCGCCGTCCGGCGAGGTCAGCTGGCGGGCGTCGCAATCCAGCCGCCAGCCACCGAAGGTGAACACCCCGGTCGCCGACCGCTCGGCGGCCATGGTGGGCGCCACCCGCCGGATCAGGTTGCGCACCCGCACCGCCAGCTCACGCGGATTGAACGGCTTGGTGATGTAGTCGTCGGCGCCCAGTTCGAGGCCGACGATGCGGTCGGTCTCGTCCTGGCGGGCGGTCACCAGGATGATGCCCACCGAGGACTTGGCCCTGAGGTCGCGGGCGAGGATCAGGCCGCTTTCGTCAGGCAGGTTGATGTCCAGCAACACCACGTCGGGGACGGTCTTGGAAACGATGGTCCGCATGTCGCGCGCATCGGCGGCCTCGCTGACCTGGAACCCCTCGCCGACGAGATGGGCGGCAAGTTTGGCCCGGGTCACCGGCTCGTCCTCGACGATCAGAACATGCGCTTTCGCTGGCCCCGCCAAAGTCCTCTCCTTTGCGCATTCACAACTTGTTTACGCAGTGTTGCTGGCGAATTCAATCACACCCGCAATTCCATTGAAAGAGGGACGATATAAAGGACGCACATTTCGCGGAGCAGACAGGTGATCATCGTTTCTCCACGCCCGCAGTATGGGTACCTGGCCGGAATGGCCGCCGCCGCCATGGGATGGGTGCCGGCTTGGCGCAGGGCGCCGGCCGGGGCGGTGGCGGCCTGCGGCCTCGGTTCCGTCGGGCCATGACCACGCCGGCGCGCCCCCTGTCGCTGTTGAGCCGGTCGCGGGCCGGCCGCGCCGTGGCGTGGTTCGGCGTCGCCGTGATCGCCATGGTATGGGGCGCCATCACCTGGGATTTGGACCGCGAGCGCGAGCGCGTGGTGGCCGCCGCCGAAGCAGATACGGCGAACCTGGCCCGGGCGTTCGAAGAGCACTTCCTGCGCACCGTCGCGGGCCTGGACCAGACGCTGCTCTATCTCAAGGCCGAATACGAGCGCTCGCCGGGCAGCTTCGACCTCAACGCCTCGGTGGCCAACGCCACCATCCTCAGGCGGGTTTCGGTCCAGATCGCCCGTATCGGCGCCAACGGGATCCTGGCCGACAGCAACGTCCCCAATTTCGCCCGGGTCGACCTTTCCGACCGCGAGCATTTCCGCGTTCATGTCCGCGGCGACGACCAGCTGTTCGTCAGCAAGCCGGTGCTGGGCCGGGCCTCCGGTAAATGGTCGATCCAGCTGACCCGCCGCTTGGAGACCGCCACCGGCGCCTTCGACGGGGTTCTGGTGATCTCGCTGGACCCGCATTATCTCGGCAATTTCTATGGCTCCTTCGACATCGGCGCCGACGGCACGGTGCTGGTGGTCGGCCGCGACGGTGTCGTGCGGGCCGATTCGGACGGCGGCGAATGGTTGGGTCGGAGGCTGCCCGAGGCGGCGGTGGAATCCATCTTCGCCTCCGGTATCGGTGGCTGGAGGGCGGCGGGGCCGCTGGACGAGGTGAAGCGCATCGGCAGCTTCCGGGTTGTCGATGGCCTGCCGGTATCGGTGGTGGTGGCGCGGTCGCAAACCGAGGTGCTGGCGCCCTATCGCCAGATCGTGCTCACCTATCTGCTGGTCGGCGGCGGCCTGACGGTGCTGCTGGGGGCGGCGGTGGCCGTCCTGTTCGGCCTGGTGCGGCGCCAGGAGGTGATCGCCAGCGATCTGACCGTCAAGAAGGCCGAACTGACCGAAAGCCGCAACCGCCTGCGCCGCTACGTCGCCGATCTCGAACGCATCGCCGAGGTGTCGGCCCACGACCTGCAGGAACCCCTGCGCCGCGTCGTCGCTTATGCCCAGCTTCTGGCCAAGCACGCCGAGGGCGTGCTGGACGAGGAAGGGCGTGGCTACGTCGCCCAGGTCGTCGAGGGCGCCCAGCGCGTCCGCAAGCTGGTGCAAGACCTGGAATCTTTCGTGGCGGTGGACCATCTGCCGGCAATCTCCGAGCTGGCCGGCGCCGAGGAGGCAGTGGCCGTCGCCACCCAGCGGCTGGCCGAGGACATCGAGGAGTCCGGCGCCACCCTGGTCATCGACGCCTTGCCCAAGGTGGCCGCCGATCCCCACAGCCTGGCCGAGATCTTCAGCCAGTTGGTCGACAACGCCCTGCGCTACCGCGCCCCCGGCCGCAAGCCGATCGTGCATGTCACCGCGCGGCGCGAGGACGACCATGCGGTGTTCGGGGTGCGCGACAACGGCATCGGCATCGAGCAGCGCCACTGGGCGCGCATCTTTGAGATTTTCCACCGCCTGCGCGGGGTCGACGACAAGCCGGGAACCGGCATGGGCCTGGCTATCGCCCGGCGCATGGTCGAGCGCCTGGGCGGCCGCATCTGGGTGGAATCGACTCCGGGCGAGGGAACCACGTTCTGGTTCACCCTGCCCATGGTGCTTGGCCGGGCGAAGGAAAGCGAACTGGATCAGGAGGCCGAGGCAGCCTGAACCAGGCGGTAGAGACCGGTGCGGCCGTCCCCGAACCCCAGTGCCGCGCCGGGATCCGGAAGGGAGGTGTCCCCCAAACGCCTCCCTTCTAGCCGCCTCTTGATGTGAGACAGGGGCTCTTTCGCGGTCGTCCCCGAACCCCAGCCCGCGAAGGATGCCTCTCGAGGAGGGGGGGTGGCCCCCAAACGCCCCCCCTCCAAACCATGCCCGACGCGGCCGTCCCCGAACCCCAGTGCCGCGGCGGGTCGGACGGAGGAGGGAGCGCCCCCAACGCTCCCTCCTCTTTCCTTTGGTTCATCGGGGACCTGGGGGTCTGCTCCCAGATATCGCCATCGGCAAAAAAAAGAGGGCCGGCGAGTTGCCTCGCCGGCCCAGGTGTGGCTCCCCCATCATCCCATGAGAGACCGGCGGTCTTCCATGATCCGACGGAGGATCGGGGTCAGGATGAGTTCCATGGCCAGGCCCATTTTGCCGCCAGGAACCACGATGGTGTTGCGCCGGCTCATCCACGAATCCTTGATCATCTGGAGCAGGAACGGGAAGTCGACGCGGAAACGGTCAGGCTTGCGGAAGCGGATCACCACCAGGCTTTCGTCCGGGGTGGGAATGTCGCGGGCGATGATCGGGTCCGAGGTATCGACGATCGGCACGCGCTGGAAGTTGATGTCGGTCAGCTTGAACTGCGGCACGATGTAGTGCACGTAGTCGTGCATGCGGCGCAGGATGGTGTCCATCACCGCCTCTTCCGAGTAGCCGCGGTGCTTGGTGTCGCGGTGGATCTTCTGGATCCATTCCAGGTTGATCACCGGCACGACGCCGATCTTGAGGTCGGCGTGCTGGGCGACGTTGACTTCCTTGGTCTGGACGGCGCCGTGCAGGCCCTCGTAGAACAGAAGGTCGGTGTTGGCGGGCAGGTCCTCCCACGGGGTGAACTCGCCGGACTTGACGTTGAAATGCGAGAAGGCCTTGGCCTCTTCGTCATTGTGGATGTAGTAGCGGCGGCGGCCCCGGCCGGTCTCACCGTACTGCTGGAACAGTTCGGCCAACTCGGCGAACAGGTTGGCATCGGCGCCGAAATGGCTGAAGTTGCGGTTGCCGGCCTTTTCGGCCTCGGCCATCGCCTTCTTCATGTCCACGCGGTTGTAGCGGTGGAAGCTGTCGCCCTCGATGACGGCGGGAGTGATGCCCTCGCGCCGGAACATGTGCTCGAACGCTTCCTTGACGGTGCTGGTGCCCGCTCCGGACGAACCGGTGACGGCGATGATCGGATGCTTCCTGGACACGGCCTTCCTCTCCTTTGTCAGGAGCCGGGGGGCGGGCTTATGCCGCCCGCTCTCCCCATACCCCGTTTCTTATCGTTGATGCACTGATATCGATCAGCGCACCTTCAGCTTCTCGCGCCAGCCGGGATACAGCTTGTCGGCGTCGCCCGGGAAGCTCTCGAAAGCGCCCTTGAGCTCGGGGTGCTCCATGGCGAAGTCGACCAGGTTGACGCCGCGAACCCAGGCCTCGTGGGCCAGGCGGAGCGACTTGGCACCGACGGTGCCGCCGTCCTTGTGGCCGAAGGCGCCGCCGCCCGAGGTCTGGATGACGTTCGAGTGGCCCAGGTTGTCGAAGAAGCCCGGCAGGCGCAGCGCGTTCATGCCGCCCGAGATGATCGGGGTGGTGGCCTTCATGCCCCACCAGGGCTGGTTGAAGTACATGCCCATGCACTCCTCGCGCTCCAGCATGTAGGCGACGACCTTCTCGTTCTTGTCGCCTTCCATCTTTCCGTAGCCCATGGTGCCGGTGTGGATGCCCGAGGCACCCTGCAGGCGGCTCATCTTCATGTGGGCCAGCACGGAGTAGCCGCGCTTGGACTGCTGGGAGGTCACGGCGCCGTGGCCGGCGCGGTGGTAGTGCAGGAACTGGTTGGGGAAGTAGCGGCGGCAGGTGGTGATGGCGGTCGGGCCGCCCACATAGCCGTCGACCAGGAAGGCGACGTGGCTGGCGTTCTTGCCGAAGGCCTCGAGGATGAACTCACCGCGGCGGATCATCTCGAAGGGATCGTCGGCGGTGATGTTGGCCGAGAAGATCTTGGCCTCGCCGGTCTCCTGCTGCGCGCGCTCCATGGCGTCGGCCACCAGCGGGATGATCTCCTTGGTCGGCGCGAACACCTGGTTGCCCTGGGGCTCGTCGTTCTTGATGAAGTCGCCGCCCAGCCAGAACATGTGGCAGGCGTCGGCGAAGGGCTTGGGACGCAGGCCCAGCTTCGGCTTGATGATGGTGCCGACCACCATGCCGCCGTTGACCTGCGGACGGCCGAGCACGCGCCACATGTCCTGGATGTTCATGGCCGGGCCATCGAACAGGGTCAGCAGCGACCGCGGGACGTAGAAGTCCATCATCTTGGCGTATTCGACGTCCGACATGCCCTGGTTGTTGCCGATGCACAGGGTCAGGAAGGACACGATCATGGCGCGGCCGTCGATCATGTTGCGATCGAACAGGTCCACCGGATAGGCGATCTTCATCAGATACTCGCCGTCACCGCGCTCGGTCACCTCGTAGACCAGGGCGTCGACGCCCTTGGTGAAGTCGTCGGTGGTGCAGACCTCGACGTTGGTGCCGGTCGACGACTCGGCGGCGAAGTGGGCGGCGACGTAGATCGGCTCGTAACCAGCCTTCGGCTTGATGTGGTAGGCGACCAGCACGTGCTTGTCGCCGGCGATCAGCTGGTCTTCCTTCAGGTTGAAGTTACAGTAGCGCTTGGACTGATCCATTTTTCCCCTACCTCGTCGGTGTTGGTCGGGCCTTGGGCCGCCTGTCGGTCGTTTTTTTGTCCGCCCCCTGCGCAGCCAGGGCGCGGGATCGATTGTCCCCACTTTGCCTGCGGGAAAGAACCGGCGGAACACCCGGGTGGGGTGGAGGGGAAGATTTGATGGGTGGCGGCTCCGCTACCCGGCGGGGCGGGAAACGGGCAGTGTGCGGTGCAGCAACCGGTAGCCTGGGTAGGGGCGCCCCCTACACCGCCTTGGAGTGCCGCTGCTCGCCCTGCTTGAGGTAGCGGTCGAAGGCCGCGCAGACGGCGCGAACCAGGGTGCGGCCGTCCTCGGTGACGGTGATGCGGCGGCCGTCGACGGCGCACAGCCCGTCGGCGACCAACGGCGCCAGCGACGCCAGCTCCGGTTCGAACTGGCCTCCGTCCTGGCCGAACCGGGCGGCGACGGCATCCAGGTCGACCGCCAGGTCGCACATCAGGCGCTCGATGATGGCCCGGCGCAGGCGGTCGTCGTCGCTGATGGCGACGCCGCGCGCGGTGGCCAGGCGGCCCTCGCGGATGGCCTGCTGGTAGAAGTGGATCTCGCCCACATTGGCGATGTAGCCCTGGGGCAGCGAGCCGATCCCCGAGGCACCCAGGCCGATCAGGGTCGAGGCGGTGTCGGTGGTGTAGCCCTGGAAGTTGCGGTGCAGCCGCTTCTCCTTCAGCGCGATGGCCATGGCGTCGTCGGGGGCGGCGAAGTGGTCGAGGCCGATCTGGACGAAGCCGTGGTGCTCGACCAGGCGGCGGCAGCCTTCCTCGTACTGGGCCCAGCGCGCCTCGGTGCCGGGCAGGGTCTCGTCGGGGATCAGCCGCTGGTGCTTCTTCATCCACGGCACGTGGGCATAGCCGAACAGGGCGATGCGCTTGGGGCCGAATTCGACGGCGCGGTCGATGGTGTTGATCAGCCCGTCCAGGGTCTGGTGCGGCAGGCCGTAGACCAGGTCGATGTTGATCTCGGGCACATTGTATTTGCGCAGCCAGCCGATGACGTCGGCGGTGACCTCGTAGGGCTGGATGCGGTTGATGGCCTGCTGGACCTTTTCGTCGAAGTCCTGCACGCCGATCGAGGCGCGGGTGACGCCGGCGCCGGCCATGGCGGCCACATAGGCCTCGTCGGCGGTGCGCGGGTCCAGCTCGACCGCCACCTCGGCGTCGGGCTTGACCGCGAACAGCTCGCGCAGCAGCGCCACCGTCTTCACGAAATCCTCGGCCGACAGGATGGTCGGGCTGCCGCCGCCGAAATGGATGTGGCGCGCGGTCATGCGGGTCGGCAGCCGCTCCGCCACCATGCGGGTCTCGCCCCACAGCGCGTCCATGTAGGCCGCTACCGGCGCGTAGCGCTTGGTGATCTTGGTGTGGCAGCCGCAGAACCAGCACATCTCGGCGCAATAGGCGATGTGCAGGTACAGCGACAACTCGTCGGCCGGGTCCAACTCGCCCAGCCAGGCTCCATACACCTCGTGACCGACGCCGGGATGGAAATGCGGCGCGGTGGGATAGGAGGTGTAGCGGGGGACCCGGAGGTCGTACTTGGCCGCGAGATCTGAGCGCATGCGCCGAGTTTTCCTGGTGATTGGCCGAAGCCGCACCCTAACCCGGTCACCGGGCCTTTTCAACACCGCGCGGCCTGGGGGTATGGCCGTCGCCGGTTTCGCCCGCCTCGCAGCCCGAAAGGTGGCGCCGCAGCCGTCAGACGGGTGTTCCCAGCGGCGACCGGATTACTCCTCATGACGGGAGGAACGGACCGAAAGGGCGTTACGATAATTTCCCCGTTCCGAGTAGTGTTTCGCCAGCGAACACAGAGACACAGACAAGTAACACCCACACAGAGTTGATACGTCGAGCGTCAGTCGAACTCGTTCGCCGCCAATGGCGGTGAATACTTCGAGGTGGGAGAGTCTTGTCTCTTCTGTGATTTCGAATGCGAGAGGAGAGCGAGGATGAGACGGTATCTCACGCGCGCCGTTCCCACGGCGCTCCTGGCCCTGGGGGGCTGCGCCCCGGGGGTGGTGAGCTCCAACGTGGAACCCGCGTTCAGCGCCCCGGTCACCAACAACGACACCCCCTACACCAGGTGCCTGACCGCTCTGTCGAAGCTGCCCGGCGCCAACCTGCCGACCTTCGCGGTGGGCGAGGTGGCCGACAAGACCGGCCAGTTCCAGGCCACCGGCAACGGCACCTCGACGGCGCTCAGCCAGGGCGTCTCGGAGATGGTGATGAGCGCGCTCTACAAGAGCGGCAAGGCCCGCCTGGTCGAGCGCTACGACCTGCGCATCCCGCTGGCCCAGGTGAAGATGGCCGAGCAGAAGCTGACCGGCCCGCAGAGCCAAGTCCCGCCGGGGTCCATCCGGGGGTCGGACTTCGTGCTGGTCGGGGCGCTGACCGAGCTCAACTACAACATCGTCTCGGGCGGCGCCCGCCTGGCCGTGGGCGGCATCGGCGCCGGGACCCGCAGCGTGGTGATCAATGTCGGCCTCGACCTGCGGGTGGTGAACTCGCGCACCTTCGAGGTCCCCTACATCACCAGCCTGCAGAAACAGATCGTCGGCTTCGAGGTGGAGGCGAACGTCTTCCGCTTCTTCGGCACCCAACTCGTCGAGTTCGACGCGGGGATGGTCAAGAACGAACCGCTTCAGCTCGGCGTCCGCTCCGTCGTGGAGATGGCCGTCTACCAGATCATGACCGACTACCTCGGCCTCAAGGGCCCCGAAGAGTGCGGACTCGTCCAGGCCCGCTTCCACGAAGACTTCCTGACCAAAACCAAAGGAGAAGACCTATGAAGAAGACCGCCCTCCTGTCCGCGGCGTCGGCCATCGCCATGGCCGCGTCGCTGGCCGCCGCCCCGGCGCACGCCTACGACACCGTCTACTGGGACTGGACCCACATCGGCTACACCGACGTCTACGCCCTCTTCGACATCGACGTGGACTTCGTGGCCTGGGGCCTGACGCAGGTCGAGCGCCTGCAGGTGATGGCCGGCGACATGACCGCCTTCGCCGACGGCTCCCATGCCAGCTACAACGGCGTCACCGGCGGCTACGTCGCGCCGGGCGCGCCCGTCCATGTCGACCAGACCGCGGTGGCGGTCGTTGTCCAGGACCAGGACGTCAGGCAGTCCAACACCAACACCCAGAAGGGGGCGGCGCTGGCCGGCCTGAGCATCGGCAAGACCGAGGCCGAGGTCGAGCAGGAGCAGATGGTCGACCAGACCAACAGGAGCGCCCAGAACGCGGCCGCCATCGCCGCCAACGTGATCTATGTCGACATGGGCGACATCGAACCCTACTGGGTCGACGGCATCGACGCCCGCAAGCACCTGGCCAAGGTCGAGATCGGCGCCACCGCCATCTCCAACGTCGCCAGCACCGGGGGCGAGCACGTGGTCATGGCCCATGACGGCCAGATCGCCTTCGGCGGGTTCAGCCCCGTCGACACCGCGTATGACACCCCGGTGCTGAACGGCGACGCCCTGGACACCGAGGCCGCCGTGCTGGCCAACCTGGCCCTGGCCAACTGGCTCGACCATGACGGCTATGTCTTCATCGGCTCGGGCAACCGCAACTACGACATGCTGATGCTGGGCTGGACCGCCGCCCAGTACGGCCTGATCGACAAGGGCTACAACAGCGCCTACGCCTTCGGCGACTACATCACCGACGCCCAGCTGGACGTCAGCGCCACGGCGGCCGCCAACATCCACACCGTGGACGTCGGCACCCGCCTGGAGGCCGGCCCGGACGAGGACTACGACAACGGCGCCATTGCCACCGACAACGTCGCCATGGTCGATCTCAACCAGTTCGGCTACCAGGACACCTATGCCCACGCCTCGGCGGTCGGCCACTCGATCTCCGGCTACAGCCATCTGGGCAAGCTGGAGGCCCCGGCGCTCAAGGTCACCGCGTCGGCGCTGGGCAACGTGTCCACCGTCACCAACAAGTTCAACGGCTCCGAGTGATCGGTGCCGTGACCCCGGGGGGAGGGATTTCCTCCCCCCTTTTCCCGTCCGAACCGATGGAGCAATCCCATGGTGTTCCGCAACGCCTTCCTGCTGGCCGCCGGCCTCGCCGCCCTGCCGCTGGCCTTCCATTCCGACCCGGCCGACGGCGGCCCCGTCGGGCTGGCCACCGCCTTCGGCCAGCAGATGGGCAACGATCCCTGGAACTATCCGCGCGCCACCCGCGGCTTCTGGGCCAACTACCAGGCGGTCAAGAAGAGCCAGGACGGCGTCGCCGGCGGCGCCGGCGGCGGCGGCTCGGGGGCCGAGGTGCTGTACTACTACTCGTCGTCCACCGCCATCGCCAACCAGCAGATCATCAACCAGGACCTTGGCGACAACACCACCGGCGTGATCGACACCCAGACCAACCAGGTGTCCGACGGCAACCAG
>JBFMHS010000201.1:0-2367 GCA_040751765.1 Pseudomonadota bacterium | reverse complement strand
ACGTCCTCGACGAGCCCAAGGCGGCGCTGGTCCGCGCCGCCCATCCGCTGGCCGGGCTGGGGAAGAAATAGACATTCTCCAAAATGCCCCGATATAACGGCTCCGACGTACCATCCATCGGGTAAGGGACGACCATGATCCTGTACACGCTGCGCTGCTCGCACGACCATCATTTCGAGCAGTGGTTCGACAACTCGGCCGACTACGACGCCAAGAAGGACGCCGGCGCGCTGGCCTGCCCCGAGTGCGGCGACAAGGATGTCGGCAAGGCCATCATGGCCCCCAACGTCAAGGGCTCGGGCCAGGACAAGACCCCCGCCCCGGCGCCCGTGCCGTCCTGTGGCACCGGAGGCTGCGGCATGTGCCCGATGGCCGGACAGCACTGACACTTCCCGAACGCAGTGAGGGGCCTCATCCGCATGCACCGCGTGGTGCCCGCCGGATGAGGCCCCTCCGCCTCGCGTCGGGGTGAGGGCAATTACGCCGACGTGTCCACCTGCTCGCCGGGGGGCGCCTTGGGGCCGCCCTTGGAGACGCCGACCAGGGCGGGACGCAGCAGGCGGTCGTGGATCTGGTAGCCCTGCTGCATGACCATCACCACCGTGCCCTCGGGCTGGGTGGTGTCCTCCATTTCCATCATCGCCTGATGCAGGTTGGGGTCGAACTTCTCGCCCATGGCCGGCACCTGGCGGATGCCGTAGCGCTCCAAAGCGGCCAGCAGCTCGCGCTCGGTCATCTCGACGCCGACGGTCAGCGTGTTGGCGATGTCGTTGCCCTCGCGCGCCGACGGCGGGCTGGCATCGAGGGCGCGGCGCAGGTTGTCGGCCACCGTCAGCATGTCCTTGGCGAAGTTGGCCACCGCGTACTTGCCGCGATCCTCGGCCTGCTGCTCAAGGCGGCGGCGGACGTTCTCGGTCTCGGCCTTGGCGTAAAGGATCTCGGCCTTCAGCTTGTTGATCTCATCGGTCAGGCGCGCGAGCTCGGCCTCCTTCGCCATCTCGGAGGCGACCGCGGCGGCCTCGGCGGGCTGTTCCGGCATGTCCGTCTTGATCTCCGCGCCGGCCTGCTCGTTCTTCTGGTCCTGGGTCATCCTTGGTCTTTCACTGTCTCTGGGTTATCCGATCAGGCGGCCGACCACCTTGGCGGTGTAGTCGACCATGGGAATGATGCGGGCGTAATTCAGCCGCTGCGGGCCGATGACGCCGATGGCGCCGACGATCTGTTCGCGGGCGTTGCGATAGGGCGCGACGATCATCGAACAGCCGGTGACGCCGAACAGCTCGTTCTCCGAGCCGATGAAGATCTGCACCCCCTCGGCCTCGGAGGTGAGGTCGATCAGACGCAGGAACTGCTCCGAAGTCTCCAGCGCCGCGAACAGGGCGCGGATGCGCTCCAGGTCCTCGACGGCGGTGACGTCGTCGAGCAGGTGCGACTGGCCGCGCACGATCAGCGCCGCATGGTCGTCGCCGGCCCAGGTGGCCAGGCCGGCCTTGACCACCCGCTGGGTCAGTTCGTCCAGCTGGTGGCGCTGGCGCTCCAGCTCGGAATTGACCTCGTCCTTGACGTGCTCCAGCGTGCGCCCGGCCAGGCGGGAATTCAGGAAATTGGTGGCCTCGATCAGGGCACGCGGCTCGACGTCGGCCGGCAGTTCCAGCAGGCGGTTCTCCACCAGCCCGTCCTCGGTGACCAGCACCACCAGGGCACGGCCCCGGCCCAGCCACACGAATTCCATCTGCTTGAGCGACCGCTGCATCTTGGGCGCCACCACCATGCCGGCGCAGCGCGACAGCCCCGACAGGGTGCCGATGGCCTCGGTCAGCACCTGCTCGACGCTCTTGCCCTGGGCGCGGCACTGGATGTCGATCTGGGTGCGCTCGGCCTCGGGCAGGCCGCCGACCTCGAGCAGGCCGTTGACGAACATGCGCATGCCGGCCTGGGTGGGCAGGCGCCCGGCCGAGGTGTGCGGAGCATAGAGAAGGCCCAGGTCCTCAAGGTCGGCCATGACGTTGCGGATGGTCGCCGGCGACAGGCTGACCGGCAGGCGGCGCGAGATGGTGCGCGAGCCGATGGGCTCGCCGGTGGCCACATAGGCCTCGACGATGTGGCGGAAGATCTCCCGCGAGCGCTCGTTCAGCTCGGTTATGCCCGGGTTGCGGCCCCTCAGCATCCATCGACCCCTTGAGTGTGCCCCGGAATCTAGTGACCACTCGGGGGGTCGTCAACTTATGGACGGCGGCGGGCGGAGTCGCTAGTTTCCCCCCGAGATCACGTGAGGACAGACCGATGAGACCTTCCGGCCGCGCTTTCGACCAGCTCCGCACCGTCACCCTGGAACCGGGTTTCGCCAAGTATGCCGAGGGATCGTGC
>JBFMHS010000200.1:0-8188 GCA_040751765.1 Pseudomonadota bacterium | reverse complement strand
TGGACCTGCCCCGCCACCACAAGAAGGCGGCCGAGTAGGCCGGATGGCAAAGGCGCCCTTCCGGGGCGCCTTTTTCCTTTCGCACATTCCTCCTTGTATCGAAAGGCGATGCGGTGAATGCTTGCGCCCGCGCCCCGACCTGGAGAGACATCCTCATGAAACGCCTGCTTCTCGTCCTGCCCCTGCTCGCCCTTGCCGCCTGCGGCGAAGGCGACGTCACCGAGCTGTCGCGGCAGACTTCGCCCGATGGCGCCTGGGACGTGATCATGGCGCGGGTGCAGGCCACCAAGGGCAAGGACTCCCCCACCATGGTGCTGATCGGTGCCAAGGGCGTCGGCAACGGCAAGGCGGCCCGCGTGTTCCTCGCCGACCACGTCACCGCCCCCGAGGTCGCCTGGGACTCCGAGAAGCAGATCACCATCCGCTGCGAGAAGGCGCGGGTGTGGAACTACCACAACTTCTTCAACGCCCCCAACGGCAACGTCGCGGTCGCCATCAAGCTGGCCTGCGGCACCGAGGGCTGGGTGGCCGAGGCGCGGTAGTCACCGCTTCATCACGTCGCGCACCCGGAATTCCAGCACCACGTCGAACGGCGCCTTGGCCGCCAGGGCGGGCGGCAGCCTGAGCGGCTGCGCCTTGCGCAAGGCGCGATAGAAGCTTTCCGACACCTCGCGCTTGAAGCTATCCGAGGCGGCGTAGCCCTCGATGGCCGCGCCCGGATCGTAGGGGGCGCGGATCGAAAAGGCGCCGGCCAGGGTGCCGTCGGCCAGCACGGTGACCCTCACCTCGAACTCGGCCTCGGGATAGGCGGCGAGTGCCTGCGGCGGCGCCCACAGACGCACCACCTGGGCCAGCACCTTGTCCCGTTCCGATCGCGTCGGCGGCACCTTCTTGGCCGCCGCCGGCCAGGGCGTGGACAGCGCCGCCACCGGGGCGTCGTCGAGCTGGGGAATGACCTTGGCCTCGGGCGGCGGCGCGGCAGGCTCCACGTCGGGAGCCTTGACCGGTGCCGGCGGCAAGGGCGCAGGCACGATCTCCACCGCCACCGCCCCCACCGCCGGGTCGTCCGTCGGGTCGGGCAACTGCGGCCGAATCCACGCCAGCGCGGCCAACACATGCACCAGCAACGACAGCGCCGCCGCCGTGAAGGGAACGGCGCGGGACTGGGGGCTGGTCACGAAGACGGAGGACGGGGCGGCCATGGCCGGCGAAGATAGCGCCGCCCGACGGCGAAGGCTACCTCCCGACCTCGCCCCACGCCTCGCGCGGCGACTGATCCCGCGCCCGCCCCACCAGGTCGGCCAGCATCGCCTCGTCGGTGATCACCCGGGGCACCTTGTTCTGGCCGCCCAGCCGGCCGCGCGCCCGCATCCACCCGGCGAAGAAGCCGGCAGGCACGGCCAGCACGCGCGGCGCCTCCAGCCCGATGCCGCCGGCCCGGCGTTCGGCATAGTCCAGGCTGCCGGCGGCAAGGGCGGCGTCCAGGCTCCGGGCGAAGTCCGGTGGCGGTGGACCGGAGAACTCCACCACCACGACGTGGCGGCCGCGATGGCCGTCGGCGAACTCGGCCCCGGCGGCATAGTCGGTCACCGCCGCCCCCCGGGCCGCCGCCACCATGGCGTCGTCGAGCTGTTCGCCGGACAGGTGCTCGCCGAACGCGTTGAGCATCCAGCCGGTGCGGCCGGTGACCAACAGGCGCGGCGGCCGCCGGTCCACCAGCCGCACCGTGTCGCCCAGCACATAGGACCACAGCCCGGCGCAACTGGTCAGCACGATGGCGTAGTCGACCCCAGCCCGGACGTCGCCCAGCCAGGCGCGGGTCGGCGACGGGCTGTCCAACTCGCCGAGCGGGACGAATTCGAAGAACAGGCCGTTGTCGGCCAGCAGCCGCATCCCCTCCCCAGGGCCCAGGTCGGCCACCGCCACGAAACCCTCGGAGGCGGGATAGACCTCGCGTGTGGCGGCGCCACCCAGCGTCGCGTCGAAGCGCGCGCGGTAGGGAGCGAAGCTCACGCCGCCGTGTACGTACAGCTCAAGTCGAGGGAACACCTCGCGGGCCGGCCGGCCAAGGCGGTCAAGGAAGGCCAGCACCCAGCCGGGGGTGCCGGTGATGGCGCGAATGTCCTCGCCCGCCGCCATGCCGGCCAAGCGGTCGATCTTGCGGTCCCAGTCGGGATCGAGGGCGGCATCGGGGGGCGGGAACGACCACGGCCGTGCCCAGGCGGGAACCTCGCGGGTGGCGATGCCCGACAGGTCGCCCTTCCACACCCCGCCGGCCAGCTTCTCCAGGTCAGTGCTGCCGCCAAGGATCAGAGTCTTGCCCCCCATCACCCGGCTGTCGGGGTGACGGGCGACGTGGTGCACCAGGATGTCGAGGGCGGCGCGGCGGTTGGCGGCGACCATCTCGCGGCTGACGGGGATGAATTTCGACGTCCCCGACGCCGTGCCCGAGGTGAAGGCGAAATAGGGCGTCCGCCCGGGCCAGGTGACGTCGTCGAGCACCGGCCATCCCGCTGACCAGTACTCGGCCCATAGCTCGCCATAGCGGCGCAAGGGAACCCGCGCCTGGTAGTCGGCCACCGAGCGGATGGAGGCGAAGCCGTGGTCGCGACCGAAGCGGGTGTCGCGGGCGCGGCGGACCAGATGCAGCAACTGCCGCGCCTGCGCCGCCGCCGGATCCTCGGCGGCCAGGGCGGCCAGGCGGACATTGGCGTACAGGCGCAACAGGAAGGTGGCGTCGAAGGGCATCACGGCCTCAGGATGGTGCGGTGGGGGAAGGTGGCGCGCACGGTCTCGGGCCGCAGCGGCAGTGCGATGGTCTCGCCGGCGCGCCACGGCGCCAGTTGGTCCAGGAAGGTGGCGCTGTCCGGCCAGCCGTCCTGCCCGCCCAGCAGCACGATCCGCGACGAATCCAGGTCGGCGGTGTCGGTGAGGAAGCGGGCATTGGCGCCGAAGCGGGCGGCGTGGCGGCCCGAGCACAGGCCGTGGGCGGTCTTGTGGACGGTGTCGTTGCCCCCCGCCGCCGGCAGGTCGACCCGCCGCGCCAGCCGCTCCAGCCCCGGCAGCATGCCCAGCCAGTGACCGAGGCGCAGGCGATGGATGTCGCCCCAGCGGGGGGCGCGCTGGCCGGCCGTCTCCAGCGCCCGGGCCAGCCCGTCGGGATCGGCCGCCTCCAACCGCCGGCGCAGGACGGCGGCGGGGTTCCAACTGGCCCAGTAGCGGCTCTCGTCGCCCTGGGCGAAGCGGTGCAGACTGCCGACCAGCAGCTCCAGCGCCGCCGCTCCGCGCGAGTCCTCGCCGTAGCGGCCGTCCCAGGCGGCCAGTTCGGGGAAGCCGATCCGTGCCGCCAGCCAGTCCTTGAGGTCAAGAGCGGTTTCAGAGAAGACATCGAGTTGCAGCGCGGCGAGGTCGTCGAGCCCGACCTTGTCGCGGCCGGCGGCCAGCCGGCGCAGCCGCAGGCAGCGGTCGGGACCGGGAAAGAACGACCCGACCCTTACCGCCGCCCCGTGCGGCCTCTCGTTGGCCGAGGCCAAGACGCCTCCCGGCGGGTCGACCGCCATCGGCAGCGCACCCGCCGAGACGGTGTCCCGCCACGCCCCTGCGGCGTCGGGCGGCAGCACCGCGTCGGCGGGCGGGCCGACCGGACGGCACGGCAGGCGCGCCGCCAGCAGCCGCCCGATGCGGCCCGACCGGTCGGCATAGAGCAGGTGCTGCCCGGGCACCGCAAGTCGGTCGGCGGCGGCGGCGAAAGCCTCCCAGCATTGGGCGCGGGCGATGCCCAGCCAGCCGGTCAGCTCGTCGCTGGGCCGATGCCCCATCCACGACAGCGCCACCGGCGCCCCGCCGCCCAGCAGTGCGCAGTCCGATACCAGCGGCCCCAGCCGCGTTTCGCGCAGGCGATGCGCGCCGGGTGCCGCCCAGCGTGCCGGCGCCGGAACCCGCCGCTCGGTCGCCTCCAGCCGGCGGGCGTCGAACAGATCGGAGGAATCGGCCTGCAGGCTGGTGCCGCTCCACGCCGCCGCCCGATTGCGCCCCACCGCCACGAACGGCAGGCCGGGGATCATCAACCCGGCGACATGCAGCGACGGGCAGCGCAGCCCGGCCACCAGCCACAGATTGGGCAGGGTCAGCGACAGATGGGGATCGGCCGCCATCAGCCCGCCGCCGCTGGCCGAGCGGTGGCCGGCCACCGCCACCGCGTTGCTGCCCGAGCGGCTGACGATGGTGGCGACGCGGCCCAGCGGCGACTGGCCCGCGTCGACCGGCTGGGGGCAGGCGCCGGCATGAGCCACCAGTTCCGCCCACAGCTCGGGCCAGTCGGCCCGCGCCCGCAGCTTCAGCATGTTGAACAGGATGATCCAGTTGACGTCGGCCGAAGCCAGCCGGCCCACCGCCAGCACGTCGGCGGCGGTCCACCGCTCGCGGTCCACCCCCAGCATCGCCAGCTCGGGCGGTCGCGGCGCGGTGAGCGCCACATGGGTGATGCCGGCGGCGAAGGCCTCGACCCAGGCCCGCGTCCAGGCCGGCATCTGGGCCAGGATCGCCGGCACGGCGCGGGGAAAGTCCAGGAGCGCCAGCCCGTGGTCCAGGGGCAGCGCCGCCGGCCCCAGCATCTCGGCCAGACGGGCATGGGCCAGCCGGCGCATCACCTCCATCTGGGCCAACCGCAGATGCGCGTGCACCGCCCCAAGGGCGACGGCTGCGTCGGCGTCGGCGGCGGCCTCGATGAACGGGATGTGGTGGTCGTTCCACCACACCGTCACCGGCCGTGACAGCGGCAGACCGTCGGAGGGAAGATCGCCCAGGCGCGAGGCCAGCCCGCGCGGCCGCGCCAGCCGCAGGCTCGCCATCCCCGCCGCCAGCCGCACCCCGATCAGCGCCGAGACCACCGTGCTCACCAACTCCATGCCCCAGCCAACAGACGGCACGGCCGGCCGTTCCCGGGGGAACCGGGGCGGGCACCCGGGTGTTGCACCAGGGAATGCACAGGCGGAGACAACGGCATGGACCCCGACACCCCGCGCCCGCTGCGGCCGGAGCGCCCATCGGACCGCACCGAGGGCCTGCGGCAGGCGCAGCGCCCCTACGAGCGGACGCTGGTCGACCTCAACCGCGCCTCGGCCCGCACCCTTGCCGAGCTGGACGGACTGGGCCATGTGCGCGCCGCCCAGGTGGTCGCCTATCGCGAGCGCCACGGCCCCTTCCACGGCGTCGACGAACTGGCCTGCCTGCCCCATTTCGACGCCGAGCTGATCGACTGGCTGCGGGCGCGGGTGAAGGTGTAGGGACGTGGGCCAGGGGCGCGAACGTATCCCCGGCGACTGGATGTGGGCCTATGCCGCGCGCCTGCTCGAGGACGCCGAACGCCTGCAACGCAGCTTCTTCGAGCCGGGGGCGGGGCCGCCCGCCTGGCGCCCGCCGGTTGACGTGTGCGAGCAGGACGGCGCGCTGACGGTGATCGTCGCCCTGCCCGGCGTGCCCCCCGAGCGGCTGACGGTGGCGGTGGAGGAGACGGGCGTGCGGGTGCGCGGCGAGCGCTCGGTGCCCCTGGCCGAAAGTTGCGTGCTGCACCGGCTGGAAATCCCCCATGGCCGCTTCGAGCGCCATCTGCCGCTGCCACCCGGCCCGTTCCGCCTAGTCGCCCACGACTATCGCGACGGCTGCCTGTATCTCACCTTCGAGCGAGGATCTCCATGACCGGCGAGGCCGCCACCCTGGAAACCGCCACCGCTGACACCCAGGAGATGATCGTGCTGTCGGTGCGCGGCGCGGTGCTGTTCCCGGGCGCCGTGCTGCCGCTGACCGTCGGCCGGCCGCGCTCGGTGGAGGCGGTCAAGGAGGCGGTGCGCCGCGACGCGCCCTTGGGCGTGGTGCTGCAAAGGGACGAGGGGATGGAGGAACCGGGCGCGCTGGATCTCCACCGCGTCGGCACCGCCGCCCGGGTGCTGCGCCTGGTCACCTCGCCCGACGGCACCCACCAGATCATCTGCCAGGGCGAGCACCGCATCCGCATCCACGGCTATGTCCAGGAGAAGCCGTTCTTCGTCGCCCGCGTGCAGACCATCGAGGAGCCCCTGGACAGCGGCGCCGAGATCGAGGGCCGCGTCGCCCATCTGCGCGACTTGGCGGTGGAGGCGCTGGGCCTGCTGCCTCAGACGCCGCGTGACCTGATCGAGGCGGCGCGGAGCATCGAGCCGGCCGGGCTGCTGGCCGACATGATCACCAGCTACATGGACCTCGACGCCGAGCAGAAGCAGGAGGTGCTGGCGACGGTGGACCTGATCCGGCGGCTGGACAAGGTCACCAACCACCTGATCCACCGCATCGAGGTGCTGCGCGTGACGCGGCGGGTGTCGGAACAGGCCCGCGAGAGCATCGGTGAGCGCCAGCGCCGCCACATCCTCACCGAACAACTGCGCGCCATCCAGCGCGAGCTGGGCGACGAGAGCGAGGAGGAGGAACTGGCCGAGCTGCGCGAGGCGGTGGACAAGGCCGGCATGCCCGACGAGGTCCATCGCCAGGCCGACAAGGAACTGCGACGGCTCAAGCGCATGCCCGACGGCTCCATGGAGGCGGGCATGGTCCGCACCTGGCTGGACTGGCTGGCCGCCCTGCCCTGGGCCAGGGAGTCCGAGGCCCATATCGACGTGGCCGAGGCGCGCCGCCAGCTGGACGAGGACCACCACGGCCTGGGCAAGGTCAAGCGCCGCATCCTGGAGTTCCTGGCCGTGCGCAAGCTGGCGCCGGCGGGCAAGTCGCCGATCCTGTGCTTCGTCGGCCCCCCCGGCGTCGGCAAGACCTCGCTGGGCCAGAGCATCGCCAAGGCGACCGGCCGCGCCTTCGCCCGTGTCAGCCTGGGCGGCGTCCACGACGAGGCCGAGATCCGGGGCCATCGCCGCACCTATGTCGGCGCCCTGCCCGGCAGCATCATCCAGGCCATCCGCAAGGCCGGTGTCCGCAATCCCGTGCTGATGCTCGACGAGATCGACAAGATGGGTGGCGGCGGCTTCCACGGCGATCCCTCGGCGGCCATGCTGGAGGTGCTCGACCCCGAGCAGAACGCCAGCTTCCGCGACAACTACCTGGGCGTCCCCTTCGACCTCTCACGGGTGCTGTTCATCGCCACCGCCAACATTCTGGAGTCCATCCCCGGCCCGTTGCACGACCGCATGGAGGTCATCGACCTGCCCGGCTACACCGAGGACGAGAAGGTGGCCATCGCCGCCCGCTACCTGCTTCCCCGCCAGCGCGAGGCCCACGGCCTGGGCGCGGACAAGGTGACGGTGGACGAGGCCGCCTTGCACGCGGTGGTGCGCGACTACACCCGCGAGGCCGGGGTACGCGGCCTGGAGCGCGAGATCGCCGGCATCATGCGCCACGCCGCCATACGGGTGGCCGAGGGCGAGGCGGGCCCGATCGCGGTCACCGTTGCCAACCTGGCCGAGGTGCTGGGGCCCAAGCGGTTCGAGAACGAGACCGCCATGCGCACCGCCATGCCCGGCGTCGCCACCGGCTTGGCCTGGACGGCGGCCGGCGGCGACATCCTGTTCATCGAGGCCACCCGCATGCCCGGCGGCGGCAAGCTGATCCTGACCGGGCAGCTGGGCGAGGTGATGAAGGAAAGCGCCCAGGCGGCGCTGTCGCTGGTGAAGAGCCGGGCGGTGTCCATCGGCATCGACCCCAAGCTGTTCGACACCAGCGACATTCATGTCCACGTGCCGGCCGGAGCCATCCCCAAGGACGGCCCGTCGGCCGGTGTGGCCATGTTCACCGCGCTGGTGTCGCTGCTGACCGATCGTTGTATCCGCTCTGATACGGCAATGACCGGCGAGATCTCGCTGCGCGGCCTGGTGCTGCCGGTGGGCGGCATCAAGGAGAAGGTTACGGCGGCGGCGCGGGCCGGCATCGGCACCGTGCTGCTGCCGCGCCGCAACGAGAAGGATATCGGCGACATCCCCGCCGCCGCCCGCAAGGACGTGCGCATCCGTCTGGTCGACACCGTCGACGACGCGGTGGAGGAGGCGATCGGGCCGCGCTGATCCATGGTCCAATCGGAACAGGGATCGGCTTGTCTAGGCAGGCGTCAATGGCACATCAGGCACGGGATGGGCGCGTGGTGCAGCACGTGCCGGGTCACCCCGCCCAGGATCATCTGGCGCAGGCGGGAATGGGTTTAGGCACCCATGAC
>JBFMHS010000020.1:0-5054 GCA_040751765.1 Pseudomonadota bacterium | reverse complement strand
AAGAGGGCTTTATAATGGCCGGCCAGAAATTTTTATATGCCAAGAAATCCACGGCCCTCAAGGTGCTGGCCGGCGAGGAGTGGTTCACCGACGAACTGGCCGAAATCGGCAGCAAGGATGCCGCCCAGCAGATGCGCGGCGTCTGGATCATCGAGATCGCCGAACTCGACGCCATCGGCCGCGCCGAAGTGTCCCGGATCAAGTCATTCCTGACCCGCACCGTCGACCGCTACCGCCCGCCCTACGAGCGCTACGTCATCGACGTGCCGCGCCAGTGCGTCTTCGCCGGCAGCGTCAATCCCGACACCTATCTGCGCGACGAGACCGGCAACCGCCGCTTCTGGCCCATCCGCTGCGGCAAGATTGACCTCGATGCACTGCGCCGTGACCGCGACCAGCTCTGGGCCGAAGCCATGGCGCTGTACGACCAAGGCGCCATCTGGTGGCTAGACGATCCCCAGTTGATCGCCATGGCCCGCGCCGAGCAGGAGGAGCGCTACCAGTCCGACGCCTGGGACAGCCTGATCGACCGTTGGCTGGCCTTCGATAAGGAACGGGTCAATCACGGCTACGGCGCCTACGATGACTGGCGCGAGGTGGAGGTCGCCCGATCCGAGCCACTCACCGACGTATCCGTGGCCGAGATCCTCCAGCAGGCCATTGGCATCGAACCGGGCCGGTGGACACGCGGCGACCAGATGCGCATCAGCGCCTATCTGAAGGCCAGGGGCTGGGAGCGATATCGCTGCCGCAGTGGTGTCTCTTTGGAATGGCGGTATCGAACAGCAAACTAACCTATCCCACATCTCTCCCGCCCAGGGCCGCGATGGCATTCGTCGTCGCGGCCATTTTCATGCCTGGCCTGTTCCCAACCTTTGTTCCCAACCTTCGACGTGACCACGAGCAATCTGCCTCGTCGTCTCGGCGGATTTGTTCCCAACCGTTCCCAACCTCGGGCAGGGGTTGGGAACGCTGGAGGTGGCAGAAACGCTCGGTGTTCCCAACTTTCCCATTGTTCCCAACCTTTTCGGAAGTTCTGGGGTAGAAGAAGAAATGACGATCATCGGTTGTTCTGCCCGGTGACGCTAACATGCCACATGGCGTAAATTTTCTCTGGCTGGGAAAAGTTTTGGAAACGCGATTTTGGTTGGGAACATGGGAACACGCTTCCATGTCGGGGCCGCCCAACAATTCGGTTTGCTCCGCAATCCCACGATCCGTAGGCTCCCCTTCGACCAAAGCCGGAGGCCCACTGTTCTCGTGAGCCTCCACCATGACCACCATCCTCGCCCTTGATCTGGGCACCACCACCGGCTGGGCCATGCGTCTGGCCGATGGTGCTGTCGTTTCCGGCACCATGGAATTCATGCCCGGCCGCTATGAAGGCGGCGGCATGCGCTTCCTTCGCTTCCGCTCCTGGCTCGACCATCTGCTGGACGGCGCCAGGACCATCGACCTGATCCATTTCGAGGAAGTGCGCCGTCACGCCGGCACCGATGCCGCCCACATCTATGGCGGCTTCCTCGCCCATCTCGCCGCCTGGTGCGAACTGAAGCATATCCCCTATCAGGGCGTGCCGGTCGGCACCATCAAGCGCCACGCCACCGGCAAGGGCAATGCCGGCAAGGACGCGGTGATCGCCGCCATGCGATCCCGTGGCTTCAACCCCGAAGACGACAACGAGGCTGACGCCCTCGCCATCCTGTCCTGGGCCATCGACACCGGAGGTGCCCGATGAACTGGACGCCGTCCCTGGTCGAAGACCGTCTCGCCGAAGCCGCCGACACCCTGCACCGTCTGCCCGAGGTCCGGGTCCAGGGCCACGCCAGCACCTGGCCGCCCTACATCCGGGAAAGCTGGTCGACCGATGACGTGACGCTCCGTCGTCCACCGCCCTCGGCCGCCGCGATCACCCGCATGGACGAGGCCCTGCCGTGGCTCCAGCTCCTTGATCCGCTCGATGCCAAAATCGTCTGGGCGAGGGCCGATGGCAAACCGTGGAAGGTGATTTCCTGGGAGGTCGGCATGACCCGATCCGCCGCCCATCGGCACTGGCTCTTCGCATTGTGCGTCATCGCCTGGAAGCTCAACGGCCACCGCATCCCCAAGCACATCACCAAGGCCGACCTGATCGCCCGCACCAGGGCGGCGGCGAACAGCCAGCCCACGATCAGGAGGACAAAATCCGAAATGACACAGAGGGGCATTGGGGCGTAGAACGGACCCAGGCTCGCGAGGGGCGGCGAAAACGATCATCAAATGATCCGCCGCCCGAAGCGGGCGAAACAATAGAACAAGTCAAGACGTTCCGGACGGAAATTGGTTCCTCCCTGGCACTTTTGCTATGCGGGCGGCAACAGCGCCGGATTTCGCTAGCGTCAGCCCGAAATTCTAGGTTTCCACTCCGGTTTCCAGTTTCCAGCCCAAAGGCGCGTTTGTCCAAGGACAGCGCGCCTTTCGCGTATCCGGCTGACTGGAAACCTGGGTGGAAACCGCTGCCGGAAACCTGATCGGGTTTCCACCGGCAGGTTTCCAGTTTCCACCTGATCCAGGTTTCCATCGCCATGCTGGTTGCTTCCCCCGAGCCGGGTGCCCCGGCGCTCGGCCCGATGCCGCTTGTCTACGGCTCGGTGTGCAGCGGGATCGAGGCGGCGACGGCGGCGTGGGAGCCTTTGGGCTGGCGGGCGGCATTCTTCGCCGAGATCGAACCATTTCCTTCCGCCGTTCTGGCGCACCGCTATCCGGCCATTCCCAACCTGGCAGACATGACCGCCATCGACGGTTCGGCATGGCGGGGAAAGATTGACGTGCTGGTGGGCGGCACGCCCTGCCAGGCGTTCTCGGTGGCGGGGCTGCGCAAGTCGCTGGACGATTCCCGCGGCAACCTTGCCCTCAAATTCGTGGAACTCGCCGATGCCATCGATCCAGCTTGGGTTGTTTGGGAGAACGTCCCCGGAGTCCTGTCCACCCGCGACAACGCCTTCGGGTGCCTTCTGGGCGGACTGGCCGGAGAAGATGGTCCGGTCGTCCCGCCAGGGGGAAAATGGTCGGACGCTGGTGCTGTGCTTGGACCCACGCGCACAGTCGCGTGGCGGGTTCTCGACGCCCAATATTTCGGCCTGGCCCAACGCCGCCGTCGTGTGTTCGTTGTCGCGGGTGCTGGAGACCGGGCCGATCCCATCCAAGTACTTCTTGAGCGCGAAGGCGTGCGCCGGGATCATCCGCCGCGCCGAGAAGCGGAACAAAGTGTTGCCCCCACGCTTGATGCACGCGCTGGCCGAAGCGGCGAAACGTCTTTCGCCACCAGCGGCGGACTGACGGCCGAAGCGTTCGGCGGCAACAACACCTCCGGCCCCATCGACGTCGCCACGGCGCTCAACGCCTGCGCCTCGGCCAGTGGGCGGATGGACTTCGAGACCGAGACCTTCGTCGCCACCACCTTGCGGGCACGCGATCTGTCGCGCGGCGTCGATAGTGACTGCACCGACACCCTGGTCACCCATTCCCTGCGCGGCGAGGGCTTCGATGCCTCGGAGGACGGGACCGGGCGGGGCACGCCCCTGGTGCTGGTGGCTTTGCCACCAGACATTACGATTGGCGCGCAGGTTGCCATCCCCATCCAGGAGGCCGGAGCCCGCACGGGAATCAGCACCACCGATCCCCGTGCTGGAATCGGAATCGGCGGTGACGGTGACCCCATGTTCACCTTGCAGGCGGGCAAACAGCATGCCGTGGCCTTTGCCCAGAACCAGCGGGACGAGGTCCGGACTTTGGATGTCGCCGGTGCCCTGGCGGCGGAGCCGGGTACCAAGCAGCAGACCTATGTAGCGTTCGACTGCAAGGCCGCGACCCCGGTTGCCGCCGAAACCATAGCTCCGACATTGCGGGCAATGAATGCCCTGGACCGCGACAATGCCGGTGGCCAACTCGCGGTCCAACAAGGCATGGCCGTCCGCCGCCTGACGCCTCGCGAATGCGAGCGGCTCCAGGGCTTTCCCGACGATTACACCCTGATCCCCTGGCGGCGGAAGGCGGTTGAGAACTGTCCCGACGGCCCGCGCTACCGGGCGCTGGGCAATTCCATGGCCGTGCCGGTGATGGCCTGGCTGGGCCGCCGTATCCAGAACGCTGGATAAGCCTCATGCCCAGCAATCCTTATCGCATCGACGGTCCCGCCCTGGTGTCGTTCTCGGGCGGGCGCACGTCCGGCTACATGCTGCGCCAGATCCTGGATGCCCACGATGGGCAACTGCCCGCCGACGTCCATGTGGTGTTCTTCAATACCGGTCGGGAGTTCGAGCAGACCCTGCGTTTCGTCCATGAATGCTCGGTTCGCTGGCAGGTCTCCATCACTTGGCTGGAATTTGATCCCGCCGAGCCGTTCGACACCAGCGTGGTCGGCTACAACAGCGCGGCCCGCGACGGCGAACCCTTCGAGGAGATCGTCAAGGTCCGGGGCTTCCTGCCCAACCCGACCATGCGGCTCTGCACCCATTACCTCAAGGTCAAGCGCGGCATCGCCTACATGCGCGACATGCTGGGCTACCCGGAATGGGTCAACGTCGTCGGTCTGCGCCATGACGAACCCCGCCGCGTCGCCCGCCAGAAAGCCATGAACGAAGCAGGCAAGGAGCGGTTCGAAACCGTCCTGCCGCTGGATCAGGCCCGCGTCACCCGCCAGGACGTCTCGATGTTCTGGAAACGCCAGCCCTTCGATCTCGGCCTGCCCGACAACAACGGCAAGACGCCGCTCGGCAATTGCGACCTCTGCTTCATGAAGGGGGCCGCGACCATCAAGGGGATCATGCGCCTGTTCCCCGAGCGCGCCCGCTGGTGGATCGACATGGAGCGCAACGCTCCGGCGCTGGGCACCCTGACCAAGCCGGAAATGGCGTTGTTCCGCGCCGACCGGCCCAGCTACCGCGAATTGCTCAATTTCGTCCGCCGCCAGCGGGATTTCGAAGGCGGCCCTTCGGACGATTGCCTGCCCTGCGATTGCACGGACTGACCATGACTCATCCGCTTCCCGACACGGTCGAGCATTGGCCCGTCGA
>JBFMHS010000002.1:0-2751 GCA_040751765.1 Pseudomonadota bacterium | reverse complement strand
GCGTGCCGGCCCCGAAGGAGCCGCCCGAGTCGCCACCGGTGAAGCTGTTGTTGCCGAACGAGCCGCCGTTGCCACCGGCCAGGCTGGCACCAGTCTGGCCGCCACCCGACGGCCCGTTGCCGGTCACCACGTTCTGCGTGCTGTTGGTCCCGTACTGGACGTCCAATCCGCCGGTGAGGCCGGGCGCCACCAGGGTGCCGGGCGGCACGCTGGGGGCGTTGGGATTGCTGGGCGTCTCGTTGCGCACCACGACCGACGTGGCCGGCGGCGGCGCCGGCGGCGGAGGCGGAGGAGCCGGCGGCGGCGGCGCGGGCACCACCGTGGGAGCCGGCGCCGACGGCGGAGGCGGAGGCGGAGGCGGCGGAGGAGGAGGAGGAGGCGGAGGAGGCGGAGGCGGAGGAGGCGGAGGAGGCGCCGCCACCGTCACGGTGATGGTCTGATCGGTGGAATGGACGCCGTCCGAGGCCCGCACGATCACCGTGTGGGTGCCGGCGGCCAGGCTCTCTCCGGCCTTCACGGTCACCACGCCGGTCGCGCCGGCGATGTCCAGCTTGGCCTGGGCGGTGCCGCCAACCAGGCTGTAGGTGATGCCCGCATCGGCGGCGCCGCCGTCGCCGTTGTTGGCGTTGGCGTCGATGACCGTGGCGCCGGCGGCGATGCTGCCGGTCGCGGAGGCTGTCGCCGCCGAGGTGAACACCGGGCTCTCGTTCACGTCGGTGACCGAGATGGTGAAGTTCTGGGTCGAGGTCAGGGCGCCGTCGCTGGCCTGCACGGTGATGGTGTGGCTGGTGGCGGTCTCGTAGTCGAGCGCCGCCGCCACCGTCACCACGCCGGTGGTGGCGTCGATGGCGAACTTGCCGCCGGCCGAATCGGTCAGCGAGTAGGTCAGGGTGGCGCCCTCGGGATCGGTGGCGCCGGCGGTGAGGCCCACGGCGGTGCCCACGGTCGCCGACTCGGTCACCGAATTGGCGGCGCCATTGCCGTCGGTGATGGCGCCAGGGGCGTCGTTGACGGCGGTGATGGAGACCGTGGCGGTGGAGGCGCCGCCGACATCGGCATGGGCGTCGGTGCCCACGAAGGTGATGGAGCGGGCGGTGGTGTTCGGCGCCTGTGAGCTGTTGGTGTAGCGCACGGAATCCACCGCCATGGCATAGCTGGCCTTGGTCGCCGTGCCGGTGATGGTCAGGGTGTGGTTGTTGTTGCTCAGGGTGAAGGTCAGCGTTTCGCCGTTCACCGTCTGGGCGCCAGTCCCGTAGGTCGAGGACAAGGCCTCGCTGGTGGTGTCCAGCGGGTTGGTGATGGTCACCACCATCTGGGTCAGGTTGGCGTCGTCGGGGTCGGTGATGGCCGCCGAGCTGGACAGGGCGATGGCGCCGCCGTCCTCGGTGAAGGTGGCGGTGTTGTTGTTGCCGCCGGTCCCGGGGTTGAGGTCCACCGCCGGCGCGAATTTCACCTGCACCGTCGCCTGCACCGTCGCCGAGGGATCGCTGCCGTCATTGGCGACGACGTTGATGGTCCGGTTGGTGGTGTCCACGACCGCGCTGTTGGAATAGGTGATGCCCCGCAGGATGGCCTGGTACACCGTGGCCGAGGCGGAGCCGGTGATCGACAGCACGCCGGTGCCGGCGGTGTAGCCGACGGTCAGGCCCGCGCCGCTGGCCGCCGCCGAGGCGGTCGAATCCAGGGCCAGGGTCTCGTTGGCGTCGCCGTCGGGCCGCGCGGTCAGGGTGGCGGTCAGCGAGGTGAGGTTGGCGCTGTCGGCGTCGGTCAGGGTGGCGTCGGACCTGGCGATGGCGACCGCCGAACCACCGGCCGAGAAGGTGCTGGTGTAGCCGGTGCTGCCGCCGTTGGCGGCGTCCAGGTCGGCGGCGGGGGCGTCGTTGACGGCGGTCACCGACACCGTGGTTGTGCCGGTGCCGGTCTTGACGCCGCCGGCGCCCTGCGACCCGGAATTGCCGTCCGAGAAGGTCCAGGTCAGCGGCACCGAGGTGTCGGGAGCGTCCGAGGTGTTGGTGTACTGGACGCGCTGCATCACGTCATTGACCAGCGCCCCGGTCGCCGTGGTCCCCGATCCGGTGAAGCTCACGGTCAGGGTGCCGCCGGAATTGGTGAAGGTGGCGAAGGTCAGGCCGCCTGCTTGCAGGTTGCCGCCCGACACGGCGAACAGGGCGCCGGTGGTGTCGAAGCCGAAGCTGTCGGCGGCGTTGGCGCCGCCTTGCCGGGCGATGGTCAGCGACGCGCCGTTGTAGCTGGAGGCCGCCGCCAACTCGGCGTCGCTGACGGTGACGTCGGAATCCAGCGTCACCGCGGTCTGCTCGTTGACGGTGGGGGCACCGTCCAGGCCCGAGAAAGCCGGCGCGTCGTCGGTGGACACCACGATCAGGTTGGCCGCCGCCGCGCCGCCCAGGCCGCCGCCGCCGCCATGGCCGCCGTCGTTGAAGGTGACGGTGACCGTGCGCGTCTCGGCGGTGGGAACGTCGTTGTTGGTGACGTTGTAGACGACGGCGTTGGCCACCGCCTCGATGGCGGCCTTGGTGGCGGAGGCGTTGAAGGTGATGACCAGCGCCTGGGCGTTGCCGCCCCCGACGGTGCCCACCTCGCCGATGCCGGAGACGCTGACCTTGTTGGTGCCGGTGTCGAAGGACACGGTGCCCGACGTGGTCGGCAGCATGATGATGTCGCCCGTCCGATAGGCGTTCAGCGCCACGGTCAGGGTGGCGCCGTTGAAATTGGTGGTGGTGTCGGCATCGG
>JBFMHS010000199.1:0-7481 GCA_040751765.1 Pseudomonadota bacterium | reverse complement strand
TCCAGAACAAACTGGCCACGGAAATCGCAAACTCCGAGATGGAAGGCCAGCTCAGATACCTGGCCGATGAACCCAGCGTGTCGAGGTCCACGTCCTGGGCGTCGAGGATGCGGTATTCGCGGATTTCCTTGGAGCGGGCGAAGATGGCCTCGGTCACCGCCTCGGGGGCGGGGCCGCCGGCCGGGATGTTGTACTTGATGCCGAAGTCCTCGTCCGGGCCGCCGGGATTGTGGCTGGCCGACAGGATGATGCCGCCGAAGGTCTTGTACTTGCGGATCACGCAGGAGGTGGCCGGCGTCGACAGGATGCCGCCTTGCCCCACCATCACCTTGGCGAAGCCGTTGGCGGCGGCCATCCGCAGGATGGTCTGGCAGGCGGCGCGGTTGTGGAAGCGGCCGTCGCCGCCCAGGACCAGGGTCTTGCCGGTGACGTCGCCGATGGAGTCGAAGATGGCCTGGACGAAATTCTCCAGGTAGTTCGGCTGCCGGAAGACCTTCACCTTCTTGCGCAGACCCGATGTACCGGGCTTCTGGCCCTCGAACGGTGTGGTGGCCACGGTCTTGGCGCTCATCCGGTCCTCTCCCCTATCCGAAAGTCTCGCCTTCGTTGATGGCCCAGCGGCGGCGGGCTGTCAATCGCGGTTGGGAGATGGGGGGTGGTCAGTCGAAGCGCACCGGGTGCAGTTCGGTGCCGAGCCGCTCCTCCAGCAGGTCGATCAGGGCGACCAGTTCGGGGGCGCTCAGGCCTTGGGCGACGCCCAGGTCGACGGCATCCATCAAGACGTCGCGGGCGGTGCGGCCGGCGGTGGGGATCAGGCCGGCGATGCGCGACACTTCATTCTTCCGGACCATGGCGCCCCCCTTTCCGTACGAACGGCGGGGCCGGGCGTTAGCAACCGCGAGTGGACGCGGCCCGCATGGTTTTGGGCCGCGAACGGCCTTGGACATGCCACACGGCGCCCGGCAATCCGGTCGTAAGCCGAATCGCCGTTTGCTCCACTCGTGCCTTTGCTAAGGGCATCCATCCGAACGGACGGGGGTCCAACATCGCCCATCACGGACGAGGGTGCAACCCCCACCTTGGGTATATTTTCAGGAGGTTGAACGCCGGCCTGTGCGCATCACGGCAGGCGATAGGCGACCACCCGGCCGTGCTTCATCATCGGCACCAGCACCAGCTTCTGCTCGGGGATCACGCCGATGTCGGCCGAGCCCTGGTCGAGCGACTGGATGCGGCGGGCCTGGCCGCGCTTGTCGGCCAGGAACAGGCCGCCGTTGAGCCAGTCGGTGACCAGCCAGCCGCCCTTGCCGTCGGGCTCCAGGCCATCGAGGTTGCCGAAGCCCGGCCCCAGGTCGCGGATCATCTTGTCTGCGATGCTGACCGCCTTGAGGGCTCCCGGCTTGGAGGTGGCGAAGCCGTCGCCGGTCATGGGGCCCCAGGCGGCGACGATGAGGCGGCCCTTGTCGGCCCTCAGCCCGTTGGGGGAGTCCAGCATGGGGTCGGCCAGCCACTTGTCGAAGCGGCCCGCCGACAGCCGCCAGATGGCGTTGTCGAGCATGTCCGAGACATAGACGTCGCCCTTGTCGTCGATGGCCACGTCGTTGAGGAACTTTGCCCCCGGCGCGGCCCAGGTCTTGACGATCTTGCCCGAGCCCACGTCAACGGCGACCAGACGGTCGATGTCGGAGACGTAGAGCCGGCCCTTGGCCAGGGCCATGCCCTTGGGGGCGTCCAGGCCGGTGACCCACTTCTCGGTGATCATCTTGCCGTCGGGCGACAGCTTGGAAAGGAAGCCGTTGCCGTCCTTCTCGGGCGGGGCGCCGTTGACGTTGGAGACGTAAAGGACCTTCTTGGCCGGATCCCACAGCACCGATTCCGGATTGGCGAAGCCGGTGGCCTCCCACACCTTGTCCAGGGACTGGGCGGCGGCGGCCGGAACCGTGGCGGCCAGCAGGGCGGCGGCGAGAAGGATGCGCTTCATCGGTGCCCGCTCCTACGGCCGGCCGATGCTGGTGTAGGCGAAGCCGGCGGCGCGCATTTCCTCGGGGTCCCACACGTTGCGCAGGTCGACCACCACCGGCGCCTTCAGCATTGCCTTGACGCGGGCGATGTCGAGCGCGCGGAACTCGTTCCACTCTGTGATCACCACCAGGCAGTCGGCACCGGGCAGGGTGGCGTAGGCGTCGTCGCAATACTCGATCTCGGGCAGCAGCTTGCGGGCCTCATTCATGCCCTCGGGGTCGAAGGCGCGGATGGCGGCGCCGGCCTCCTTCAGCGCGGGCACGATGTCCAGCGAGGGGCTGTCGCGCATGTCGTCGGTGTTGGGCTTGAAGGTCAGGCCCAGGACGGCGACGGTCTTGCCCTTCACCGAGCCACCGCAGGCGGCGATCACCTTGTCGGCCATGCGCTTCTTGCGCTCGTCGTTGACGGCGACCACCGTCTCGACGATGCGCAGCGGCGCCTCGAAGTCGCGGGCGGTCTTGACCAGGGCCAGGGTGTCCTTGGGGAAGCACGAGCCGCCGTAGCCGGGGCCGGGATGCAGGAACTTCTTGCCGATGCGGCCATCGAGGCCGATGCCCTTGGCGACGTCGTGGACGTCGGCGCCCACCTTCTCGCACAGGTCGGCGATCTCGTTGATGAAGGTGATCTTGGTGGCCAGGAAGGTGTTGCCGGCGTACTTGATCAGCTCGGAGGTGCGGCGCGAGGTGAAGACGATGGGGGTCTCGATCAGGTACAGCACGCGGTAGAGCTGCTTCATCACTGCCCGCGCACGGTCGGACTCGGTGCCGATGACCACCCGGTCGGGACGCATGAAATCGTTGATGGCCGATCCCTCGCGCAGGAACTCGGGATTGGACACCACGTCGAACTCGGCGTCGGGGCGGCGCTTGCGGATGATCGCCTCGACCTCGTCGCCGGTGCCGACCGGCACGGTGGACTTGGTGACCACCACGGTGTAGCCGGTCATGGCGTCGGCGATCTCCTCGGATGCCGCGTAGACGTAGCTGAGGTCGGCGTGGCCGTCACCGCGCCGCGACGGCGTGCCCACGGCGATGAACACCGCGTCGGCGCCGGCCACCGCCTCCTTGAGGTCGGTGGTGAAGGACAGGCGGCCGGCCTTGACGTTGCCGGCGACCAGCTCGTCCAGGCCCGGCTCGTAGATGGGCATGACGTTCTGCTTGAGCAGCTCGATCTTGCGGGCGTCCTTGTCGACGCAGACCACCTCGATGCCGAACTCGGAGAAACAGGTGCCGGACACCAGGCCCACATAGCCGGTGCCGATCATGGCGATGCGCATGGCGCTCTATCCTTTCGGGGTCAGATCTGGAACTGGCGCAGAACCTCGCGGGCGGCGGCGCTCATGTCCTCGCGCTCCAGCGCGAAGGCGATGTTGGCCTCCAGCCAGCCGACCTTGTCGCCGCAGTCGAAGCGCTTGCCCTCGAAGCGCAGGCCGTGGAACGGCACCATGCCGATGGTCTGGGCGATGGCGTCGGTCAGCTGGATCTCGCCGCCGGCGCCCTTTTCCTTCTTGTCCAGGATGTCGAAGACGGCGGGGTGCAGGATGTAGCGGCCGATGATGGACAGGGTCGAGGGCGCCACCTCGGGGTCGGGCTTCTCGACCAGACCCTTGGCCTTGGCGATGCGGCCGTTGTCGGTCTCCACGTCCAGGATGCCGTAGCGCTTGGTGTGCTCGCGCGGCACGTCCGAGACGGCGACCACGTGCCCGCCCACCTCGGTGTGCACGGCCACCATCTGCTTGAGGCAGGGGGTCTTGGCCAGGATCAGGTCGTCGGGCAGCAGCACGGCGAAGGGCTCGTCCTCGACCAGGTCGCGGGCGCACCACACGGCATGGCCGAGGCCCAGCGGCTCGGTCTGGCGGGTGTAGCTCATCTGGCCGGACTTGGGCATCCAGCTTGTCACCGCTTCGACCAGGTCCAGCTTGCCGCGGTCCTTCAGGGTCCGCTCCAGTTCGGGGTTGTGGTCGAAATGGTCCTCCAGCGCGTTCTTGCCGCGGCCGGTGACGAAGATGAAGTGGTCGCAGCCTGCCGCGGCGGCCTCCTCGACCGCGTACTGGATCAGCGGCTTGTCGACCACCGGCAGCATTTCCTTGGGCATGGCCTTGGTGGCGGGCAGGAAGCGGGTGCCCATGCCCCCGACCGGGAACACGGCCTTGCGGACGCGACGAGCCATGGAAACTCCTTATCGTGGTTGCCAACCGGCGGGCCTGTTTTGCCATGCCCGCGCGCCGGACGCAACGGGGGCATCCGACGGCGCGAGGGGCGCCGCGTGCATGGCTTAACGGTAAATCATGGCGATCTTGTGGATATCAGGCGTCCAGCAGCAGGTCGCGGGCCTGGTTGATGCGCGCCGCCAGCCAGGTCGAGCCGCCATGGTCGGGGTGAACCTGGCGCATCAGACGGCGGTGGGCGGCCTTGATTTCCTCGGGCGGGGCGCCGGGGGCCAGGCCCAGGATCTCCCACGCCTCATCGCGGCTCATGGCCCCCGTTGCGGCGGGGCGTTCCTCTCCGCCGCCGGTGCCGCGCCAGTCGGGCCAGGTGCGGTCCAGCCAGGCCTCCAGCACCTGGGCCGACTGCGGGTCGGACTGGACGTCGTGCCAGAGCTCGACCGCCTGGGCAAAGTCCAGGCTCGACAGCGCCCGCCCCGTGAAGCGGCCGGCGACAACGGTGCCGTCCAGCGCCCCGGTGTCGTGGTCGAGCGTCATGGACAGGAAGCGGGTCTCGACGCTGCTGGCGTTGCCGGCGCTGGCCTGGCCGCCCGCCATCCGGGCGCCGAACTGCCTGAGCATCCGCCACAGCGCGTGCAGCCTGAGCGCGCGCATGATCCACGGCGCCAGGCCGGCCGCCACCGCGAACAGCCCGGCCAGCTTGCCGGTCAGCACCAGCCACGCCCCCAGCGCCACCAGCGCAGCCAACCCCGCCATCTTCATGGTCCGCGACACCGAAGCCGGATTGGCACGGGTGAACCACCGCACCGCCAGGAAGGCGACGGCCAGGAAACCGAGCAGGAGGGCGAGTTGCGGCAGCATCCCGCCAATATAATGCCATTCCTATTTCACGCACCTCTTCAGGAACGCGGTCCACCGGGTCTTGGTGTATTTCTTGGCCGCCTTCTCCTCGGGGGTCTGGGTCGAGCCCTCCACGTAGTCGCGGAAATCGAAGGCGCGCCGCGCCTTGGGCAGGTAGACCAGCTCCACGTCGGCGCCCCGCTCGACCAGGGCGGTGAAGGCGCGGGAATTGTTGTCGACGCGGGCGCCCATGTCGTCCTCGCCGATGACCATCAGGATGGGCTGGGTCACTTGGTCCAGCTCGGGCATGGTGCGGTAGACCTGATCGGGCTCGGGCCGGTTGGGGTCCTGGAAGTGGCCGGCGATGGCGACCATGCAGGCGACCTTGGCCGGATGCGACGGGTCCAGCGCCCCGGCAGCGATGCGGGTGGCGTAATAGCCGCCGCGCGAATACCCGAACAGGCCCCGTTTTTCGCCCTTGCGCGCCGCCGTCATGGTGTCCAGGTGGGCCAGCCCCTGGGCGGCGTCCCATTCGGTGGCGTAGTCGTGCGGCACCGGCCACGGCTCCAGGAAGCGGGCGTTCAGCCAGTCGGGGGCCAGCACCAGGAAGCCCTCGGCGGCAATCTCGGCGATGTATTTCTTGTCGGCGGCCTGGATGCCGCGCCGCGCGTGCAGGAACAGCACCGCCGGATGCGTGCCGTCGGGCCGCGCCATGGCGGGGTCGCGGAAGACATAGGCCGGGACCTGGGTGCCGTCCTTGGGATTGGTCCAGCCGGTGGTCTCCATCACCACCTCGGCGCGGGCGGGCAGGGCGGCCAGAAGCAGCAGGGCGGCGAGGGCTGTGCGCATCGTCGGGTCTCTCCGGTCGGTCGAATGGTCGGACCACTATCTCCCAACCGGAGGGGAAACCCAACCGGCCTTTAGTCGCCCGCGCGTGGAAGGGTGAAGCGGAAGGTGGACCCGGGCTCTGTCGGCTCGACCCAGATGCGGCCGCCATGGCGTTCGACGACCTTCTTGCACACCGCCAGGCCGATGCCGGTGCCCTCGTACTGGGTGCGGCCGTGCAGGCGTTGGAAGATCTGGAAGACTCTATCGGCGTCGGCGGCCGGGATGCCGATGCCGTTGTCGGCGACGGCGAATTCCCACCGCTCGCCGTCCGGCCGGCAGCCGACCTCGATCACCGGTGTCCGGTCGGGATGGCGATATTTGAGGGCGTTGCCGATCAGGTTCTGGAACAGCCGGCGCAACTCGACGGCGTCGCCCAGCACGACGGGCAGGCCCTCCGTGACGGTGACACGGGCATTGCCGTCGTCGATGGCCATGGCCAGGTCGGCGAGCACGGCGCGGACGGTCTCGCCGGTGGGCACCGGGGCGAAGGGCTGTCCCTTGCGGCCGATGCGCGAATAGTCCAGCAAGTCGAGGATCAGGTCGTCGAGGCGCTTGGCGCCGTCGGAAGCGAAGGCGATGAATTCGCGCGCCTCGCTGTCCAGCGCGTCGCCGTGGCGGCGCTCCAGCAGATGCAAGTAGCTGGTGATCATCCGCAGGGGTTCGCGCATGTCATGGGAGGCGACATAGGCGAAATGCTCCAGCTCCTGGTTCGAACGGCGCAGTTCCTCCTCCGTCCGCACCTGGTCGGTGACATCGCGCGAGTAGGCGGCAATGCGCCAGTCGTCATGGCCCTCGGGGTCGACCGGGTACAGGGTATTGTCGTAGACCCGGCCGTCGCGTTCGTCCATGAAACGCAGCGGTTGGTGTGACGCCAGCGCCTTGGTGAACAGTTGGCGGCGGCGCGCCGAGACCTCGGACGGCAGGTGGTCGAAGATGCTGGTACCCACCAGCGCCTCCACCTTCACTCCCAGGCGCGCGGGCAGCACCGGATTGGTGGCCAGCACGGTGCCCTCGCGGTCGAGCAGCATCGCCGCGTCGGGCGGGGCGTTGATCAGGGCGTTGGCCAGCCGCTCGGTCGAGCGCAGTTGGGCGGTGCGCTCCTCGACCCGCCGCTCCAGTTCCTCGTTGATGCTGCGCAACTGGTCGCGCGCCTCGCCCAGCGAGACATAGGGCTCCAGCAACGTCGTGCGCAGGATGGCGACGAAGATCAGCCAGTAGGCCACCAGCTTGCACAGGTGTCCGACCAGGTTGGACAGGCCGTAGACGTCCACGTAATAGCTGAACGCGATCTCGCCCAGGATGAAAGCCAGGATCGCCAGCGCCAGCGGACCAAGGACCCCCGGCGGCACGCCCGCCCGGACCCGCCACAGCACCGCCAGCGCCACCGCCAGCACCGCCATCACCGTCCCTTCGGCCGCCACCTTGAAGGGCGTCAGCCCCACGCCCTCCACGTAGCAGTCGGGGAAATTGCCGGTCAGCACCAGGGCCATCAGCATGCCGGCGACGGCGCCGATGCCGAAAAAGGTCGGCAGCCGGGGAACGTGGCGTTCCAGCAGCAGGGGCGCGG
>JBFMHS010000198.1:0-6814 GCA_040751765.1 Pseudomonadota bacterium | reverse complement strand
GGCGCGCCTGCTGGAGCTTCTGCTGGGCCTGCTGGCCGCCCTGCTGCTGGCCGGTCGCGGCTTGCTGGTCCTGCTGCTGGGGTTGCTGCTGTTGCTGCTGGGCATGGGCGAGAGGCGCCGCGGCGAGCACGATCGCGGCGGCGGACGCGAGGAGTGCGGTTCTCATGCTGGTCTCTCCCTCTGGAATGGTCTCGGGCACGCTGAACCGAACACCCCGTGGCCGGCGCGGTTCCCCGGCCGCCCCCTAAGAGTGGCGGAGGCCCGGCCGCTTGGCGGGTTGACCGGCCCGGGCGCGGCTCCGATAGTGTGCGGCGCAACCCAGCAGGAGTCCGCCATGA
Organism: Pseudomonadota bacterium; assembly: GCA_040751765.1. Lineage (GTDB taxonomy): Bacteria > Pseudomonadota > Alphaproteobacteria > Rhodospirillales > Magnetospirillaceae > CALABS01. Next base: position 6,476 of record JBFMHS010000198.1, on the reverse strand, counting down.
CCGAGCAGATCCCCATCGGAGTCGTCACCGTCTCGGACCGCGCCAGCCAGGGCGTGTACGAAGACAAGGGCGGCCCCGCCATCGTGGACTGGCTGGGCAAGGCGCTGACCAGCCCATGGCGGCCGGTGGCCCGTGTCATCCCCGACGAGCAAGCGGTGATCGAGGCGGCGCTGAGGGAGCTGGCCGACGTCGAGCGTTGCCCGCTCATCGTCACCACCGGCGGTACTGGCCCGGCGCTCCGCGACGTCACCCCCGAGGCCACCGAGGCGGTGTGCGAGAAGATGATGCCCGGCTTCGGCGAGCTGATGCGCGCGGTCAGCCTGAAGGTGGTGCCCACCGCCATCCTGTCGCGCCAGACCGCCGGCATCCGGGGCGGCAGCCTGATCGTCAATCTGCCCGGCAAACCCAGCGCCATCGCCGACTGCCTGGAGGCGGTGATGCCCGCCATCCCCTATTGCATCGACCTGATAGGCGGTCCGTTCATCGAGACCGACGCGCATTTCTGCAAGGCGTTCCGCCCCAAGAAGTGACTCTTGACCGCGCTCAAAGCGCGCCGGCCCGCCGCCTGCGACAACCGCCCGATCGTGGTCTAGCGGACGAGGATCGGCATGCGTCGGGCATTGGTGGTGGCGATGGTGCTGTGGGCGGGTGGCGCGGCGGCTGAAACGCTGCTGCCCGATGGCAAGAAATGGGTCTACGACCCCGACAACGGCCGCGACATCATGCGCACCTGCGCCGCCTGCCACGGCGAGTTCGGCGAGGGCGGCGGCGGCGGCGTCTATCCGCGCATCTCGGGCATGCACCCGGAGTACCTGGCCGAGCAACTGCGCGCGTTCAAATCGCGCGAGCGCGAGAACATTCCCATGATCCCCTACGCCAACGACCGCGAGTTGCCCGAGAAGGACGTGCTGGACGTGTCGCAATACCTGTCCGAGATCACGCCGCCCAGGCATCCGCCGTCGGACGACGTAGAGATGGATGCTTTCAAGCGCCTGCTGCTGGCCAAGCAGGCGGTGCAGATCCCGCGCGAGCCCGGCGATCTGGCCAAGGGCAAGGAGCTGTACGAGAAATTCGAATGCTACACCTGCCACGGCCGCCAGGGCGAGGGCCGGGTCAAGAAGCCGCCGGTGGCCCAGCAGCACATGAAGTACCTGCGCGCCCAGATCGACCTGTTCCTGACCGGCAAGCGCAAGCACGAGGACGTCGACGAACTGATGCGCCCGCTGTCCCCCGAGGACTGGAACAACCTGTGGGCCCACGTCTCGACCCTGGACGACTGAGCGGGCCGGGGCGGCGCCCGGCCCCACCCGCCGGTCACGGCCTCACATAGGTGAAGCCCTGCTGCTGGAGATGCGACAGTTCGGCCACCCCCGACGGCACGATGTCCTCGGCATAGACGTCGAACAGGTCGCGGTCGGGGTCGATCTTGCGCCCCTTCAGGGTGTTGTTGCAGACCAGGAAGGCCACGTTCTGGCCCTTCAGGCCGACGACGGCGGCCTGGAGCTTCTGGTTGCTCCGGGCGTCCTTCAGCAGCCCGACCCCGTCGCCGTGCATGACCACCTTGACCTCGATATTGTCCTTGCCGACGGCGGCGATGTGGTTGCGCACGTTGCCAAGCGCGGCGAGATAGGCGGTGTCGGCCTCGCCGCCCGGCTGGTTGAGGTGGTAGACCACCTTCTGGCGGCCATAGCGGTCGGCCGCGTGGGCGGGCGCGAGAACGCTCGCGGCCAAAGCGGCCGCGATCACCAGGTTGCGCATGACTGTGTCCTCCCTGTGGACGTGTCTTGTTGTTTGGACACGTTCCACCCTGGAGCCCACGGTGCGCAATAAGCCTTCCGGCGTTAGCTCTCCCGTGCGATGGCCCGCCAGCCGATGTCGCGGCGGCAGAACCCGTCGGGCCAGCGGATGTGGTCCACGGCCTGGTAGGCGCGGGCCTGGGCCTCGCGGACGGTGGCGCCGGTGGCGGTGACGCCGAGCACGCGGCCGCCGGTGGCCACCACCTCGCCCTCGGGGCTGTGGCCGGTGCCGGCATGCAGGACGGTGACGCCCTCGACGGCGCCGGCCTCGTCCAGCCCCTGGATGACGGTGTTCTTGTGGTAGCTGCCGGGATAGCCCTTGGCCGCCATCACCACCACCATGGCCGCCTCGTCCTTCCACTCCAGCGCCACCTCGGACAGGCGGCCCTCGGCGGCGGCCAGCAGGACCGGCAGCAGGTCCGACTTCATGCGGGCCATCAGCACCTGGCACTCGGGGTCGCCGAAGCGCACGTTGAACTCCAGCAGCTTGGGGCCGTCCTTGCCGATCATGACGCCGGCGAACAGCACGCCGGTGAAGGGCTTGCCCTCGGCGGCCATGGTGCGCACCGCCGGCAGGAAGACGCGCTCCATCACCTCGGCCTCGATGGCCGGGGTGACCACCGGGGCGGGGGAATAGGCGCCCATGCCGCCGGTGTTGGGGCCGGTGTCGCCGTCGCCGACCCGCTTGTGGTCCTGGGCGGCGCCGCAGAACAGGGCGGTGGTGCCGTCGCACAGGGCGAACAGGCTGGCCTCCTCGCCCTCCAGGTATTCCTCGATGACCAGCTCGTCGCCGGCGGCGCCGAACACCTTGTCGCCCATCATGGCGTCGACGGCGGCCAGCGCCTCGTCCAAGGTCATGGCGACGGTGACGCCCTTGCCGGCGGCCAGGCCGTCGGTCTTGACCACGATGGGGGCGCCCTTCTCGCAGATGAACGCCTTGGCCGAGTCGATGTCGCGGAAGCGGCCATACCAGGCGGTGGGGATGCCCGCCCGCGCCAGCACATCCTTCATGAACCCCTTCGAGCCTTCCAGCTCGGCCGCCGCCGCCGACGGGCCGAACACCCGGATGCCCTCGGCGCGCAGGCGGTCGGCAAGGCCCAGCACCAGCGGGCCTTCGGGGCCGACCACCACCAGGTCGACGGCGTTGTCGCGGGCGAAGGCCGCCAGGCGCTCGACGTCCTCGGCGCCGATGGGGACGCAGTCGGCGTCCTTGGCGATGCCTGCATTGCCGGGCGCGCACCACAGCCGGGTCAGCAGCGGCGATTGCTTGAGCTTCCAGCACAGCGCGTGTTCGCGGCCACCGCCGCCGACGACCAGGACCTTCATGGGCAAGCCTCCTTGACTGGGGGTGATGTTTACTGCCGGCGGCGGCCAAGGTCAAACCAAGGGGCTTGCGGGGCTTGCGAAAAGGCGGTATCGCGCCATTTCCCGGGAACGGAGGGTCAAGGGCATGATGGCGGCGGTGTTGATCGCGGGCGGTTTCGTCCTGCTGGTGGCGGGTGGCGAGATCCTGGTGCGCGGATCGGTGGGCGTGGCGACCCGGTTCGGGGTGTCCAAGTTGGTGATCGGGCTGACGCTGGTGGGCTTCGGCACCTCGGCGCCGGAGCTGGTGACCAGTCTGCAGGCGGCCTTCGTCGGCGCGCCGGGGATCGCGGTCGGCAACGTGGTCGGCTCGAACATCGCCAACATCCTGCTGATCCTGGGCATCTCGGCGCTCATCTACCCGCTGGCCTGCGACCCCATGGCCATCCGCCGCGACGGCATGGTGATGCTGGCCGCCACCATCCTGCTGGTGGGGTTGGGGGTGCTGGGGGCCATCGACCGCTGGGCCGGGGTGGTGCTGCTGGCGCTGCTGGCGGCCTATCTGGCCTTCACCTTCCACATCGAGCGGAAATCCCGCGACAAGGCCGGCGAGATGCTGGAGCACGAGGCCGAGGACGTCTCGCCCGCCAACCTGTCGCTGCCGCTCAACCTGGGCCTGGCGGTGGGCGGCATCGTGCTGGTGGTGGCCGGCGCCGACTTGCTGGTCCGGGGCGCGGTGGACGTGGCGCGGCTGATGGGGGTGTCCGAGGCGGTGATCGGCCTGACCATCGTGGCGGTGGGAACCTCGCTGCCCGAGCTGGTGACCTCGGTGATGGCGGCCATCAAGCGCCACGGCGACGTGGCCATCGGCAACGTCATCGGCTCCAACATCTTCAACATCCTGGCGATCCTGGGCGTCACCGCCGCCATCCATCCGATCCCGTTCCCGGCCGAAATCGCCGGCCTCGACGTCTGGGTGGCGCTGGCGACGGCGGTGGCATTGTTGCTGTTCGCCGCGTCGGGTGCCCGCCTCAACCGCATCGAGGGCGGCCTTCTGGCGGCAGCCTATGCCGGCTACGTGGGCTATCTGGCGGCCGGGGCGCTGTAGCCGAACAGGCGGAGGGCGGCCCTGGACATGCGCTCCACCACCGCCGGGTCGACGGCGGACGCGCACCAGATGTGGCGGTGCTCGCCCTGGTCCAGGCCGGCCGGGCTGAACAGGCGCAACTCGCGCAGGGCCGGGTCCGCCTTCAGCATGCCCGGACCTTCATCGGCGGCGACGAAGACCATGTCGGCGCGGCCGCCGGCCACCATGCGCGCCAGCTGGCTGGCCTTGGCGCCGGTCGACAGCACCGTCAACCGCGCCGTCTGAAGCTTGTCGTCCACCTGGGCTCCGTAGCTGAAGCCGGACTTGACCAGCAGGCGCAGCCGGGGGTCGGCCAGCACCTGGTCGATATGGGAGTGGCGCAGGACGGGGCTTCGCTCGCGCACCAGCAGCGCCATGGGCGGGTCGCGGTGGATGGGGGCGGTGAAGCGGCCGGTGGCGGCGCGGTCGTCGGTGCGGAACCAGCCGGGCGAGCACACCGGCTCGCGGCCCTGGCGGATGGTCTCGACGATGCGGGGCGGCGAGGAGGGGACCCATTCGGCGGTCAGTCCCGCCGCGGCGAGCAGCTTCTCGGTCCGCTCCACCAGGAAGCCTGCCACGCCGGCCTCGGTGGTGAAATAGTAGGGCTCGCGCTCGAAATACAGCATGCGCACCGGCTCGCCCGCCCAGGACGGCACGGCGGCCATTGCCAACATCACGGACAGCAGGAAAACCCGCATGGCCGGTCCCTCCCCGGGAACCAGCTTACGCCGGGACTATTCCTCCCGCAACAGCGGCGCCGCCTTGGCGCGCATGGCCGCGAAGGTGCCGGCGAAGCCGGTCAGCAGGCTGGCGAGGATGCAGGCGGCCAGGGTCAGGGCCGCCACGCCGGGCAGGAACACCCAGTCGGCGCGCATGACATGGACCAAGATCGCCCAGGCGGCCAGGGTGCCGATGACGGCCGCGGCCATGCCGGTGGCGAGTCCGACGATGCCGAACTCCACCAGCCAGGCCCGCCACAGGTCGCCGCCGGTGGCGCCCAGCACCTTGAGGATCACCGCCTCGCGCACCCGCCGCTGGTGGCCTGCCATCACCGCTCCCGCCAGCACCAGCCCGCCGGCGGCCAGGGTGACCAGGGCGGCGAGGCGCACGGCGAGGTCGGCGTTGGCGATCATCTCGCGGGCGCCTTCCAGCGCCTCCTTGACCCGGATGGCCGAGACGTTGGCGAGTTTGTCGGTGACCGCCCGCTCCACCGTCGCCTCGGCGTCGTCGGGGGCGTGGACGGTGGCGATCCAGGTGTACGGTGCCCCCCTCAGGGTGTTGGGCGACAGCACGAAGGTGAAGTTCATGTTCAGCGACGACCACTCGATCTCGCGCAGCGAGGCCACCGTAACGGTCAGCTCGCGGCCCAGCACGTTGACGCCCAGGGAATCGCCGACACCGATGCCGAAGCCCTTGGCGATGCGCGAATCCATCGACACCAGCGGCGGCCCGTCGTAGTCGGCCGGCCACCACGTACCGGCGACGATGCGGGCGTCCTCGGGCGGGGTCGCCGAGGCGGTCAGGCCGCGGTCGCCGCGCACCGCCCATTCGGCCTCGGGCGCCACCGGCCACTGACCGACCGGCGTGCCCTGGATGCGGGTGATGCGGCCGCGCACCATGGGGGCGCGCTCGACGGTGGCCGAGGGGGCGGCGGCGCGGACGATGGCGTCGAACTCGTCGACCTGGGCGTTCTGGATGTCGATGAAGAAGAAGCTCGGCGCCTCGCGCGGCAGGCGCTCGCCGAACTGGCGGGCAAGGTTGCCCTCGATCAGGGCGATGGCCACCAGCACGGTCAGGCCCAGGCCCAGCGACAGCACCACGCTGACCACCGCGCTGCCCGGCCGGTGGAGATTCGCCAGTGCCAGCCGCCAGGTGGGATGGGCGACGAGGCCGGCGCGGCGGCGCGAGGCGCGGGCCGCCAGCCGCGACACCCCCCAGGCCATCACCCGGAACAGCGCCAGCGTGGCGATGGAGGCGGCGACGAAGGCGGCGGCCAGCCCCTTGCGGTCGGCGGTCGCCACCGCCAGCAGCGCCAGCGCGGTGGCGGCCAGCGCGGTGGCGACGACAGTGGCGCGGTCGGGCCAGCGGCGGACCGGCACCACCAGGTGGCGGAACAGGGCGGTGGCCGGCACCGCCTTGGCGCGGGCCAGCGGCCACAGGGTGAAGGTGGCCGACGTCAGCAGCCCGAAGCCAGCCGCAACCGCCAGCGGGACCGGATACAGGCCGACGCGGGCGTCCAGCGGCAGGGCGTC
>JBFMHS010000197.1:0-3871 GCA_040751765.1 Pseudomonadota bacterium | reverse complement strand
GCACCAGCCGGCACAAGCCGTCCGCCCCCGCCGCGCTGGGGCGTCGTGGTGGTGCTGCTGGCCGCCATCGCGGTGCTGGTCGGCCTGTTCTGGCTGGTCGGCGACCGGGTGGGCGCGCAGTTCCGCCAACTGACCCAGAGCATCCCCCAGGCGCTGGACGCCTTCGAGGGGTGGGTGCGGCAGCATGCCTGGGGCGAATTCCTGGTCGAGCAGACCCGCAGCCTGGATACCCAGCGCATGGGCCTGTTCTCGCAAGTCACCGGGCTGGCATCGTCGGTGTTGGCGACGACCACCGACATCGTGCTGATCCTGGTGGTGATGATCTTCATGGCGCTGGAGCCTCATCTCTACGTCAACGGCTTGGTGGCGCTGTTTCCGCTGCCCAGCCGCCCCCGGGTCCGCGAGGTCCTGGGCGACGTGGAACGGGCCTTGCGCTACTGGCTGCTGGGCCAAGGGATCAGCATGGTGATCATCGGCGCCATCACCACCGCCGGGCTGCTGCTGCTCGGCATCCCCCTGGCGCTGGCACTGGGGGTGCTGGCGCTGGTGCTGGAATTCATCCCGTTCATCGGTCCGGTTCTGGCCGCGATTCCGGCCATCCTGTTCGCCTTCACCGTCGGCCCGACCAAGGCAATGTGGGTGGCGCTATTCTATCTGGCGGTCCAGCAGATCGAGGGCAACCTGGTCATGCCCTTCATCCAGGAGCGCGTGGTGCGCCTGCCGCCGGTGCTGACGGTGACCGCGGCGGTGGCGATGGCGGTGCTGTTCGGCTTCGCGGGCCTGGTCTTCGCCACGCCGCTGGTAGTGGCGCTGATGGTGCTGGTCCAGAAAGTCTATGTCGAGGACGTGCTTGGCGATAAACGGGGGTAGCCCGGCAACCCGCGCGGCGCCCCGGTGTTGACGCCCACGAGCACAAGGGAGGCCGCCATGAGGTTCCGCGCCGCCGCCGTCGGACTCGCCGCTGGCCTGGCGGTCACACCGGCCCTGGGCCAGGTGATGGACAGCCCCTATGCGATCCGCGATCCCCTTGACCGCGAGTACTCGCCCTACGCCCAGGCCGATGAATTGGCCATCGGCGACGAGGAGCCGCTGACCCCCGCCGCAGCTCTCGGCATCGAGCGGGAACTGGCCTCGCTGGGCTATTCGCCGGGAGTGGTGGACGGCGTCATTGACCAGCAGACCCGCGGCGCCATCCGCGCATTCCAGGCCGACGAGGGCCTGCGTGCCACCGGCGAGCCGACCGCCGAATTGTTCCGGCGGCTGCGCCTTTCGGCGGTGGCTCCCGAGCCCGGGCCGGTGCCCGGGGATCGGATCGAGGTCTGGCGCCGCGACCTGGTCGGCAAGCAGGTCTACGGCGAGGATACCGGCGAGGTCGGCGAGGTGGTGGACCTGATCGTCGGTGCCGACAACCGGATTTCCGGCGTGGTGGTGGCTGTCGAGGGCCTGGGCGGCGTCGACGTGGCGCGGGTGCCGGTGCCGTGGGAATGGGTGGACCACCAGATCGGCCGGCCCACCGTGGTGCTGCCGTGGTCGCGCGCCGACGTGGAATGGCTGCTGGCCGAGGGCAGCGGGATGGCCGCCGCCGATGTCGGCGGCTGGAAGACCAGCTGGCTGGACGGCACCGAAGCCGAGCTGGCCGCCGGCGGCGTCTTCGGCACCGTCGAGGGCTTCGTCTTCAACCGCATCGGCGAGGTCGAATCCATCGTCGTCCGCCGCGCCGAGGGCGGCCGGTTCTACGAGGTGCCGCGCCGGTGGGTGAGGGTCGAGCAGGAGCCGGTGCGGGTGGTGATCACGGCGCCGGCGCCCCAGGTGCTGGCCCTCCAGCCGCGGATCACCCGCGATCCCGCCCCGGCGCTGCGGCCGCTGGAGGAAACCCCCGACCGCATCGCCTCGCCCGAGCGCGAGCGCATCGAACGGGACCTCGCCGTCGACCTGGCGCGGTGGGAGAACCGCATCGACAGGGTGGCGCTGGAACTGGGCGACGAAGACCCCGAGGTGCGCGCCCTGCGCGACGCCTTCCGTGCCGCCAAGCAGAACTGGCAGGCCCTGGTGCAGACGGGTGGACCCAACTGGGAGACCAAGCGCATCCACTTCGCCGCCGCCATGGACGACCTGCGGTCGCGGTGGGGCGAAGTGGCGCAGGCCGTCGAATAGCAAGCAAGGAGGAAACCATGAAAGTCGCCGCCATCACCGTGGCCCTGGCCCTGGCCGGAGCCGCCGCCCACGCCCAGCAGGCCCAGGACCCCGTGGCGAACCAGCAGGCCCAGGACCAGCAGGCGCCCCAGGGCACCGCCCAGCCCATGGGCGAGGGCCATTTCTCCAAGGTCATCGGCACCACCGTGCGCACCCAGGCCGGCAACGAGCTGGGCACCATCTCGGACGTGGTGATGCGCGACGGCCAACTGGTGGCGGTGATCGACGTGGGCGAGGACCTGGCCGCCGTGGGCGTGGACAAGAAGCGCATCGCCCTGGACTGGCAGTCCCTGTCGCCGGCGCCGACCGGGGACGAGCTGGTGGCCGGCGTCACCATGGGCGAACTGGCCGCCACTCCCGAATTCCTGGGCGAACCGACGCCGCCGGCCACCAAGCTGGGGGACTGACGGCCGCCGCGCCGAGCGGAGGCCCCCCATCCGGAGGGGTCCTCCGCGCTCATTCAGGATCATAGTATTCCTCGGCCGGCACCTCGTCGAACGGCTCCTCGAACAGCAACCCCTCCGCCTGCTGCTCTTCCCCCAGGGGCGGTTCGACCAGGTCCAGCATCTCGTGGTCCTCGGGGGCCTCGTAGGCCTGGACCGGCGAGTCTGGCGGCAGGTTCAGGCGGTCCTCGTCGAACCACGGTGATTGCTCGTACGGCAGGGCGGCCTCGAGATCGCGCATGCCGTTGGAGGTGGGCGGCGGCTCGATGGGCGGGCCGGTATACAGCGCCTCCTCATAGGGGCTGTCGTACAGCCACGAGCATCCGCCTACGGCCAGCAGCGCGGCGGCGGCGATCCAGCGGATCATCGGTTGGGTCCTCCCGGGTTGTCGGCGAAGGGGTCCTCGGGCGGCAGCAGGGCCTCCTCCTGGAAGGGGTTGAGGGTGCCCAATTCCAGGGGGGTGTAGGGAAGGTTGACGGCGTAGTGCCCGGGATCGAAGGAGCCCAGCGCCGGCGGCACCGCGTACAGAGCCTCGGCGCCCAACCCTCCGCCCTCGATGAGGATAGCGACCAGGCGGCCGTCGCGGCCGAGCACCAGATCCTCCACCTCGCCGAAGGCATCCTGGCCGACCAGGTTCACCGGATCGCCGATGACGTCGCGGGCCAGCCATTCCCCCGGCTCCAGGCGGAAGCCGTCGCCGAGGTCGAAGTCCTCGATGCGCTCGTCGGCCACCGGCACCCGCGCTGATTCGAATCCCGGCGCGAAGTCGACCTGCCGCCAGGGAACGCGGAACTCCACGTCGCCCAGCGGCCCGATCCCGCCGGATTCGACGACGATGGCGCGGACCTCGCCACCGGGCCCGAGGACAAGGTTGTCGATCTCGCCGATCTCTTCGCCGCCGGTTCCGAACACCTCCCGCTGCAACAGCCGGCTGGCCAGGAAGCCGCCGCTCATCACGCCGGGGTTCCAGCCGGCAAGCTCTTGGGCCGGCGCGGGCAGGGCCAGGGCGGCCAACAGGGCCGTCGCCAGGATGGTTCTCATGCGTCCCTCCTCACAGCGGCTCCCGGGTGATCTCGCCCGGCTCCGGGTTCAGCAGGTCCTGGTCGAAGACGCCGCCGTCGTAGAAACCGTCGTTGGTGACTACCGGCACCGGGTCGGCGGGGGCGGTCACCAGCTGGGAATTGGTTTCGTAGGCGGTGCAGCCCGTCAGCGTCGCGGCGGAAAGCAGCAGGATG
>JBFMHS010000196.1:0-2448 GCA_040751765.1 Pseudomonadota bacterium | reverse complement strand
CCAATGAAGCAGCAGCCAGCCTCGGTCGCCCCCACCTGGGCCGCCTTCATGAACACCACTCGCTGCACCGGGCTGGTGGGCGAGAGCGCATCCATGATGTCGCGCATATAAGGTGTGCGGGCGGTGCGGTACCTGCCCGGTTCCGCCGAGGCCCGGCTCGACAGCATGCGGTGCTGGTCGGCCCATTGGGACACGGTCAGGCGCGGGTCGGGGCGCATGCCCTCCTGCCATGCCTGCAACACCGCATCCGCGCCCCGGAACCCGAACGCCTCATCGGAAGTTCGGCTCGATGGCGGCGAGTTCTTCGAGATGGGCGTGGACATGGGCTTCCAGCAGGGTCTGCATCACATGCGGGTCGATGCCGATTTCGGCCGCCATCTGCCCGGCCACCCGGGCGGGCCAGGTGATCCAGGCATCGCGTTCCTGGCGGGCCAGCTTGAACATCAGGGCGGTGGCCCGCGCCCGATCGACCACCTCTTCCTTGAGGCGATCCACCTGAATGCGGGCCTTCTGGGCCTTGGCCACCTCGTGGGCCGTGCGGGCCTGGGCGAAGGTGGCCCCGGCGGTGGTCGGGGCGGATTCCCGTTGGGGCGCGGGCGGCGCTAAAATCGGCGTTTCAATGACCGGCTTCGGGGCCGTCGCCGTTCTTCTGCCGGGATCGGTTTGGGCGTCCCAGGCAGCATCGGCTTTCACCGGGTCGATGGTGCCGTCGGGCTCTTGGGGAATCCGTCCCGTCTGCACCGCCTTGCGCACGGCGGTATGGCTGACGCCACGCCTGCGCGCGTATTCGCGGACGGACAATCCCATGATCGGTTTCCGCTGAAATAAGCAATAAAATTAGTGTCTTAATCGGTTGATGTGTCGAGCCGACAGAGCGTTGGATGTCCTCACGAACAGCGGAGGACGCCACGATGAAGCGCAGCGACAACACCAAGGCCGTCGACGCCTTTCTCGCCAAGAAGGCCGAATTCGACGCCATGCTGGCCCGGCTCCAGACCTTGAGCGCCGATCACTTCAATTGGGCGTCCGACGAAATCAACTGGGGCCACGCCGGGACCATGGCCCACTACGCCGGGATGCTGAAGCGCATCACCGACAGCGCCTTCCAGGAGGGCGAATTCGCCGAGTAACCAACGGGTTTCCCTTTCGCCCCGACCAGCTTCAAGCCGGCGGGGCTCGGGGTGGTACAGGCGGCGGGATTGGCCCGCGCCATCCCTGGAGTACCACCCCCATGACCCAGCTTTCCGACACCCAGGCCGTCATCCTGTCCGCCGCCTGCGCCCGCGATGGCGGATTCCTGCTGCCCGTCACCGCCAATCTGAAGGGCGGCGCGATCAACATGGTGCTGACCAGCCTGATCAAGAAAGAACTGGCCGAGGAAATCGCTGCGGAACCCGGTGCCCCGGTCTGGCGCGAGGATGATGACGGCAATCCGCTCACCCTGCGGGCCACGCCCGCCGCCTACGAGGCGTTGGGCATGCAGGCTGACACGGCTCCGGAAGAAGAACCGGCAGCAAACATGGCCGACCAGTCGGAAACCGCGCCTGCGGAGGCCGACGCCGCGACGGAGGGGCAAGCCGTCCGCAGGACCCGCGAGGGCAGCAAGCAGGAAGCTCTGGTCGCCATGCTGAAGCGACCCGAAGGAGCCAGCATTGAAGAGATCTCCACCGCTTTCGGCTGGCAGGCGCATACGGTGCGCGGCGCCATCGCCGGGGCGTTGAAGAAAAAGCTGGGCCTGGAGGTCACCAGCGAGAAAGTCGAGGGACGCGGTCGGGTCTACCGGATCACCGGCTGATCGGTTTCGACCGGCAGGTTTGGCTTGATGGGCCAGACCTGCCGGCCAATGGAGCGGAATGTGGTGATCGATCATGTCCCAGGGATTGGTGTAACAGCGCGGTCGCCGTTTGGTCTCCGGCGGGTTTGGCCGGTTGATCAGGCTGCCGCGAGGGGCGGCAGGCTGGTCAAGGGATCATCGCCCAAGGGGGCGACGGATTCCAGGGTCATGTAGCGGGAGCGCTGGACGGCCCACTCGTCGTTCTGCTCCAAGAGGATGGCGCCGATCAGGCGGGTGATGGCGGCCTCGTTGGGGAAGATGCCGACCACCTCGGTGCGGCGCTTGATCTCGCCGTTGAGGCGCTCGATCGGATTGGTCGAGTGCAGCTTGGTCCGGTGCGCGGCCGGGAAGCTCATGTAGGCCAGCACGTCGACTTCCGCCTCGTCCATCAGGGTGGCCAATTTCGGCACCCGCGGGCGGAGCTGGTCGGCGACCTGGCGCCATTGCGCGCGGGCGGCGCCGGCATCGTCCTGGGCGAAGGCGGTGCCGATGAAGGCGGAGACGACGCGGCGGCCCTGCTTGCCGGCATGGGCCAGGGCGTTGCGCATGAAGTGGACCCGGCAGCGCTGCCAGGTGGCGTTCAGCACCCGGGCGACGGCAGCCTTCAGCCCCTC
>JBFMHS010000195.1:0-12612 GCA_040751765.1 Pseudomonadota bacterium | reverse complement strand
GCCAGTTTCGTGAAGCTTCACGAGACCCTGGAGCACGATGCCGTCGACCTGCTGGTCACCTCAAGCGAGCTGGAGAACAGCGACGTCAACTACCTGATCCAGGAGATGCGCAACCAGCGCCTGGGCACCAACCCGTTCGTCATCGTGATCGTGCTGCTGTCCAGCGCGGAGCCCGACTACGTGAAGAAGGTCATCGACGCCGGCGCCGACGATCTGCTGCTAACGCCGGTGGTGCCCGATCAGTTGATCATGCGCATCGAGAAGCTGGCCCGCGCCCGCAAGCCGTTCGTCATCACCCATGACTACACCGGCCCCGACCGCCGCGCCAAGGTGCGTGCCTTCGACAGCCACTCGGCGCCGATGCTGGAGGCGCCCAATCCGCTCAAGGCCCGCCTGACCGGCATCGACGACGGCCGGCTGTGGCAGCAGGTGCGCGAGGGGGCGGCGACGCTCAACCGCATCAAGATCGAACGCCACGCCGTGCAGGTGGACTGGCTGGTCGGCCACATCGCCGCCTGCATCCGCGATGGCGTCGGCGACGGCCCGACGCTGATCCCCTATACCCACAAGCTGACGCTGGTCGCCGAGGACATGCTGGGCCGCATGCGCAACACCCCTGCCGAGGCCCACAAGGCCCCGGTGGCAGAGCTTCTGGAGATCGCCAAGCGCCTGGACGCCGATCCCAGCCAGATCGCCTTCACCGACCTGGAGCGCAGCGTCGCACTGTCCAAGACCATCAGCAGGGCGCTGGGCAACCCGCCCACCTCGGTGGCGACGGCGGTCAAGATGGCGGGCTGAGGCCCGCCGCTATCCCTTGACGACCCCGTCGCGCAGCACCCGGCCTTCATGGATCGCCTGGGCCATGACCACCAGCATCTCCACCGCGTCCTCGAAATCGCCCATGCGGTCGGTGTTGATGGTGAGGTCGAAGGCGCCGGCGTCGGACAGCCGGGAATGGAACACCTCCCACACGAACTTGCCGCGCCGGTGGTTGATGTCATGGGCCATGGCGAGCTGCTCCTCGTAGGTGCCGTGGCCGGCGTCGGACATGCGCTTGGCGCAGACCTCGGCCGAGCCCGCGACCCGCACCCGCAAGGCGCAGGACTCCTGCAGGATGACGTGGGCGCCGCGCCCGATGATCACGCCGCCCAGCTTGCCCAGGCTCATGACCACCTTGATCAGGGTGTCGCGATAGGCATCGGGGCTGACGTCCTTGCCCGAGAACAGCCGGTACAGCCACATGTCCTTGGAGCGGCCGAAGCCTTCGTCGAGCATGCGCACGATGGCCGGGTCATCCTGGAGGCGGGCCGCCACCTGCCGCAATACTTCCTCGTCATAGAGCGGGAGGTGCAGGCGCTGGCACAGCCGGCTGGCGATGATGTCGCCGCCCGAGCCGTAATCGCGCGAGATGGTGATGACCGGCTGCTTGGGCCGGGTGGCCTCGCCCTTCGGGGTCACGGTGGCCACTTCCGCCATGGCGGCGATCACGCTGAGGATATTGGTCGTCATGGCAACCTCCCGTGAGACTTCATCCCTTGGGAAATCATACTCCCGTGCGCGTCGACGCGCCACCGGGGACGCGTGTCCGGTAGGTGAAATTCGAGGAATTGGATCATAGGTGGCGCGGTGGCCGGGTGGGGCGCTCGGCACCTCGATTCCAGCCCCTGGCTGGTCGCTTGGAATCGAGGTGCCGCCCCCTCCCCCCCCAGGGAGTCCGTCGCGGGAGTGCCGGCCCGGGGCCAAGCCCCCTTGCCCCGTCGGTGTGACCGGTCGCCGGCGCCCCCGCTGTGATCCGGATACTAGTCCAAAAGGATAAGAAACGACATCGGGTCCTTACCCTACCATACGAAGGAATTAGCGAGGAAGGCGGTAGAACTCGGCGATGTGGTCCCAGGCCTCCTCGGCCGTCTCCACGTAGGTGATCAGGTCCTTGTCGTCGGGGCTGATCATGCCCTCCATGATCATGGCGTCGATGTTGACCACCCGCTCCCAATACTCGCGCCCGAACAGCAGCACCGGGATAGGCTCGATCTTGCCGGTCTGGATCAAGGTAAGCGCCTCGAACAGCTCGTCCATGGTGCCGAAGCCGCCGGGGAAGACCACCAGCGCCTTGGACCGGGTCAGGAAGTGCATCTTGCGGATGGCGAAATAGTGGAAGCGGAAGCACAGCTCGGGGGTGATGTAGGGATTGGGCGCCTGGTCCATGGGCAGGACGATGTTCAGGCCGATGGACTTCCCACCCAGGTCGTCGGCGCCCCGGTTCGCGGCCTCCATGATGCCCGGCCCGCCGCCGGTCTTGACCACGAAGTCACTGATGTGCTGGCCGACGCAGGTATTGGTGACGATCTGGGCGAAGCGCCGCGCCTCCTCGTAATAGCGGCTGTTGGCCAGCATGCGGCGGGCGATGGCCAGCTGGCGGGCCCGGATCCGGTCGTGGGGATTGGCGTGGGCGGCGGCCTCGGCCTCGGCGAGCTGGCGGGCGGCCTCGTCGGGATGGGGAATGCGGGCCGACCCGAACACCGCCACCGTCGAGCGGATGCCCAGTTCCTGCTGCAGCAGCTCGGGCTTGAGCAGCTCGAGTTGCAGGCGCACCGGCCGCAGGTCCTGGCGCAGCAGGAAATCCACGTCCTCGAAGGCCAGGCGGTAGGCCGGCGACGCCGTCTGGGCGGTGCGGCCGTCGCCGTCGGGGGCGAGACCGTCGGATTCCTCGCGCGCGGTGGGGAACGGGTCGATGCTGCTGTCTGTCATGGTGGCGGAGGATCCGGTCGCAAAGAGAAGAAACGAAAAGCCTTTTAGTCTCGGCCGACCGGCCTTACCAGCCGGTAAACGCCGCACGCGCCTGGAAGCCGGGCCCGAGCTGGGCTATACGGAAGGCCCATTCGGGCACTTCGGAGAGCGGCATGAGCTTCCAGCATCTCGGCGACTTCGGCGACTTCTCGCTGTCGGTGGTGGTCACCAGCCCGCCCTGGTACGAGAACAGCTACATCGTCCGCCACCGCGCCAGCGGCGACATGGTGGTGGTCGACCCGGGCGGTGACGCGCCGCGCATCCTGGTGGCGCTGGAGTCCCTGGGCGGCGTGGTCAAGGCGGTGTGGCTGACCCACGGCCATCCGGACCATCTGGGCGCCGCCCGCGCGGTGGAGCAGGCCCACGGGGTGGCCACCGTCGCCCACGCCGCCGAGAAGCCGGTGGTGGACCGCGCCAGCGAGTTGACCCGCGCCTTCACCGGCGAAGCCCAGGAAGGCCCCGGCGCCATGCGTTATTTCGACGGCGAGCCGTCGCTCGACCTGGGTGGGCTGCCGGTGCGGGTGATTGCCACCCCCGGCCACACCCCCGGCGGCGTCTGCTACGATTTCGGCGGCTTCGTGCTGACCGGCGACACCCTGTTCCGCCACGGTGTCGGCCGCACCGACCTGCCCGGCGGCAGCGAGGAGGCGCTGTGGTCCTCGATCGGCCGCCTGCTCGGCCTGCTGCCCGACGACGCGCTGCTGTTCAGCGGCCACGGCCCCGAATGGACCGCCGCCGAGGCCCAGCGGTGGTGGCGGATGATGGGGTGACGGGCTCTACCTCCACGGCCTGACCTCGGTGATCGCCAGGCCGGCCGGGACGGTGGCCCGGGAGAGGTCGAGGTCGTCGCCGTCCATGGGCAGGCGCAGCGTGCCCGCCGGGAGCGGCAGTTCGATCACCCGGCCGCCGGTCTCCTCGACCCTCGACACCGGGCGGGTCAGGCCCACGGCGGTGCGCAGGATGCGGGCGCGGGTGGAGTCGGCGGCGGTCAGCAGCAGCCGGCGGATGGGCTGGTGGGCGCTGGCATAGGTCAGAACGGCGATGGCCCCGCCCGGCAGGTCGTCGTCGGCGGCCACCACCGCCACATAGCGGTCGCGTCCGGTGGCGATCGGGAAATGCGCGGTGGGGGTGTCGGCGTCGAAAAGCCAGGCGCCGCTGGCCAGGGAATAGGCACTGCGGCGCGAGCCCTTTTCCACCACCAGGACGCCGTCGGGCTCGATGCTGGCGGCGCGGCCGGGAGCGACGATGGTGTACAACGCCTGCTGCCTGAGGTCGGCGGCGTCGTCCAGGGCCCAGGCATCCAGCCGCACCCGGCCCGAACCCTGCTGGACGGTGAAGACATCCGGGTCGCGCACCTCGAGCCGCAGCAGCAGCCGGCGCGGCCGCATCTCGCCGGCCATGGCGACCATGACGGTGCGGAAGGTGACGTTGACCATCTGGCCGGCGGTGCGGCCTTGGACGTCGCGCACGGCGAAGAAGGATTCGCCGGCCAGCGTGGTCCAGGTCTCGCCCCGCAGCAGCCACGCCGCCAGCCCGGCAGCCACCAGCAACGGCGCGCTGACCAGCATGGTCAGTGCCGCGAAGGTCAATCCGGCGAAGAAGGTCCAGGCGAAACGCATCACATCACATCCCCGGCGGCCAGGAACCGGCCCACCCCGCCCGCACCTTACGCGCGCGGGGACGGCGCGACAAGGGGAAGGGAACCCGCGGATGGCGCCGCGTGTTGACATGAGTCCGCGCCGAAAGGAGACCCCATGGCGACCCACAACCGTCGACCCCCCGACGCCGTGACCGATCCCACCCCCGGCACGATCCCCGACAAGACCGGCACCGACCGCGCCACCAATCAGCCCAGCCCGGGCGGTGCGACCGGCGCCGGCGGCTCCGGCGAGCCAGAACGGGGCGCCGCCGACAGCCTGCCCGACCCAGGCCGGCGCGGCGACCACGTCGTCGCCGGCGGCCATGGGATCGATACCGGCCTGGCCGGGCCACCCAAGCCGGCCGCCGACCGGAAGCTCGGCGGAGAGCTGCGAATGAACAAGCGCTCGGCCGAGGGGCGCGGAACGCCGAAGAATGAATCCTAGGCGGCCAGCGGCGCCCCGTCCAGGCTCGCCAGGACGTGGTCGGCGAGGTCGCGCACCGCCGGCCGCACCGGGCCGGGGGCCAGGTACAGGCCCAGTTCGCTGTCCGGGAGCGCCGGCAACCCTCCCACCGCCGCCAGCCCGCCGGCCGCCGCCGTGGCCGGCAGCGGGCTCACGCCCAGCCCGGCCGCCACCGCCGCTTTGAGCCCGGTCAGGCTGGGGCTGGCATAGGCGACCCGCCAGCGCCGGCCCGCCGCCTCCAACGCATGGATGGCATGGTTGCGGTAGTGGCAGCCATGGGGATAGACCACCAGCGGCACCGTCTCCCCCGGCTCGAAGCCCGTTGCCGCCACCCAGGCCAGGGGCTCGCGCCAGACGCCCAGGCCGCCGGCGGTGCCGGGCAGCTGCTTGACCACCGCCAGGTCGAGATCGCCGCGATCGAGATCGCGCCGCAGCGCCGCCGACAGGTCGCAACGCATTTCCACCCGCAGCCGGGGCCGCGACCGCGCCCAGCCGGCCAGCACCCGCGGCAGGTGGCTGGTGGCGAAATCCTCGGGGCTTCCCAGCCGCACCACCTCGCCGGGTCCCTCGGCGGCCAGCATCTGGCGGGCCTCCTCGTGCAGGGTCAGGATGCGGCGGGCATAGGCCAGCAGGCGCACGCCCTCCTCGGTCGGCGCTACCAGCCGCCCCTGGCGCACCAGCAGCACGCTGCCCGCCGCCTCCTCCAGCCGCTGGATCTGCTGGCTGACGGTGGATTGGGTGCGGTGGACGCGCTCGGCGCCGCGCGTGAAGCCGCCGGCATCCACCACGGCCACGAAGCTGCGCAACAGGTCGATGTCCAGGTCGGCGGGCATGGCGGGATCGCCTCCATCCATTTTACGAATAAAATGTATCTTACCATTTAATTTCCAAATAGGAAGTGGCAGGGCCACCCTGAAGGCATCTTTGGAACAGGAGGCCGTGATGAGGGATGCCAGATATGCCCTGCTGGTGTTGGGGTTCTGCGTGATCTGGAGTTCGGCCTTCGCGGCCGGCAAGCTGGGGCTGGCCGACGCCCCGCCGCTGACCTATCTGACCTTGCGCTTCCTGGCCGCCGGCCTGACCCTGACTGCGGTCCTGGCCGCCCTGGGCGGCTTCAGGGGGCTGACAGGGCGCGAGGTGGCGCTGCTGGCCGGGCTGGGCGTGCTCAACAACGCGCTCTATCTGGGGCTGGTGTTCGTGGGGATGACGCGGGTGCCGTCGGGGCTGATGACGCTGATCGTATCGGCCAACCCGGTGCTGACGGCGCTGGTGGCCGCCCCGGTGCTGGGCGAGCGGCTGACCGCCCGCAAGCTGGCCGGGTTGCTGCTGGGGGTGGCTGGGGTGGCGGTGATCGTGCGCCAGCGCCTGGCCGTGGGCGATGACCCCGGCGGCATGGCCCTGGCAGTGGGCGCCCTGGTGTCGCTGGTGGCCGGCACCATCGCTTTCAAGCGCGCCGGCCTGACCCGGAGCATCCTGGAGGCCAATGCGGTGATGGTGCTGGCCGCCGGACTGGCACTGGCGCCGGTCGCCCTGCTGGCCGAGGACGTGGGGGCGCTGCGGCCGACCGCCGGCCTGGCCGCCTCGCTGGCGTGGACGGCGCTGGCGGTGTCTGTGGGCGGCTATGCCCTATGGTTCCACCTGCTGCGCGCCGGATCGGCCACCGCGGCCAGCGCCTACCACTTCCTGATGCCGCCGCTGGGCCTGCTGTTCGGTTGGGCGGCGCTGGGCGAGCCGGTGCACTGGCCGGACCTGGCCGGCATCCTTCCCATCGCCGTGGGCATCGCCCTGGTCACCCACCCGGTCACAGCTCCATCCCGGTCTTGAAGAACTGGTCGGCCAGGCGGCCCTGCACGTAGCGGATGCCCAGCGTCCGGGCCAGCGGGAAGGCCTTGGGGTTGTCGCAGCGCGACATCACGATCTCGCTGGTCTCGTGAGCCTTGACCGCGTTGACGAAATGATGGAGCTCGCCCTGGGGCGCCGACAGAAGGTCGTTGTGCCACACCACCTTGATGAAGTGCGGCTTCAGGCGTTCGAGGCACAGCACCTCGAAGTCGCGCCAGTCGACGCCGTCGACGCAGATCTTCATGCCGCGCTCGTCGGCGAACTGGCGGACGTCCTTCATCATGCCGAAATTCTGCACCAGGTCGGTCTTGTGGACCTCCAGGACGGTGCGGCCGGCCAGCTTGGAGGGCAGCGCGTCGCAGAAATCGGCGAATTCACGACCAAGGATGGTGGACAGGCCGACATTGACGCTGAACGACTTGTGGCGGTACTCGGTGATCTCCTTGGCCACCGCCCGCAGGGTCGCGCGGTCGAAATCCTCCTTCAGCGCCTGGAACAGCCAGACATTGCCCAGCAGGTTGGTGTCGGGCAGGAAGATGCTCTCGATCTGCTGGGTCGAGATGTAGAACTCCAGGAACTCGATGGAGGGCACCTTGTTGCCGATGAAATAGACCGGCTGGTTGAAGATGCAGCTGCGCAGGTCGGCACCGCGGAGCTTGTCGGCCAGGAAGGTCAACCCCTCGGGGGTCAGCGGGCGCTTGCTGAGGCGGTCCGGCTCGGGCTGCGACTGCGCGATGATCGACTTGAAGGCGGCGAAGACCTTGTCGATCTCCTTGACCGCGTCGGCCACCTTGTAAAAGCCGTACTCGTTGTAGGCGTTCTTCACCGACAGCACGGCGCTCTCGCAGAACAGCTTCTCGACCTTGGTACAGGCCGCCAGCACGTCCGAGATGGTGATGTGCGAATAGGTGACGAAGATGTCGCCGTTGTGGGCGTGGAACACCTCGCAATACGGGCTTTTCGCGAAGGCCCGCTTGATGAAGGTCTTGGCGTTGTCGATCCGGCTGGTGGTCTCGCCGGTGTTGGGCGCCAGCGAGACGAAGAAATGGATGATCCGCTTGCCGAGCGGGTCCTTTTTCACCGCATGCAGTTCGTGCAGGAACGCACGTTCCGATTCAGTCACGCGCATGGTGACCTCCCCTCCTCAGATTCCCTCTCCCTTGGGTCCGGCCGCGTTTTCCGGGCCGGTTCCCGCGCGGCCTTCAGGCCGTCTGCTTGTCCGCCCTGGCGGCGGCGATGAACCGGGCGTATTCGGCATCCTCGGCGAGGATGTGGCCGAGCAGCCATTCGAGGACGAAGCCCCGCAGCCGCAGCGCCGCCGTCAGATTGTCCCCCGACAGCGCATCGCGGCGCAGCCGCGCCAGTTCGCCCATGAAGTCGTGATGCTTGGCTGAATGGGCCTCCAGGCCGGGATATCCCCACGACCGCATCAGCGCCTCCTCGTGGGCGAAGTGGTAGTCGATATAGGCGCCCAGCGCGCGGACCACGTCGGCCACGCAGTCGCCGGCCATGTCGGCGTTGATGTTGGTGTCCAGCTGATTGAGCAGCGAGAACAGGATCAGGTGCTCGGCATCCATCTCCTCGTGGCCGATCTTGTAGCCCTCTTCCCACACCAGCATGGCACTTCCCCCTCTTTCCCCGCCGTCCCTGGGGACGAAAAAAGCCGTCGCGCCAAGATGGCGGACGGCTTGTGGAGAGGGAGCCTAGACCGAAGCGCACACGTCGATCAAGTGCTTTTTATTCAATTTCCATCATCTACGGCGCGAGGCGAACCCACCCCCCGCCCGAGGTGTTGGTTGGCTGTTCCACCCACCAAAGGAGGCCGCGATGGCGGGCAAACTGGACGGCAAGAAGGTCGCCATCCTGGCGACCGACGGCTACGAGCAGAGCGAGCTGACGGTGCCCAAGCAGGCGCTGGAAAGGGCCGGCGCCACCGTCGAGGTGGTGGCGCCCCACGGCGGCTCGATCCAGGGCTGGAAGCACTACGACAAGGGCGACAGCGTCAAGGTCGCCCGAACGCTGGAAGACGCCCGCGCCGACGACTACGACGCCCTGATGCTGCCCGGCGGCGTCGCCAACCCCGATCAATTGCGCATCCAGCCCAAGGCGGTGGAATTCGCCCGGGCCTTCTTCGCCGCCAGCAAGCCGGTCGCCGCCATCTGCCACGGCCCCTGGCTGCTGGTTGAGGCAGGCGTCGCCAAGGGCCGCAAGGTCACCAGCTGGCCGTCGCTGAAAACCGACTTGACCAACGCCGGCGCCGACTGGAGCGACCAGCCGGTGGTCACCGACAAGGGCCTGGTCACCAGCCGCAACCCCGGCGACCTCGATGCCTTCTGCGCCAAGATGATCGAGGAATTCGCCGAAGGCCGGCACGAAAGGAAGGGGGCGGCGGAATAGGGCGCCGGATCACCGCGCGTCCAACGCCCCTTGCAGGATGTAGGCGGCGGCCATTTTGTCGACCACCTCGGCGCGGCGGGCGCGGCTGGTGTCGGCTTCCAGCAGCGTGCGGGTGACGGCCGCCGTGGACAGGCGCTCATCCCACAGGGCGATGGGGATGTCGCGCAGCTTGAGCAGGTTGGCGGCGAAGGCGCGCGTCGACTGACAGCGCGGGCCTTCGTTGCCGTCCATCTCCACCGGCAGGCCGAGGACCAAGCCGCCGACGCCCTGCTTGTCGATGATCGCCAGCAGGGCCTCGGCGTCCTTGGTGAACTTGACCCGCCGGATGGTGTCGAAGGGCGTCGCCACCGTGCGCGACACGTCGGACAGGGCGAGGCCGATGGTCTTGGTACCGAGGTCCAGGCCCATGATGCGCTGGTCACGGCCCATGGCGGCCTTCAACTCGGGCAGGGTCAGCAGCATTCGTCCTCCAGCCTGCGCAGGGCGTCCAGACCCTGGGCGTCGCCGGCGGCCTCGAACAGTTCCTCGATGTAATAGGTGTGGGCGCAGGCGAGGCACAGTTCATCGGCCTTGCGGGCGCCGACCTTGCCGGCCTCGGCCAGGCGCTCGCGGAAGCGGATCCACAGTTTGTTGTCCAGCGCCGGATCGCGGGTCAGGTCCAGCACGCGGTCGATGACGATCTTGGCGTTGCCCTCGCAGTCGATGCCGGTGAACGAGACATAGCGGTCGGTCGCGGTGATGGTGGTCATGGTGGGTTGCTCTCCGATACCCCGGCTTCCCGGGTTGCGGATGGCGGAAGCGGGTGCTAACGTCCGCCACGATTTCGCCAAATGCAAGCCTTTCCGGGAGAGTCCCACCGCATGTCGCTGGACAAATCCACCGTTCGCGCCATCGCCGAACTCGCGCGCATCGAGGTTCCCGACGAGGAACTCGACCACCTCGCCGGCGAGCTGTCCAACATCCTGACCTTCGTCGAGCAGCTGTCCGAGGTGAACACCGACGGCGTCGCGCCGATGACGTCGGTCGCCGCCATGACCCTGCCCATGCGCAAGGACGAGGTCACCGACGGCAACCAGACCGACGCCGTTCTCGCCAACGCCCCCGACGGGGCCGACGGGTTCTTCACCGTGCCGAAGGTGGTCGAGTAATGAGCAACCTCACCTCCCTCACCATCGCCGAGGCCCGCGACCGGCTGGCCAAGGGCGAGTTCACCGCCGTCGAGCTGGCGCAGGCCCATATCGACACCATGGCCGCCAAGCGGGCGCTGAACGCTTATATCACCGAGACGCCCGAGCTGGCCCTCGACGCCGCCAAGGCCTCCGACATGCGCCGCCAGGCCGGCACCGCCGGCATCCTGGAAGGCATCCCGCTGGGCATCAAGGACCTGTTCTGCACCAAGGGCGTGCCGACCACCGCGGCCAGCCACATCCTGGACGGCTTCAAGCCCCAGTACGAGAGCACGGTCACCACCAACCTGGCCCGTGCCGGCGCGGTCTCGCTGGGCAAGCTGAACCTGGACGAGTTCGCCATGGGCTCGGCCAACATCACCTCCTATCACGGCCCGGTCGAGAACCCGTGGAAGAGCAAGTCCGAGCCCTCCAAGAAGCTGGTTCCCGGCGGCTCGTCGGGCGGCTCGGCGGCCGCCGTGGCGGCGCGCATCGCCATGGGCGCCACCGGCACCGACACCGGCGGCTCGATCCGCCAGCCCGCCGCCTTCTGCGGCATCACCGGCATCAAGCCCACCTACGGCCGCTGCTCGCGCTGGGGCATCGTCGCCTTCGCCAGTTCCCTGGACCAGGCCGGCCCCATGGCGCGCACCGTGCGCGACTGCGCCATCATGCTGGAGGCCATGGCCGGCCACGACCCCAAGGACAGCACCTCGGCGCCGATGCCCGTGCCGTCCTTCGAGGCGGCGCTGACCGGCGACATCCGGGGCCTCAAGGTCGGTATCCCCAAGGAATACCGCCCCGACGGGCTGTCCGATGAAATCCAGAAGGTGTGGGAGCAGGGCGTGGAGTGGCTGAAGGCCGCCGGCGCCACCCCGGTGGAGATCAGCCTGCCGCACACCAAATACGCGCTGCCCACCTACTACATCATCGCCCCGGCCGAGGCCTCGTCCAACCTGGCCCGCTACGACGGCGTGCGCTTCGGCCTGCGCGTCCCCGGCACGTCGCTGGACGACATGTACAAGAAGACCCGCGCCGCCGGTTTCGGCAAGGAGGTGCGCCGCCGCATCCTGATCGGCACCTACGCCCTGTCGGCCGGCTATTACGACGCCTATTACGCCAAGGCCCAGAAGGTCCGCGCCCTGATCGCCGAGGACTTCCGCAAGGCGTTCGAGAGCGTGGACGTCATCCTGACCCCCACCGCTCCCTCGGCCGCCTTCGGCATCGGCGAGAACGACGACGATCCGGTCACCATGTGGCTGAACGACGTCTTCACCATCCCCACCAGCCTGGCCGGCCTGCCCGGCCTGTCGCTGCCCGCCGGCCTGTCCGCCGACGGCCTGCCGCTCGGCCTTCAGCTGATCGGCCGCCCGTTCGACGAGGAGACCGTGTTCAAGGTGGCCGGCGTGATGGAAGACGCGGCCCGGTTCACCGCTGCTCCGGAGGGCGTGTGATGGCTTACGTGATTCAGGGCGAGACCTGCGACTGGGAGATCGTCATCGGTCTCGAGGTCCACGCGCAGGTGATCAGCAAGGCCAAGCTGTTTTCCGGCGCCGCCACCGAGTTCGGCGCCGAGCCTAACAGCCAGGTCAGCTTCGTGGACGCCGGCTTCCCCGGCATGCTGCCGGTGATCAACGAGACCTGCGTCGAGCAGGCGGTGCGCACCGGATTGGGCCTGAAGGCCAAGATCAACCTGACCAGCGTGTTCGCGCGCAAGAACTACTTCTACGCCGACCTGCCGCAGGGCTACCAGATCAGCCAGTACGAGTTGCCCATCGTCGGCGAGGGCGAACTGCTGATCGACCTGCCCGACGGCTCCACCCGCGCGGTCGGCATCGAGCGCCTGCACCTGGAGCAGGATGCCGGCAAGTCCATCCACGACATGCATCCCACCAAGAGCTACATCGACCTCAACCGGTCGGGCGTGGCGCTGATGGAGATCGTGTCCAAGCCGGACATGCGCAGCCCCGAGGAGGCCGGCGCCTACCTCACCAAGCTGCGCTCGATCCTGCGCTACTTGGGCACCTGCGACGGCAACATGCAGGAAGGCAGCATGCGCTGCGACGCCAACGTCTCGGTGCGCCCGGTGGGCTCGACCGAGCTCCGCACCCGCTGCGAGATCAAGAACGTCAACTCGATCCGCTTCGTGCAGCAGGCCATCGAGTACGAGGCGCGCCGCCAC
This sequence comes from Pseudomonadota bacterium, assembly GCA_040751765.1. Taxonomy (GTDB): domain Bacteria; phylum Pseudomonadota; class Alphaproteobacteria; order Rhodospirillales; family Magnetospirillaceae; genus CALABS01. The sequence goes on along the minus strand of JBFMHS010000195.1, from coordinate 136 downwards.
ATCGACGTCTACGAATCCGGCGGCACCATCGACCAGGAAACCCGCCTGTTCGATTCGGCCAAGGGCGAGACGCGGTCCATGCGCTCGAAGGAGCAGGCCCACGACTACCGCTACTTCCCCGATCCCGACCTGCTGC
>JBFMHS010000194.1:0-9926 GCA_040751765.1 Pseudomonadota bacterium | reverse complement strand
CTCAACGCCTATGGCTGGTCCAAGAACCTGTTCGACCGCCGGGTGGCGCGCAAGATCGCCCAGGGCTCGCGCCGGCCGCCGCAGTTCGCCGGCCTCAAGTTCTTCAACGTCTACGGCCCCAACGAGTACCACAAGGGCGGGCAGATGAGCGTGGTGGCCCAGGTCCACCCGCATGCCAAGGAAGGCGCCGCCTTCCACCTGTTCCGCAGCCACAACCCCAAATACAAGGACGGCGGCCAGCTCCGGGACTTCATCTGGATCGACGACTGCATCGACGTGATGATGTGGCTGCTGGACAATCCCCAGGTCAACGGCATCTTCAACGTCGGCACCGGCAAGGCGCGGTCGTTCCTCGACCTGGCCCACGCCGTCTACAAGGCGGTGGGCAAGGAGCCCAACATCAAGTTCCAGGACACCCCCATCGCCATCCGCGACAAGTACCAGTACTTCACCCAGGCCAACATGGACCGGCTGCGCGCCGCGGGCTACGACAAGCCGTTCACCTCGCTGGAGGAGGGCGTCACCAAATATGTCCAGCAGTACCTGGACAAGCCCGACCGCTACAAGTGAGCCCGGCGCCGTGACCCTGGCCCTCGCCTACCCGCACATCGACCCGATCGCCATCGCCATCGGACCCTTCGCCATCCGCTGGTACGCCATCGCCTACATCGCCGGGCTGATGCTGGGCTGGCAGTACATCAAGTGGCTGGTGCGCCGCCCGCCCCATGCCATGCGCGAGATCGACGTCGACGACTTCCTGGTGTGGGCGACGCTGGGCGTGGTGCTGGGTGGCCGGCTGGGCTACGTGCTGTTCTACAAGCCCGGCTACTACCTGACCCATCCGCTGGAGATCTTCTTCCTGTGGCAGGGCGGCATGGCCTTCCACGGCGGCGCGCTGGGCGTGATCGTGGCGATCGTCCTGTTCTCGCGCCGGCGCGGGTTGAACCTGTTCGCGGTGGGCGACGTGGTGACCTGCGCGGTGCCCATCGGCCTGTTCTTCGGCCGCATCGCCAACTTCATCAACGGCGAGCTGTTCGGCCGCGTCGCCGCGGACGTTCCCTGGGCGATGATCTTCCCCGGCGGCGGCCCCGACCCCCGCCATCCCAGCCAGCTCTACGAGGCGCTGCTGGAGGGGCTGGTGCTGTTCGTCATCCTGCACCTGCTGTGGCGGGTGCGGCCGATCCGCGACCGCAAGGGCACCATCGCCGGGGTGTTCCTGATCGGCTACGGCCTGGCCCGCATCATCGCCGAGTTCTTCCGCCAGCCCGATGCCCATCTGGGCTTCCTGTGGGGCGGCGCGACCATGGGGCAATTGCTGTCGATCCCCCTTCTGCTGGCCGGCGCCGGGGTCATATGGTGGGCGAACCGTCCCTCCAGGCCCGCGCGGAGCCGATGACCGTATCCGACCGATTGGCCGAGCGCATCCTGCGCGACGGCCCCATCCCGGTGTCCGAGTTCATGGCCGAGGCGGTCGGCGCCTATTACGCCGGCCGCGACCCCTTCGGCGCCGCCGGCGACTTCACCACCGCCCCCGAGATCAGCCAGATGTTCGGCGAGATCGTCGGCCTGTGGTGCGCGGTGGTGTGGCAGTCGCTGGGCATGCCGTCCCGATTCGTCCTGGCCGAGATGGGACCGGGCCGGGGCACGCTGATGGCCGACATGTTGCGCGCCGCCAGGACCCTGCCGCCCTTCCTGGCCGCCGCCGAGGTCTGGCTGGTGGAGACCAGCCCGTCCCTGCGCGAACGGCAGCGCCAGACCCTTGCCGGCCACGACGTGCGCTGGGCCGACCGCTTCGAGGACTTGCCGACGGGGCCGCTGGTGCTGGTCGCCAACGAGCTGTTCGACGCCCTGCCCATCCGCCAGTTCGAGAAGCGCGACGGGGCCTGGCACGAACGGCTGGTCGGCCGCACCCCGCACGGCTTCGAGTTCACCCTCGGCCCCGAGACGATGCCCGACCTGCCCGGCCACGTACTCGACGCCCCCGACGGTTCGGTGGCCGAGACCTGCCCGCAGGGCCGGGCGCTGGCCGCCGCCATCGGCCGCCGGCTGGCCCGCGAGCCCGGCACGGCGCTGGTCATAGACTACGGCCACGTCCGCGCGGCGGCGGGCGACACCCTGCAGGCGGTCAAGCGCCACAAATTCCACCCGGTGCTGCAGTCGCCGGGCACCGCCGACATCACCGCCCATGTGGACTTCGAATCCCTGGCGTTGGCGGCCATCCCGGCGCGGGCCTGGGGGCCGGTCGGCCAGGGCGACTTCCTGCGCGCCCTGGGCATCGAGACCCGTGCCGCCATGCTGGCGGCTGCCGGCGGGCCGAAGGTCGAGGCCGAGGTGATGGGCCAATTGCGGCGCTTGATCGACCCGGGCGAAATGGGCACCCTGTTCAAGGTCCTGGCCCTGGCGCACCCCGCGCTGCCGCCCCCACCGGGCCTGGCCGTCTGAGAAAGGCCGCGATGATCACCCTTTCCGCGCTCAACGAGGTCAACCGCATCCGCCACGGATTCTTCACCCGCGAGGGCGGGGTGTCGGCGGGCATCTACGCGTCGCTGAACTGCGGCCCCGGCTCGGCCGACGACCCGCGCGCGGTGGCCGAGAACCGCGCCCGCGCCATGGCCCAGTTGGAACTGCCGACCGAGGCGCTGGTCACCGTCTACCAGGTCCACAGCCCCGACGTGGCGGTGGTGGAGGGCCCCTGGCCGGGCGAGACGCCGCGCGCCGACGCCATGGTCACCGCCCAGCCCGGCGTGGCGCTGGGCATTCTGACCGCCGACTGCGCGCCGGTGCTGCTGGCCGACGGCCGCGCCGGCATCGTCGCCGCCGCCCATGCCGGCTGGAAGGGCGCGGTGGGCGGGGTCCTCGACAATACCATCGCCAAGATGGTGCAACTGGGCGCCCGCAAACCGGACATCGTCGCCGCCGTCGGCCCCTGCATCGGCCAGCGCAGCTACGAGGTGGGCCCCGAGTTCCCCGCCCCCTTCCTGGCCGAGGACGCCTCCAACGCCGACTTCTTCGCCCCCAGCCGCCGCGACGGCCATCACCTGTTCGACCTGCCCGGCTACGTGTCGCGCCGGCTGGCGCGGCTGGGCGTGACCGAGGTCACCCGCGTCCCCGCCGATACCTGCCGCGACGAGAGCCGCTTCTTCAGCTATCGCCGCGCCACCCTGCGCGGCGAGAAGGACTACGGCCGCCAACTGTCCGTCATCGTGCTCGAACGCTGAGGCATCCCGTGCCCTATGTACTGATGTTCCTGGCCTTCGCCGCCCTCGCCACCCTGGTCACCTGCGTCGCCATGGTGGGGGGCGGCGCATGAACCGCCGCCGGTTCGGCACCCTGCTGCTGGCCGCCGCCGCCGCCGGCTGCGGCGAGATTCCCCAGCCCTTCCGCCATGCCGGCCCGCCGCCGCCCTTGACCCGACCAAAGCTGGCGCGGGGGCTGACGGTGCGGCCCATCGACGGCCTGCCCGACGGCACCGCCCTGTCCGAGGCGCTGATCAAGGCGCTGGAGGTGCACGAGGTGCCGGCGGTGGTCCGCGGCGGTCCCGCCTTCGGCCACGTGGTCGAGGCCGAGCCGGGCGAGCGCGGCGGCCAGCGCGGGCTGATCTGGGTATTGCGCTCCCCCGGCGGCGAAGCCGAGCCCCTGCGCTTCCAGCCCCTGCCGCCCACCGCCTGGGCCGGGCTGGGGCCGGCGGCGGTCAAACGCGAGGCCGACGCCACCGCCCAGGCGCTGGCGGTGCGGTTGACCGACCCCGACCTGTCCCCACCCGGGACCAACGCCGTCCCCGCCGCCAGCCGCCCGTCGGTGACGGTGAAGCCGTTCAAGGGCCTGCCCGGGGACGGCGACGCCATGCTCGCCCGCGCCACCCGCCAGGCCCTCGACCGTGCCGGCCTGGTGGTCCGCGACCAGGGTGGCGACTATTCGGTCGAGGCCAGGCTGTCGGTGATCCCCGGCCTGCCCGGCGAGGAGACGGTGGTGGTGTCGTGGACCGTCCGGGACAAGGCCGACGCCGAACTGGCGACCATCGACCAAGAGGGCGTGGTGCCGCGCGGCAGGCTGGAAAGCCCTTGGGGGACGCTGGCCCGCGACATCGCCGAGGGCGGCGCCGCCGGGGTCCGCGAGGTGGTCAAGGCGGCGTCGGAACGTCGGTGAGTCGGCCCAAGCCCGTTTACAGAATATGTCATGACTGTTATACGGAGGCCGATTTCAGGGGCGAACAATGGATCGCCCGGGCACAGTCCGGACCCGTGCGGGGGCCCGGGGGGTCGGGTGTCCGGGCAACGGGGAAACGGCGCCGCCGAGGGCGCCACGGCTCAAGCGCGCTCCACGGGTAAATCCACATGAAGATCCTCGCCTGCAACAGCAATCGTCCCCTCGCGGAAGCGATTGCCGAATACCTCACCATGTCGCTGACCAAGGCCAGCGTGCGCCGGTTCTCCGACATGGAGGTCTTCGTCGAGATCCACGAGAACGTCCGCGGCGAGGACGTCTTCGTCATCCAGTCCACCTGCTATCCCGCCAACGACAACCTGATGGAGCTGCTGGTCACGCTCGACGCGCTCCGGCGCGGCTCGGCCCGGCGCATCACGGCGGTGATCCCCTATTTCGGCTACGCCCGCCAGGACCGCAAGTCCAGCCCGCGCAGCCCCATCTCGGCCAAGCTGGTCGCCAACCTGATCACCACCGCCGGCGCCGACCGCGTGGTGACGCTGGACCTGCATTCGGGCCAGATCCAGGGGTTCTTCGACATCCCGCTGGACAACCTGTACGCCGCCCCGGTGTTCACCAATGACATCCGCGCCCGCTTCCCCGACGTGATGATCGTGTCGCCCGACGTCGGCGGCGTGGTCCGCGCCCGCGCCATCGCCAGCCGCATCGACGCCGACCTGGCCATCATCGACAAGCGCCGCGAGCGCGCCGGCGTGTCCGAGGTGATGAACATCATCGGCGACGTGCGCGGCCGCAAATGCATCCTGGTCGATGACATCGTCGATTCCGCCGGCACCCTGTGCAACGCCGCCGAGGCGCTGATGAAGGCAGGGGCCACCGGCGTGTCCGCCTACGTCACCCACGGCGTGCTGTCGGGTGGCGCGGTGGCCCGCGTCACCTCCTCGCCGCTGGAGGAACTGGTCATCACCGACTCGATCCCGGCCACCGAGGCGGTCAAGATGGCGCACAACATCCGCCAGCTGACCATCGCCCCGCTGATGGCCGAATCGATCCAGCGCATTTCGGAAGAGCGCTCGGTCTCCAGCCTGTTCGACTGACGGCCGGCGGGGCTCCATGTTCGCGCCCCGCCTCCGCGTCTTCATCGCCGCCAGCGTGGACGGCCACATCGCCGCCCCCGACGGCGGCCTCGACTGGCTGGAGCCCTTCCAGGCCGAGGACTTCGGCTATGCCGATTTCCTGGCCGGCATCGGTACCATCGTCATGGGCCGCAACAGTTTCGACCAGGTGATGGGCATGGGCGACTGGCCCTATGCGGGCAAGACCACCGTGGTCATGACCAGCCGCGAGATGGCCGCGACACCGCCCGACACCAAGGCCTTCTGCGGCCCGGCCGAGGTCCTGGCCGATTATCTGCGGGCACGACGCGACGGCGGCGACGTGTGGATCAACGGCGGCTCGCAGACCATCCGCGCCTTCCTCGACGCCGACCTGATCGACCGCCTGGAGATCTTCACCATGCCGGTGCTGCTGGGCGACGGCATCCCCCTGTTCGCCCGCTCGCCGGTCCGTGCCCGGCTGAGGCTGCGCGAGACCCAGGCCTGCGCACTGGGCGTCGTGAAGAGCACCTACGAGCGGGGGTGAAGGAACTCTCCCAGCGCCCGGAACTCGTCCTTGCGCGGGCTCGACGGGCGCCAGGCGAGGCCGATGCCCCGGCTGGCCGGCTTGGCCAGCGGGCGGGTGACCAGGCCGGTGCCGGCGAGGACGCCGGCCTCCACCGCCATCACCGGCAGCAGGGTCACCCCCAGGCCGTTGGCGACCATTTGCACCAGGGTCGGCAGGCTGGTGGCCAGCACGCCCTCGCCGCGCGACGGGCCGGGCAGGTGGCAGGCGTCGAGGGCGTGCTCGCGCAGGCAGTGGCCTTCCTCGAGCAGCAGCAACTCGGCCCCCTCCAGGTCGGCCGAGGTGACGCGCTCCAGCCGCGCCAACGGATGGCCCGCCGGGCAGGCGACCACGAAGGGGTCCTCGCCCAGGTCCAGGGTCTCGACATCGGGCGCGTCGTAGGGCAGCGCGATCAGCGCCACGTCCAGCTCGCCGGCCGCCAGCCGGTCCAGCAGGCGCGCGGTCTGGTCCTCGCGCAGCAGCAGCCGCAGGCGCGGATGGGCCTCGCGCAGGGACGGCAGCACCCTGGGCAGCAGATAGGGCCCGATGGTGGGGATGACGCCCAGGCGCAGGGTGCCGCTCAACGGCTCGCGCGAGGCCTGGGCCAAATCGGTGATGTCCTCGGCACCGCGCAGCACCTCGCGGGCGCGGGCCACCACCTGTTCGCCCAGCGGGGTCAGCATCACCTTGCGCCGGGTGCGCTCGACCAGCGTCACCCCCAGCAGGCTCTCCAGTTCCTGCAACCCGGCCGACAGGGTCGACTGGGTCGCCAGGCAGGCCTCGGCCGCGCGGCCGAAATGGAGGTGTTCGGACAGCGCCACCAGGTAGCGGAGCTGGCGCAGGGTGGGCAGCGGCTTGAGCATCATCGACCCTTCCGATTTCATCAAAGAAACGCCTCGACCAGGTCGATTTGTCAACCCCGCTATGACCTTCGGTTGTCGTCCCTCCGAGGTACACCTTTCGCATCCTTTATGCCTTGACCGATTAGGGGTTTATTGGTGCACGAATGGATCGCCGGTCGATGACGCCGCTTCGCCTTGTTCGCATTTCCACCGTCACCATCTCCGCCTTCATCGTGATCGCTTTCGCGGCCTTCACCTGGGCCGACCACCGGGCGTCGGACGAGCAGGCGCGCGAGTCGCTGCGCGAGGTGGTTCGGTTGATGGAGGAGCACACCAGGGCCGCCATGCTGGTCAGCGCGGTCCAGCTCAACCGCGCCGCCGAACTGGTGGGCGACAGGCCGTTGTCGGCCCTGGCGGGTTCGGTGGAGGACTGGGGGCGGCTGAAGACGATCATGGCCGACGTTCCCCATGCCGATTCGTTCTGGATCTTCGACGCCCAGGCGCGGCTGGTGCTGTCAAGCCTGCGTCCAAGCGGGGTCACCGTGGACGCGACCGACCGCGAATACTTCACCGCCGTGCGGGACGGGGCCCGCCAGTTCATCAGCCCCCGCATCTGGGGCAAGGTCTATGGCGGCTATTACCTCGCCATGAGCCGGCCACTGGACAACCCCGACGGCAGCCTCAAGGGGGTGGTGCAGTTCTCCATCAAGGAATCCTACTTCTCGGATTTCTATCGTACCTTGCGTCCACTGGGCGGCGCCTCGTTCAGCATCGTCAAGACCGACGGCAGCCTGATCGCACGCTGGCCGGAGCCGCCCGAGGGCAGCCGGATCGACGAGGAAAGGGCCAAGGAGGTGATCGGTGGCCTGCCCGACGGGGACACCGTGATCACACGCATGCGGTCGGGAATCGACGGCGCCGACCGGCTGTACGCCCTTCGCCGGGTGGCGGGCTATCCGCTGGTGGTGGCCGCGGGCCTGCCGTCCTCGCTGGTGTTCGAGGGCTTTGCCGAGCGCACCTTCCGCAACGGCGCCCTGGCCGCCATGGCGCTGGCCGCCTTCCTGCTGATCTCGGGCCAACTGGCTGGCGCCATGCGCCGCGAGGAGATGGCGCTGGCCAAGACCCGGCAATTGCTGGGGGAGAAGGACGTGCTGTTCCAGGAGATCCACCACCGGGTCAAGAACAACCTGCAAATCATCTCCAGCTTCCTGACCATGCAGTCGATCAAGGCCGGCGACCAGGCCACCGCCGACGCCTTCCAGCAGGCCCTGGACCGCATCCATTCCATGGGGCTGGTCCACCAGATCCTGTACGAGCAGCACGAGGCGGCCGAGGTGTCCATGGACGCCTATCTGCGGGCGCTGGCCGCCAGCATCGGCCAGTCCTACGGCGCCGCCGACCGCACAATCACCATCGCGGTCCAGACCGACGGCGCCCGGCTGGGACTGGACCGCGCCGTGCCGCTGGCCCTGCTGGCCAACGAGGCCCTGACCAACGCCATGAAGCACGCCTTCCCGTCCGGCCGCGCGGGCCGGGTGGAGATGCGGCTGGAACGCCGCGACGGCACGCTGGCCTTCACGGTCCGCGACGACGGCGTCGGCATGCCCGACCGGACCACCGGGGGAGCGGGAACGGAAACGGGAGCGGAAGCGGGAGCGGGAACGGGATCTGGCCTGGGCATGCACATCCTGCGTGCCTTGGCCGCCCAGTTGGACGGCACCGCCACCTTCACCGTCGACGGCGGCACCGCGCTGCACGTCTCGTTCCCCGCCTGATACCGCTTCGGGGCAGATGCCCCGCCGCCGAGGGGGCCCCAAGTCGCCGTTGATTCTGAATGCCTTGGACGAGAAGCGGCGCCTCGATATCCTGCGCCGGTACGCCATCCTCGAGCAGGGTCGCACCTCTCCCCAACGCCTGGCCGAGGCCACCGCCAGCGGCAACGCGCTGCTGCACAAGCCGGTGGCGGCCGAGGAGCCGCGGCGCGCGGTGGAGGTGTCGCTGCGGGCATGAGAAAGGGCGGCGGATGTGCTCCGCCGCCCTGGCATCCAACCGACGCCCTTACTTCTTCAGGTAGTCGCGGGCCAGCACCTCGGCGATCTGCACCGCGTTGAGCGCCGCGCCCTTGCGCAGGTTGTCGCTGACGCACCAGAAGGACAGGCCGTTCTCCACCGTCGGATCCTCGCGCAGGCGCGACACGAACACCGCGTCCTCGCCGACGCATTCGATGGGGGTGGCGTAGCCGCCGGGTTCGCGGGTGTCGACCACCACCACGCCCGGCGCCGCGCGCAGGGCTTCCCACGCCTCGTCGACGCTGATCGAATTCTCGAACTCGACGTTGATCGACTCCGAATGCCCCACGAACACCGGCACGCGCACGCAGGTGGCATTCACCTTGATCTTGGGATCGAGGATCTTCTTGGTCTCGACCACCATCTTCCACTCTTCCTTGGTCGAGCCGTCGTCCATGAAGACGTCGATCTGCGGGATCAGGTTGAACGCGATGGGCTTGGGGAACTTCTGCGGCTCGCGCGGGTCGTTGACGTAGATGGCGCGGGTCTGCTCGAACAGCTCGTCCATGGCATCCTTGCCGGCGCCCGACACCGACTGGTAGGTGGACACCACCACGCGCTTGATCTTGGCCAGCGTGTGCAGCGGCTTGAGCGCCACCAGCATCTGGATGGTCGAGCAGTTGGGGTTGGCGATGATGCCCTTCTTGGTGTAGCCGGCGATGGCCTCGGGATTGACCTCGGGCACCACCAGCGGCACGTCGGGATCCATGCGGAAATGCGAGGTGTTGTCCACCACCACGCAGCCGGCGGCGGCTGCGCGGGGGCTGTGGACGGCCGACACCTTGGCGCCGGGCGAGGACAGGGCGATGTCGCAGCCGGTGAAGTCGAACTTGGCCAGGTCCTGGACCTTCAGGATCTTGTCGTCGCCGAAGGAGACTTCCCTGCCGACCGACCGCTCGGACGCCAGGGCGACCACCTCGTCGACCGGAAAGTCGCGCTCGACCAGCGTCTGCAGCATCTCGCGGCCCACATTGCCGGTGGCGCCGATGACAGCAACCTTGTAACCCATCTTCCTCTCTCCGTTCCTGGAAGCCTTTGGCTCCCCCTGGCGCCTATCCGGATGCGAAAAGGCCCGCGGGGTCTTCCGCGGGCCTTTTTCGTGCGTTCGTGACGAACCGGCCCGCCCTCAGCAGGTGGTAGTGCCGGTTTTGGTGGTGACGGCGAAGGCCATCGCCAGGAAGGCAACCTGGGC
>JBFMHS010000193.1:0-4542 GCA_040751765.1 Pseudomonadota bacterium | reverse complement strand
AGCTTCACCGTGCGCGAGTCCAAGCCCGAGCTGCTGGCCGCGTTCCTGGAAAAGATGGGCTTCCGGTCGATCCTGGCGCGGTTGCAGCAGGGAACTTCCCCGGGAACGCGGGCCTCTGGTCCGCAAGAAGGCGGGCGGGAGGCCCGCGCTCCCAGCGTGACGGCTCCGGTCACCACCCACTACGAACTCGTCCTCACCCTGGCCGATCTCGACCGCTGGATCGCCGCCGCCGTCGAGGCCGGCACGGTGGCCATCGACACCGAGACCACCTCGCTGGACCCGCTGCGCTGCCACCTGGTCGGCGTGTCACTGGCGGTGGAACCGGGTCGCGCCTGCTACATCCCGTTCCGCCACACCACCGGCGAGGCCCAAGGCTCACTGCTGCTGGGCGGCCCCGACGAGGCGCCCCAGGGCCCCACGCTGATCGACCACGCCGAGGGGCTGGCGCGGCTGAAACGGTTGTGCGAGGACCCGTCGGTGCTCAAGGTCGGCCACAACCTCAAATACGACCTCCAGGTGCTCAAGGCCTGCGGCATCGAGGCGGCGCCGCTCGACGATACCATGCTGATGAGCTACGTGCTCGACGGCGGCACCCACGGCCACGGCCTGGACGAGCTGTGCAAGCTGCATTTCGACCACTCGAACATCCCGTTCGCCGATGTCTGCGGGACCGGCAAGGCCCAGGTCACCTTCGACCGGGTGCCGCTGGACAAGGCGCTGGACTACGCGGCCGAGGACGCCGACATGTGCCTGCGCCTGCACCGGCTGTTCAAGGCCCGCCTGCTCGCCGAGCGCATGGTCACCGTCTACGAGACGCTGGAGCGGCCGCTGGTGCCGGTGGTGGTCGCCATGGAGCGTGAGGGCGTCAAGGTGGACGCCGCCGTGTTGCGGGGCCTGTCCACCGAGTTCGGCCGCCGCATGGCCGAGGAGGAGGAGGCCATCCACGCCCTGGCCGGCCATCCCTTCAACGTCGGCTCGCCGCAACAGCTGGGCAAGGTGCTGTTCGAGGAAATGGGTCTGCCCGGCGGCAAGAAGACCAAGACCGGCCAGTGGGCCACCGGCGCCGACGCGTTGGAGGATCTGGCCGAGCAGGGCCACGAGCTGCCTCGCCGCCTGTTGGACTGGCGCCAGGTGTCCAAGCTGAAGAGCACCTATGCCGACGCCCTGGTCGCCCAGATCAACCCCGACACCGGGCGGGTGCACACCAGCTTCAGCCTGGCCGCCACCACGACCGGCCGGCTGTCGTCGAGCGACCCCAATCTCCAGAACATCCCCATCCGCACCGAGGAAGGCCGCAAGATCCGCCACGCCTTCGTGGCCGACACCGGCTGCCGCATCCTGTCGGCCGACTATTCGCAGATCGAGCTGCGCCTGGTCGCCCATGTCGCCGGCATCGAGGGGCTGAAACAGGCGTTCCGCGACGGCGCCGACATCCACGCCATCACCGCGTCCCAGGTCTTCGGCATTCCGGTCGAGGGCATGGACCCGATGATCCGCCGCCGCGCCAAGGCGATCAATTTCGGCATCATCTACGGCATCTCGGCCTTTGGCCTGGCCCGTCAGCTGGGCATCGCCAACGGCGAGGCCAAGGCCTATATCGACGCCTATTTCGCCCGCTATCCCGAGATCCGCGCCTACATGGAGCGGACCAAGGAGGACGCCCGAGTCAACGGCTTCGTCACCACCCTGTTCGGGCGCAAGGTCTTCACCCCGGGCATCCGCGACAAGAACCCCAACCTGCGCGCCTTCGCCGAGCGCGCCGCCATCAACGGCCCCATCCAGGGCGGTGCAGCCGACATCATCAAGCGCGCCATGATCCGCCTGCCGGCGGCGCTGCGGGCCGAGCGCCTGTCCGCCCGCATGCTGCTGCAGGTCCACGACGAACTGGTGTTCGAGGTCCGCGAGGCCGAAGCAGAGGCGACGGCCGCCGTGGTCAAGCGGGTGATGGAAGCCGCCGCCACCCTCGACGTCCCCCTGGTGGTCGACACCGGCATCGGCATGAGCTGGGACGAGGCGCACTGACAGGCCGACGTCACTCCGCCGGCGGCGGCTCCACCCGTCCCGGCTCCAGTTCGGCCTGGGCCACCTGCTCCTCCCAGACCTTCTCGGCCATGGCCAGGGTGGTCTGGAGGACCGGCAGGGTTTCCTGGGCGAACTGGCTGACGTCGGGGGCCTCGACCTCGACGGCATCCTGGTAGAACTTGATGTCGCGTTCCAGGTCGTTGATGACGAACTGCAGGTACTCGCGGGTGAATTCGGCCCCCTGCATCTGGGACAGCCGCTGGATCATCTGGCGGTCCTGCTCGGCCAGGCTGGTGCCCAGGCGGACATCGTTGTCCTGGGCCAGCTTGGCCAGGGCGCCGTTCATCTGTGTCGAGCTGCGCTCCAGCATCCGACCGACCTGATGAACTCCCGGCGGCAAGGCGGGGTCGTTGCGGACCATGCGGCCGAATTCGACGTCGGCGCGGTTGTCCTCGACAGCCTGGCGGACGAAGTCCTCGGCGGTCAGCTTCTCCTGCGCCAGGGCTGGCGCGGACACCAGCAGCGAAGCGGCGATCAGTGCGACGGTTCTCATGGCGGGTCCCTCCGTGGCTGCCCTGCCCGGATGAACAGGGCAACCCCCGGAAAGTTTCCCTCAGCGCGGCTGCTGGGCGGTCTGCTGCTCCTGGACCTGCTGGGCCATGGCGTAAGTCTCCTGGAGCGTCGGCAGGACCTGGCGGGCGAAATGCGCCAGCATGGGATCCTCGGCCTGGGCGGCCGCCTGCTGGTACATCTCGATGTCCTGGCGCAGATCCGAGATCACGTAGCCGACGTAGTCGCGGCTGAACTGCTGGCCCTGCATCTTCGCCATGCGGTCGAGCGCCTGGCGGTCGTCGGGGACCAACTGGTTGGTCACGGGCACGTTCATGCGCTGGGCCAGCTTGGCAAGGTCGCCATTCATCTCGATGGAGCTGGCGGTGATGCGCTGGCCCAGTTGCTGCACCGCCGGGTCGGCGGTCTGGATGCTCTGGGCGATGCGTCCGGCCTCGACATCGGCGATGTTGTCCTGGATCGCCTGCTGGACGAAGTCCTTGGCCTGGAAGCCCTGCTGCTGTTGCTGCTGGGCGGCGGCCGGCGCGGCGGCGAGCGCCAGGGCGGCGAAGGCGATGGCGGGTTTCATCACGGGCTCCTCCCTCGGTTGACGCTTGGTCAACAGCCGAGGGAGGCGGCGGTTCTATTCGCCGTGGTCGTGCCCGATCGCGCGGCGCAGCCGTCGCACCGCCAGCCACACCGCGCCGACGATCACCGGCAGCGCCGCCAGCGCCAGGACGTCGGAGTCCACCGGCAGGCCGGCCGCCTTCAGCCCCTTGCCAGCATAGCCGACCAGCCCCAGCAGGTAGTAGCTGATGGCCACCACCGACAGGCCCTCGACCGTCTCCTGGAGGCGCAGTTGGACCTTGGCGCGGCGGTCCATGCTGCGCAGCAGGTCGCGGTTCTTTTCCTCCAGCGCGATGTCCACCCGGGTGCGCAACAGGTCGCCGGCGCGGCTGACCCGCCGGGCCAACAACTGCTGGCGTTCGGCCGCCGATTCGCAGGTCTTCATGGCCGGGGCCAGGCGGCGGTCCATGAATTCGGCCACCGTCTGCACGCCGGGGATGCGCTCCTCGCGCAGTTCGCCGATGCGGGCGCCGACGATGGCGTGGTAGGCGCGGGCCGCCGACAGCCGGAAGCTGGTGGCGGCGTCCAGCGCCTCGGCCTCGGCGGCCAGCGCGGTGAGGTGGTCGAGCAGGGCGCGGTCGTTGGCGCCCTGGCGCGGATCGGCCAAGGTGGCGACGATGCCTGCCAGGCCCTTGTCCATGCGGGCCATCTCGCCGTTGGCGTGGCGCGCCACCGGGAAGGCCAGCAGGGCCATCATGCGGTAGGTCTCGATCTCCAGCAGCCGCTGAACCAGCCGCCCGGTCTGGCCCCGGGTCAGTCCGCAGTCGCGCACCAGGACCCGGCCGAAGCCGTCGGCGTGCAGGCGGAAGTCGGTCCAGGCCTCGGCCGCTCCCCCCATGACCTTGCTGCCGATCAGGGTGTTGCCGTCGAAATGGCCGGCCAGCTCGTCCCCGAGGTCGCCGCAGCGCGCCACCGCCACATGGACCGCGGTCATCACCTCGCCGGGCATGCGCTCCAGCCAGTCGGCCGGCACCAGCTCCAGCGCGGTGGCGGCAAAGGGCTGGTCGAAGGCGTCGAAGCGCAGGAAGGTGTAGGTGGAGAACTCGGAATGGCGCTCCCAACGCAGCCGCACCGCCCCCAGCTCGCGCGACAGGAAGGTGGCGCCCTCGCCCGGCGGCTCGCAGCCGTGCTCGGCCAGCAGCTCGGCCAGCCACGCCCGCTCCGCCGCCGCGTCGCCGCTCCCGTGCAGCACCGCCAGATGCGAGGCCCGCGCCGGCGCGGCCAACTGCTCGTAGGGGCGCGCATGCACCTCGCCGGCCAGGGCTCGGCGTTGCGTGTGCTCGCGCAAGGAAGGCGGACGCGCCGCCACCGTCTCGACCATGGGAAGTCCCCCGGATTGTCCGG
>JBFMHS010000192.1:0-10167 GCA_040751765.1 Pseudomonadota bacterium | reverse complement strand
GCGACGCGCCAGGCGTGGCCGCACTCGCCGAACACGATGCGCTTGACCTTCAGTTCCATCGCCGCCTCGCGGATGCGCATGGCGATCTTGCGCATCTGCTCGTAGTTGCCGATGAACATGCCGAAGTTGCCGGCCTCGGTGGCCTTGGTGGACAGGGTCCACGAGATGCCAGCGGCGTGGAACACCTTGGCGTAGCCGATCAGGCCCAGCACATGCGGCTCGGCGAAGAAGTCGGCCGAGGGCGTGACCAGCAGGACCTCGGCGCCTTCCTCGTCGATGGGGAAGCGGACGTCCTGGCCGGTCTCGTCCTTGAGGTCCTCTTCCATGCCTTCAAGGTTGTCGATCAGCGCCGGCCCAGGCAGACCCAGGTTGTTGCCGATCTTGTGGACCTTGCCGATGATTTCGTTGCAGTACTTCTGGCCGTAGCCGATGGAATCCATGATCTCGCGCGCGGCCATGGAAATTTCGGCGGTGTCGATGCCGTAGGGGCAGAACACCGAGCAGCGCCGGCACTGCGAACACTGGTGGAAGTAGTTGAACCACTCGTCCAGGAGCTCCCGGGTGAACTCCTTGGCGCCGACCAGGCCCGGGAACATCTTGCCCATGGGCGTGAAGTAACGGCGGTAGACCGAGCGGAACAGGTCCTGGCGCGCCACCGGCATGTTCTTCGGGTCGCCGGTGCCCAGGAAGTAGTGGCACTTGTCGGTGCAGGCGCCACACTTCACGCAGGCGTCCATGAACACCTGCAGCGAACGGTACTTGCCCAGCAGGTCGCCCATCTTGGCGATGGCCTTGTCCTGCCAGTCGGGCAGCAGTTCGCCGGGGAAGCCCAGCGGCTCCTGGTGGGCGGGCGCGGCGACGTAGGGCTTCGAGCCGGCCATGGCGCCACAGGCCAGGGCGGGGGTCGGGCGCTCCTCGACGTCACCGAGGACGGGGGTTTCGAAATCGGCCATGGATCAGTTCCTTCCCGCTTCCAGCTTGGCGGCCCAGGGGGCCAGGTGGCGACGCTCGCGGGGGTCGTCGCACTGGTTCCGGGTGGGGCTGAAGAAGACGCCCGGCACGTGCAGCAGCTTCGAGAACGGGAAGACGATCATCAGCACGGCGACCAGGAACAGATGGATGTACAGGGCGCCGTCGGCCGGCAGCGGCTGGAAATCGAACCGCATCAGGCCGAGGAAGAACGCCTTCACCGCCACGATGTCGGTGTGGGCAAAGCCCTTCATGGCCATGCCGGAGGCGCCGATGCCGAGCAGCAGCAGCAGCATCAGGTAGTCGGACGGACCGGTGATGTAGTTGATGCGCGCCACCACGATCCGGCGCAGCAGCAGCAGCGCCAAGCCGGCCATCATGGCCAGGCCGCCATAGACGCCGAACGGCTGGATCAGGGCGACGAGGGTCCACACCGGCTCCTGGAAATAGCGCAGGTGGCGTGCCAGCACCAGGAACAGGCCGAAGTGGAACAGGATGGCGAAGATCCACAGCGGCTTGTTGGACTTGAACAGGCTCTCGAACACCACCACCTCACGGGCGACGCGGAACGCCGCGCCCTGCTTGGTCAGCGGGGCCGGGGTGGTCGGGATCTTCAGCGGCGCCGGCGTGCGGGCGAACTGGGCGATCTTCATGCCCAGGCCCACCACCAGCACGGCGAAAGCCACGTAGAACAGGATGGCGAATACGGTCGTCACGGTCTCCTCGCTCCCCGCTCGGGCACCGCCCCCATCAGGCGGAACATCTCATTGGTGGGCACGCACATGCCCCGGTCCCCGCTTCTGGCGGCGGGGGCTTGGCTCCGCATTCCCTGCGGTGCGGATCGTCGGGGGCGGCCGGGCCGCCCCCGCACCCGTCAAATCAGACGCAGCCGGTCGGCTTGGGCAGGCCGGCGATCTTGCACGCCTGCTTGCCGGGGCCGTAGGGGAACAGCTCGTACAGGTACTTGTTGTTGCCCTTGTCCGGACCCATCTTCTTGGCGATGGCCTTGGTCAGCACGCGCACGGCCGGAGCGATCTGGTACTCGGCATAGTACTCGCGCAGGAAGTTGATGACCTCCCAGTGCTCGGGGGTCATGGTGATCCCCTCGTCCTTGGCGATCAGGTCGGCAAGACCTTCTTCCCAGTCATTGATGTTGACCAGGAAACCTTCCTCGTCGGCCTCGATGGACTTGCCGTTGAACTCGTAAGCCATGGTGCTCTCTCCCTCTCGAAAAATAACCCCGATGTCAGCCGGTCCCGGCGTTACAGCCAGGCGTTGACGGCCTTGTTCTCGGCCGCCAGGTCGACGAAGCCGGCATAGTCGACGACGGTGACGCCGTCGACGATGGCGGCGGTGTCCATGCCGCGGGCCTGCATGTCGGGGCCCAGGACAAAGACCTTGAACTGCTTGGCGGCGTCGGCCATGCGCGCGGCGAAGGAACCAGTCTTCATCGCGGCATAGACGGCATCCTCGATCAGCAGGATGGCGTCGCCCTTGGTCGCGTGGTTCAGGCAGCTGTCGAGATTCGACCGCTCGAAGGGCGACTTGTTGACGGTGTGCAGGATGCTCATCGTATTCGTCCTTCTTTGCCTTACGCGGTCAGGATGACGTCCATGTCGGCCATCAGCGCCGCCATGTCCGCCCGGCTGAGCACCTCGGCCTCGACCACCAGGTCGGCCACGGTGAGCCCGCGTTCGTCCAGGCTCTCCTGCTCGACATAGATCTTCTCGATGTCGTAGCCCTCGAGCGCACGGTAGGTGTTGGAGAAGTTCTTCATGCCCGTCACCGACGGATTGAAGCCCTTCTTCAGCTCGTAGACGCCATCGTCCAGGAAGGCGACGTGCACGTCTTGGTCAAAGGCCGCCGAAATCAGGACCATCTCCAGCACTTCGAGCGCGTAGATGGTGCCAAAGGGGGCCTTGCGGTTGACGTACATGAACTTCTTGACGACGCCGCCCTCGAATTCCTCTTCCATCACGGCCTCCCTTTAATCACCGAAAGCGACCATGCGGTCGGCCTGAATGCCGGCCTCGATCAACTGACCCAGGCCCGAGATGCGGAATCCCGGGGCCAGGCTGGCGTCGGTGATGCCGCGGCGCAGGCCGGCGGCAACACAGACGACCAGGTCGACCTTGTGGTCCTCGGCCAACTTCTGCCAGTTCTTGATGACGTTGCGGTCATCCGACTGGGGCTCGGAGAACCGGGTCGCGTTCAGCACGCCATCGTAATAGAAGAACACGCGATAAATCTCGTGTCCCTTCTCGAGGGCGGCCTTGGCGAACTGATACGCCGAGTCCGAGGCCTGGTGGTTGAAGGGGCCTTCGTTTACCAGAATGCCGAATTTCATTGTTGTTCTTCCTCGGCCCTAGAAGTGCAGCTGCGCCGACTGGTTCAGGTTGGCACGGCCACCGCGCCAGGTGTCGACGTGGAACTTGGTGAAGGGCAGTTCGGTCAGCTCGAAGAACCGCGGCCAGCCGATGCGCTCGATCCACTCGCCCATGCGCTCCCAGGCGCGGGCGTCCTGCTTGTAGGCGCGCAGGATCTTGGTGACCACATCGGCGACCTCGGGCCAGCGCGGAGCGTTGTTCGGCAGGCCGGCGGCGACCAGCTTGTGGAACATCGGCTTCGAACGGGTCGAGGAGTGCTTGCCGCCGACCCACACCGCGATCTTCGAGTTCACGGGGTCGTTGATCTGCATGGGCGGGCAGGGCGGGAAGCAGGCGCCGCAGCAGACGCACTTCTTCTCGTCCACTTCCAGGGTCGGCTTGCCGTTGACCAGGGCCGGACGGATGGCCGCCACCGGGCAACGGGCGATGACCGCCGGACGCTCGCAGACGCCAGCCACCAGGTCGTGATTGATGACCGGGGGCTTGGTGTGCTGGACGTTGATGGCGATGTCACCCTGGCCACCGCAGTTGATCTGGCAGCAGCTGGTGGTGATCTTGACGCGGTTGGGCATTTCCTCGTTTTTGAACTCGTCAGCGAGGACGTCCATCATCGCCTTGACCACGCCCGAGGCGTCGGTGCCGGGGATGTCGCAGTGCAGCCAGCCCTGGGTGTGGCTGATGAAGCCCACCGAGTTGCCGGTGCCGCCGACGGGGAAGCCGGCCTTCTCCAGCTCCTCGATCAGCGGCTTCACCTTGCTCTCGTCGGGGGTCATGAACTCGACCGCCGAACGGATGGTGAAGCGGATGTAGCCGTCGCAGTACTTGTCGGCGATGTCGCACAGGGTCCGGATGGTGTAGACGTCCATCTGGCGCTGGGTGCCGGCCTTGACGGTGTAGACGGTGTCGCCCGACTCGGCGACGTGGCGCAGAACGCCCGGCCGCGGACGGTCGTGCCAAGCCCACTTGCCGTAGTTCTTCTTGAGCACCGGATGCATGTACTGGGTGGCTTCCGGCACCCCGCTCTCGATGGGACGGCGCAGTTCGGTCATCGTCCTCTCTCCCTATCTGATCTTTTCGTTGAGCCCGATTACTCGGCCGCGGCCGACTTGCGCTCGTTCCACTTGCGCACTTCCTCGTCCCACCCGTCGGTGCGGACATAGGGATTGGTGCGCGGCTGGCTGATCATGTTGACGTCCAGGTCGAGCTCCAGGCCCTCCAGGAACGCCGCCAGACCGATACGCTCGATCATCTCGCCGGTACGCTCGTGCTCCAGCGCGTTCTCGGCGAAGAAGTCGAGCATGCGATGGGCGAGGTCGACGAACTTCTCGTAGTCCTCCTCGGTCTCCAGCTTCATGAACGGCACCACCACGGAGCCGAACAGGTCGCCGATCTTCAGGGTGCGCTTGCCGCCGACCAGGATGGCGACGCCGCGGTCCTTTCCGGGCTTGAGCGCCTTGGTGCAGACGTTGATGCAGTGCATGCAGCGCACGCAGGACTTGTTGTCCACGTCCAGGGTGTCGTCGTCGTTCAGCGACAGCGCCTGGCTGGGGCACATGCGGATGACCTGGTTGATGAATTCCTTGCGGCCCAGCTGGGCGACCTTGGCCTTCACCTCGTCCTGGTTCACCTGCATGTCGTCACGCCAGGTGCCGAGCACGGCCACGTCGGCGCGCTGGGTGGCGTTGGCGCAGTCGTTGGCGCAGCCCGAGAACTTGAACTTCATCTTGTAGGGCAGCGACGGACGATGGATGTCGTCGGTGAAGTCGTTGATGATCGAGCGCATCGCCTTCAGGGTGTCGAAGCACGACTGCTCGCAGCGGGCCGGCCCCACGCAGGCGGCGGCGGTACGGACGCCGGCGCCGGCGCCGCCCATGTCGAAGCCCAGCTCGTTCAGCTTGTCCCAGGCCGGCTGGACCTGGTCGGTCTTGCAGCCCTGGAACATGATGTCGCCCGACTGGCCGTGCAGCGCGATCAGGCCCGAGCCGTGCTCGGCCCAGATGTCGCACATGGTGCGCAGCGTCTTGGTGTCATAGAAGAAGCCCGGGGCGGGCATGATGCGGATGGTGTGGAACTCGGAGGACTCGGGGTGCTTCTCGGCGACCTCGGAGAAGCGCGGAATCACGCCGGCGCCGTAACCGAACACGCCGACCGTGCCGCCCTTCCAGTAGCCCTTGCGGGTCTGGTAGCTGAGCTCGAGCTGGCCCAGCAGGCTCTTCATATAGTCGGCATAGGGCTTGCCCTCATCGGTGGCCAGCCGCTTCAGGCCGCTCACGAAGCTCGGCCACGGACCGCTCTCCAACTGATCAAGATGCGGCGTCTCGGGCATCTTCTTCGACATTGTCTCTCTCCCTGACCGTCATTTTAACCTGGGCCGCGAGCCTGCCTGGCCGCCACGAACCCAACGCAATTTCCCCTGACCGCCGCCGGTTTCCCGGTGCGCGGCGAGATCAACCATCCACTCTCCGATCCTGGGGGACATCGCCTCCCTTGGATCCATCCCTGTTTCCGGGCCATTCTCCGCCTGGCACTTGATCGCGCTCAAGGGCATGGTGGCCTCTGGTACATTAAAGGATCATAATATTATGACACGCGTCGATCCAAGAGGATTCTTACGCAGGGTCGATTTTCGTCGGAGAGTGTAGGGAATGAGAATTGTTATCACTATAGTCCAAAGGCCAAAGCCTCGGTTCAAAAGGATTGGGGTGGTTTCTTCTTGCAATGCAACAACCGCCCATGCGGGTAGGGAGGCATCCAGATGACCGCGAGTCCCTTCGATCTCTCCCACCCGGCAGCCTACCACGCCTGGCGCGATTCCAAACTGGCCGCCCATCCCGCCCGGGTGGAGGACCTGGTGGTGGAGGTTGGCGACGTTGCCGCGCTCACCGACTCCGAGCACGCCGCCCTGCTCGACCGGGTCCGCCGCTGCAACATGGCGGTCTATGCCGAACGGCGGGGGCGCCCCGGCCGGGAGGACAAGGAGGCGCTGCGGGCGCTGGGGCTGCGCTTCGGTCTTCGCTCGCTCGACCACAACAATCTCGCCGACGACGACGGCATCACCCCGCTGGCGGTCAGCCGCGACGGCACCCGCGCCCGCTACATCCCCTACACCGACCGCCCCATCGCCTGGCACACCGACGGTTACTACAACGACGCCGCCCACCAGGTGCGGGGCCTGTTGCTCCATTGCGCCCGGCCGGCCGCCCAGGGCGGCGACAACAGGCTGATGGACATCGAGGCGCTCTACATCCTGCTGCGCGACGAGGATCCGACACATATCTCCGCCCTGATGCGCCCCGACGCCATGACCATTCCCGGCAACGAGGAGGAAGGCATGGTGCGGGCGGCCACGGTGGGGCCGGTGTTCTACATCGAGGACGGGTCCTTGCGCATGCGCTACACCGCGCGCGGCCGCAACATCGAGTGGAGCCCCGACGCGGAGGTCCAGGCGGCGGTGGCGGCGATCCGCCGCATCCTGTCCGGCCCGTCGCCTTTCATCTTCCAGGCCCGGCTGGAGGCCGGGATGGGGCTGGTCAGCAACAACGTGCTGCACACCCGCGAGCCCTTCACCGACGACCCCGAGCGTCCGAGGCTCTTGTACCGGGCGCGCTACCACGACAGGATCGCGGGGAGCTGAACCAAGAGGATGTCATGAGCGACGAGCTGAAGTTTCCCGAGGAGAACGTCACCCAGCTGGCGGTGCTGAACGCGCCGTGGAGCCGCGAGATCACCCTGTCGGCGGTGGACCACGAAAGCGGGCTCAAGATGCTGAAGGTTCGCATCAAGGAGGGCCGCGCCCGCTTCACCATCCTCGACATCGACCCGCCCACCGCCCGCGCCTGGGCCCAGGCGATGCTGGACTGGGCCGACAAGGCGGAAGGCTGAGGGGCCTTGCCGCCGCCCCCGGCCGCTCCCAGATGGGGGGCGGTATGGAGGAGGCGGCCATGGACACCAGGATCGACGAGATCGCCGACGGCATCTTCAGGCTGTCCACCTTCGTGCCCGAGGTCGCCGCGCCGGCCGGCTTCGTCTTCAACCAGTTCCTGGTCCGCGACGAGCAGCCGCTGCTGTTCCACACCGGCCCGCGCCGCATGTTCCCCGTGGTGCGCGCCGCCGTGGCGCGGCTGATGCCGCCCGACAGCCTGCGCTGGATCGCCTTCGGCCATTTCGAGGCCGACGAGTGCGGTTCCATGAATGAGTGGCTGGCCATCGCTCCCGCCGCCGAGCTGGTCCATGGCCGCACCGCCTGCATGGTGTCGCTCGCGGACACCGCCGATCGTGCGCCCCGCATCCTTGCCGATGGCGAGGCGATCGACCTGGGCCGCCACCGGGTCCGCTATTTCGACACCCCGCACGTGCCGCACGGCTGGGAGGCCGGCCTGCTCCACGATGAGACCACCGCCACCCTGCTGTGCGGCGACCTGTTCACCCAGCTTGGCGACGGCCCAGCTTTGACCGCCGGCGACATCGTCGGCCCCGCCGTGGTCGCCGAGGACCTGTTCCGCGCCTCCAGCCTGGCCCCGGCCTCGGGTGCGGTCGTCCGTCGCCTCGCCGACCTGGCCCCGACCACTCTCGCCCTGATGCACGGCCCGTCGTACAACGGCGACGGCGCGGCGGCGCTCCGTGCCCTCGCCGACGACTACGACCGCCGCATCCTCAATCGGGCTTCCTGACCACCAGCGGCAGGCCCGGGGCGCCCAGATAGACCGCCAGGATGCGCACCGGCCCCGCGCCGGTGTTGCGGCCCTGGTGCCAGACGTCCATGGCTTCCATGAAATTGTCGCCGGCGCGGTAGGTGCGGGGGCCGTGCGGGCCGTAGTCCACCGTCAGCTCGCCCTCAAGCATGTAGGCGTAGAGCGGCACCGGATGCTTGTGCCAAACGGTGGCCTCGCCGGGCTGGATCGCCACCACTTGGGCGGTGACGGTGGCCGGCGCCCCGCCGGGATAGGCCAGCTTTTCGCCGACCACGGTGCGGTCGGTCTCCAGAAGCTTCTGGGTGTGCTTGTAGTCGGCTGCCCCCGCCGGCGCGGCGGCCAGCAGGGCGGCGAGGACAATGATCCGGGACCTCATCGCTTTCCCCCTCCCCGATCAAATCGCGGCCAGGGCATCCTCCGCCATTTCCGCCACGATCTCAACCAACTCGGGTTCGGCGCCCAGGCCAGAGGCGAGGCGGGCGCGGGTGGGGGCGGCGGCTTGGGGGGTGAACAAGGGGGGGATGTCCTCGCTGGCGTGGGTGCCCTGGGCCACCAGCAGCGGCAGCACCACCATCTCGCGGCCGGTGACCAGGCGCTTCCAGTCGGCGGCGAAGGGCTCCTGCTCTAGGAAGCACAGGGCCACCTCGGCGAAGTGGCCGAGCCCGGCGATGGCGGCGGTGATGGCGCGCGGGGTGTCGCCGGCGCCGCCGGGGCGCGACGAGCCGTGGGCGACCACCAGCAGCGAGCAGTCCCCGGGCGCCAACCCGTCGGCGCGGGCCACCGCCTCGGCGCGGGCGGCCAGCAGGGCGGGGATGCGCGGATGGGTGCCGGCCGGCGGGGTATAGAGGATGGTGCGGCCGTCGCGGCGTGTGACCGCTCCGTCCAGCCCCATGGTGCGTGGGATCAGGGTGTCGGTGTAATAGCCCTTGCCGGCGAACACCGGCACCACCACCACGGTGGCGGCGGATACGCGGCCCAGGGCGCCGTCGAGCCCGGGCTGCTGCTTCATGAAGGCAGCCTCGACCTCGGACCACGGGCCGCGTTGGCGCAGCCGGTCGGCCAGGGCCAGGATGGGGGCGGCGCTGTCGGGAAGGCGGGCGGAGCCGTGGCCGACCAGGATCAGCGCGACGTCCCCGCCTCGGCTCACGCGCTGGCCTCGGCCGCCGGTGCGGCGTCTTCGACCAGGCAGGAGAACCAGTCCAGCGTCTCGGCCAGCGACACCACCTTGCCGATGATGATCAGGGTGGGGGCCTTGAGCTGGTGCTCGACCGCCAGCCTGGGCAGGCTGCCGATGGTGCCCAGAACCCGCCGCTGGCGGGGCGTCGAGCCGTTCTCCACCGCCGCCGCCGGCATGTCCGACGGCAGGCCGGCGGCCATCAGTTCGTCGGCGATCTGCGGCAGGTTGGTCAGGCCCATGTAGATGACCAGGGTGCATTCGGGGTCGGCCAGCTTGGACCAGTCGTAGTCCAGCGTCTTGCCCTCGCGGAAATGGCCGGGCAGCAGGCGCACGCCCTGGGACAGGCCGCGATGGGTCAGCGGGATGCCGGCATAGGTGGCGCAGCCCGATGCCGAGCTGATGCCCGGCACCACCTCGAAGGGGATACCCTCCTTGGCCAGCACCTCGGCTTCCTCGCTGCCGCGTCCGAACACGAAGGGATCGCCACCCTTCAGGCGCACCACCCGGCGGCCCGACTTGCCCAGGTTGACCAGCAGCTCGTTGATCTCTTCCTGGGCCAGGTGATGGTTGGCCAGCTGCTTGCCGGCGTAGATGCGGGTGGTGCCGGGGGGGATCATGTCAAGGATCTCCTGGCTGACCAGGCGGTCGAACACCACCACCTCGGCTTCCTTGATCAGGCGCAGGGCCTTGAGGGTCAGCAGTTCCGGATCGCCCGGACCCGCGCCGACCAGCGCGACGCATCCCTTCCGCATGAACGTCTCCTTCGGACCTCCTGGCGGCACCATCCCCGGGGCGGCGCCTGCATTATTATGAAGGTCTAATATAGAGGCCATCGCCGTCGGGTTTCCACAAGATTCCGAATCCGACCGACCATGGCACGATTCGCCTGCCGGCGCGAGGGGGCATAGGCCGGCCGGACGCCCCCGGCTGGCCGGAAGAGCGG
>JBFMHS010000191.1:0-6547 GCA_040751765.1 Pseudomonadota bacterium | reverse complement strand
CCGACGGGCTGATCGTCCAAGCGGCGGTGGCGGACCGCGACGGGGTCCTCACCCATAGCAGCCTTGGCCCGGTCACCTCCCGCGTCCAGATCAGCGATCGCGACTACTTCAAGCGGCTGAAGGACGACGCCAGTGTCCGCCTTGTCATCGCCAAGCCGGTGTTGGGGCGGTTGTCGGGGCAGTGGTCAATTCCCATCGCGCGGCGGATCGTCTCGGCGGACGGGTCCTTCGCCGGAATCGTCTTCATCTCGATCTCCCCGGCCTATTTCTCGAGCCTCTACGCCGATGTCGATATCGGCCCGAACGGGGTGATCGCCCTGATCGGCACCGACGGCGTGGTCCGGGCCGAGGCCAGCGACACCGCGCGCCCCGCGCCCGGCATTGGCGGCTCGGTTCCCGGCGACCGCCCCTATCTGCGCCCCGACGCACCGGCCGCCGGCACCTTCACGGGGGTCAGCCCGGTAGACGGGGTCGAACGGATCAACGCCTATCGGCGGCTCGACGACCTCGGGCTGGTTGCGCTGGTCGGCTTCGACCGGGCCCATGCCCTGGCGGCGGTCGAGGCGCGCCACCGGGGCTGGCTGCCGTGGGCGGCGATAATCTCGGTGTTTCTGGTCGGCGGCGGCATCCTGCTGGCGCGGCACCAGTTGCTGCAGCGGCGTTACCGGCACACCTTGGCGGACCAGGCCGCGCGGCTGGAAGTCGCCAACCAGACCCGGGAACGCATCCTCGAGGGTGCCGCCGAGGGCATCTACGGCATCGATACCGCCAACAACGCCACCTTCGTCAATTCCGCCGCCGCCCGGATGTTGGGGCGGACCGCGCTGGGCTTGCCCGGCACCCATGCCCTCGGCCATCGCCTCGCCGACGGCGAGCCGTGCACCGAGGCAACCTGTGCGATCCGGCGGACGCTGGCCGACGGGCTGCCGCGCCACGCCACCGGCGAGACCTTCGCCGACGTCGACGGCCGGCCCTTCCCGGTGGAGTATTCGGTGTCGCCCCAGATGGTCGATGGGCGGGTGAGCGGGGCGGTGGTGGTGTTCCGCGACATATCCGAGCGCATGCGCCTTCAGACCGCCCTCGAGGAGTCCGAGGCCCGCTACCGCCGCCTGTTCGATTTGGGCGGTGACGCCATCTTCCTCCACGCCGCCGATGACGACGGCTTTCCCAGTGGCCCTTTCCTGGAGGTCAACGACGTCGCCTGCCAGCGGCTGGGCTACAGCCGCGACGAACTGCTGCGCATGGCTCCCAGCGACATCGACGACGCCTCGACCCCGACATGCGCCGCCGACCTGTATCGGCGTGGGGACGCGGTGGTGTTCCGCCGGGTGCACGTGGCCAAGGACGGCCGCCGCATCCCGGTCGAGATCGCCGCGCGGTTCTTCGAGCTCCAGGGTACCCGGATGTGCCTTTCCGCCGCCCGCGACATCACCGAGCGCGAGGCGCTGGAGGCGGAACTGCGGAGGTCCAACGCCGAGTTGGAGCAGTTCGCCTACATGGCGTCGCATGACCTGCGCGCCCCCCTGCGCATGGTGTCCAGCTTCCTGTCGCTGCTGGAAAAGCGGCTTGGCGACCGACTGGATGGCGAGGAGGCTGAATTCTTGCGTTTCGCGGTCGATGGTTCCCACCGCATGGAACGGATGATCAAGGACCTGCTTGAGTATTCGCGCATCGGCAGGATGGGCGATGCCCTCCAGCGGGTGGACTGCCGTGCCGTTCTCGATGACGCGTTGTCCAATCTGGGACTGGACTTGGGGGCTGGCGAGGGGCCGGTGCGGGTGGCGACGCCGCTGCCCGAGGTGCGCGGCCATGCCAGCGAACTGACGCGCCTGTTCCAGAACTTGATCGGCAACGCGCTGAAATTCGTGTCGCCGGACCGGCCCGCCCGCATCGAGGTCGGCTGCGCGGCGCACGGCGCCGAGTGGGAGTTCGCCATCTCCGACAACGGCATCGGTTTCTCGGCGGACGACCGCGAGCGCCTGTTCAAGGCTTTCCAGCGGCTGGCCACGGCCCAGAGCTACGAAGGCACCGGCCTGGGTCTGGCCTCGTGCCGCAAGATCGTCGAGCACCACGGCGGCCGCATCTGGGCGGAGTCCGAGGGGCAGGGGCGGGGAAGCACCTTCCATTTCACCCTGCCGGCCGCCAATTGAATGCAAAAGGCCCCTGTCCAGCGATCGTGGACAGGGGCCTTTCGAGCAGACGACGATGGCGCGAGTGACGGGGCTCGAACCCGCGACCTCCGGCGTGACAGGCCGGCGCTCTAACCAACTGAGCTACACCCGCGTCGTCGTGAGGGCCGGGGATATACCAAGCTCCGGCGGGGTGCGCAAGGGTGTTTTGTCATCTTCGACGAATCTTTTTTTCATCTCCCTCACCCGATGGCCGCCGGACCGATAGCGGCCGCGGCGTGTTGGCCGTGGCGAATCCCCACCCACGGAAAGGTTTTCCAGATGCGAGCTCTCTTCATCCTCGCCATCCTCGTCGCCGTCCCGGTTGCGGCCCAGGCCCAGGGAGTCGAGGCGCGGGCGGGCGCGACGGCTCCGCTGGCCGTCGCCAACGGCCCCTATCTGGCCGGCTCGCTGGGCTACCTGGCGGCCGAGGACGCCGACATCTCTCCCGGCGGCGACATCGGCCGTGATGACGGCTACGCCACCCACCTGGCCTTCGGACACAAATACGGGCGCTTCCGCGGCGAGGCCGAATTGGGGTGGAAGCTCACCGACGCCAGCCCCGGCGGCGACGTCGCTGCCGCCAGCCTGATGGCCAACGGGTATTGGGACATCCGCACCGGCACCCGATTCGTGCCTTACCTGGGTGGCGGCTTGGGGCTGGCCTGGGTCGATGTGGACGGCGCCCTCGACGACGACGATATGGTCCTGGCGTGGCAGCTGATGGCGGGTGTGTCCTACACCATGACCGAACGGATGGACGTGTATGGCGGCTACCGCTTCTTCGACGTCGCCGACGCCGATCTTGAGGTCGGGCCGGCCAGGCTGGAATTGGAGGACCTGCGCAGCCACATCATCGAGGTCGGGGTCCGCTACCGGCTGTAGTATGCTGGCCGGGCATCCTGGGAGGCGCGCATGGCCGAGGTCGTCAATCTGAATCGTTTCCGCAAGGCCAAGGCGAAGGCGGAGAAGGAGCGCGCCGCCGAGGCCAACCGTGTCCGCTTCGGCCGCACCAAGGCCGAGCGCGAAGCCCAGCGCAAGCGGGCCGACAAAGAGGCGCGGGACCTCGACGGCGCCAAGCTCGAGGATTAGCTCCAGAACGGCTTCAGCTTGCGGAACTTCTTCCACGCCCCCTCGGCCTCGGCCAGCAGGGCGGGCCGCCGCGCGTCGTGCCAGCCGGACACCACGCCGGCGGCCCAGGCCAGGTCGCCGTCCAACTGGCCGGCCACCAGCCGGGGTTCGGCCACCGCGATGTCGTTGAGTGCCCCCAGCAGGTCCTGCAGCCCCGCCAGCGCCGCCAGGAACTCGCGGGTGGCCTTGCCGGGATGAAGGGGCGCGAAGAATTCGCCGGCATAGCGCAGTTGCTTGCCGAGGATGCGGGCGCGGTGCAGGTCGGCGGGGGACAGTTCCGCCAGGCGCCGGCCGCCGGCCTTGAGCAGGCGGCGGTGGCGCTTGGACAGGACACGGGCGGCGAACGGGGGCAGCGGCGCGTCCAATGCCTCGCGATCGCCGGTCAGCCAATCCCCGGCCTCGATCCACGCGCCGGCGGCCAGCAGCACCTCGGTGAAGCGGCGGTCGGCGACGGCGGCGACCGCGGCGTCGAGGGCATCGTCGCGATGATCGCGCCAGCGCGCCCGCAGGGCCGCCAGGGCGGGGTTGCCGGGATGGCGGGCCGCCACCGGGTCGACGATCTCGGCCAGGAACACGTCGCTGTCCCTGGCCGGCCCCAGGTAATCCATCAGCCAACGTGTCTGTCCGGTCAACTCGGCCAGTTGGGGACCGTCCACCACCGGACGGAAGACCTTGACGGCCGACCGCAGCCGCCGCAGCGCAACCCGCATCTGGTGCACCGCCTCGCCGTCGCGGGCCAGCAGGGGGGCCTCGTTGGCCAGCAGATGCTCCAGGCAGTTGCGGGCGATGGACTGGAAGCCGAGGGCGACGGTGGTGTCCCGACCCACCGCCACCGGCCGCGCCTTCACCGGCGCCGGTGGCCGCCCGAAGGCAAGGCCGTAGCCCCGGTCTGACTTGGACAGGGTGATCAGGCGGGCTGGAACGGTCGCCACGATGGCGCGGGCCACGGCGAACAGGTGGCCCGGGCCACCCTCCAGCAGCTCCAGCTCCATCTCGCAGATGTCCTCGGACAGGTCGCCCGACCGGACGGCGCCGCGGTCCAGCGCCAGCTCCAGCCGCCAGCCTTCGCCGGCCAGGATGCGGGCGGTGCGGCGGATCTCGGTGCGGAACACTGGCGCCAGTCGGTCGGCAACGTCGCCATCGGTCAGCACCGCGACGCCGGTGGCGCGCAGCATGGGTACGTCGACCGTCTTCGATGCGACCGGCGCCTCCCATTCGCGGCGTTCGAACAGGCCGGCCGATCGCCGGCCCCGCGCCTTGACGGTCTGGATGTTGCGGCGGCCGACCACCCGCACCCGCACGGTGACACCGGCCCGCGCCAGGGCGAGGTCTGCGGTGTCATAGTAGATGGAGGTCAGCTGGCGGGTCGCGGGACGCCCCTGGGTATGGGCTCGGACCAGGGGGTGGCGGCGCAACCGCTCCAGCCCCTCGTGCGCGATCGCCAGCTTCAGCTCGATCTCGTCGCCGTGCATCGAACCTCCCGCCCTCACAGCGGATGGCAGTGTACCACCGGCCGGGGCTTCTGCCAAACCGGTGGGGCGATTAAGAAATCGTGAACTCGACTTGGTCATTAATGTCGCCATCCGGCTGGCTCCGCCGCACCCAAGGGTGTAGAACGGAGCGGCGCGACTGGGGGAGCTGCGAATGACCAGAGCTTGGCGTCTTGGACGGACGGCGGTGGCCGTCGTGGCGATCGCCGCGCTGACGGGCTGTGCCGCGTTGCTCGATCCGCAGGGGGCGCAGGACGGCGTGCGCACCGTGATCGGCGGGGGCGAAACAGACAAGGCCATGGCGGCCCTGACCCGTGGCGACTATCCCAACGCCGAGCGCTACGCCATCGCCGCGCTCCGCCGCAATCCCAAGGACCCCCATGCCCTGCTGGTGGCCGGTATCGCCTATCAGGGGGCGGGACGCTACGACCTGGCCCGGCAATACTACGAGGTCATTATTTCGAACCGGCTCGACGGGACCATGATGGTGCCGGACGCGCGCGGCGTGGTCAGTCCACGATCGGTGGTCGACGTCGCCCGCGCAAACATGGCGGCCGTGGACAAGGTCACCGGCCGGTCGGTTCCCCGCAGTGTTTCACAGTCGGGCAAGCCCGCCGGCCAGCCGGCCATCGGCGCGCCGCCGTTCCCCACCGAGCCGGCGACGCGGGCCGCGTCCGCCGAGGCGGCTCGGGCCGCGCTCGATCCGTTGCCGCCGACATCGTCGGGAGCCCCCGCCGTGGCTGTATCCGACGCCGAGGCCAACGTCGCCGGGCGGTTCCGCATCCTCAAGCGGCTGCTCGACGAAGGGCTGATCACCCCCGAGGAACATGCCAGCCGCCGCAACGCCAATATCGGCGCCCTGCTGCCCTATACCAGTCCGCCGCCGGCCCAGGGGCTGGAGCGCCCGATCCCGCGTGACGAGGATGTGGTCGAGCGGTTGAAGGCCATCGGCCTCGCCCTCGAGGGCCGCGCCCTCAATCCGCGCGAGCACGCCGCCGAGCGCGGCATGATCCTCGACGCGCTGCTGCCGGCGGGCGGCAAGGACCTGGAACTGCCGGTGATGCCGCCGCGCGACATGATCGAGGCCGCGGCGGCGGTCGGCCGGCTGGAGCGCATGCGCACCGCCGGCCTGGTCTCCGCCGACGAGGCCAAGCGGGAACGGGACGCCGTCGAGAAGGCGCTGGAGCGCAAGTTGGCCAGGGCGCAGGTGGACGGCACCGTCACCGGCCTGCGCCACGGCACGCCCGAGCCGTTCGTGCCGGGCGCCTGGGGCGTCCATCTGGCGTCGCTGAAGAGCGAGGAGGGGGCGCGCAAGTCGTGGGACTCCCTCAAGCGCAAGTTCCCCGACCAACTCGGCAAGCTCGAACCCAGCTTTGGCAAGGTCACCCTGAAGGGGAAGGGCACCCGCTGGCGGGTGGTCGCCGGTCCGTTCGATTCCAAGGACGACGCCCTCAAGCTGTGCAAGGCTCTCAAGCTGAAAAAGCAGTTCTGCGATCCGGTCAAGGCGAAGTGAGGATTCACGCATCCGGAGGAGCTTGCCTTTCGGACGGTGGGCGGTCTTGCCGGCCAAGGCCATTCGTCGTATATTGGGGCTTCGTCCGCACCGGAACCGCTTTGTCACGGCAGTGCAAAAAAACCCGTTGACGGGCGGGTCTGGTGGGGTTAGAAAGCGCCTCCCGCCGACGAGGAGGGGCCCGGAAGGTCGGACTGCCGGGAGGTTCTGGAGGAGACTTCGGGGCCGGAAAAAAAGGGTTTGAC
>JBFMHS010000190.1:0-3598 GCA_040751765.1 Pseudomonadota bacterium | reverse complement strand
CCTCGCCGGTCTGGAGATCGACGGTGACGGAAACCTGCCGGCCGTCGCGCCGCGCGGTGGTCCGGTACACGCGCTGGACCTCGCCGACGTCGGAATAGCCGCGCCCCTCAAGCATCTGGCGCACCTACTGTTCCTCCTGGACGGCTGCCTGGCCGCCAAGGATCCCGCGCAACGCCTGCTGGCCGAAGCTTTCCTCCTGCTGCTGGGCGGCCGCCTGCGGGGCGGTGGCCAGCACGCCCGCGAAGGCGAGGCCGATGGGGAGACGCCAAGACATGTCCTGCCTCCTGCAACTGGTGTTGACCCCATCGAAACACCGCCGGGAGGGCAGCGGTTCCTGGCGCATTGCATCCCCGGCCCCTCCGCACCATACTGTGCGCCCACATTTTTCCAGTCCGGACCGGCCGCACATGAAAGTCAGGATCAACGGCGAGGAACGCGAATTCGCGGCTCCCATGAGCGTCGAGGCGCTCGTCACCCAGCTCGGCATCGATCCCCGCAAGGTGGCCGTCGAGCGCAACCTGGAGATCGTGCCCAAGTCCACCTATGCCGAGGTGACGGTGGGCGACGGCGACCGGCTGGAGATCGTGCACTTCATCGGCGGCGGTTCAGGCGAGGCGAACGACATGCAGGACGATTTCTTCGAGGTGGCCGGGCGCAAGTTCCGCTCGCGCCTGCTGGTGGGCACCGGCAAGTACAAGGATTTCGAGGAGACGGCGCGGGCCATTGAGGCCTCGGGCGCCGAGATCGTCACCGTGGCGGTGCGCCGGGTCAACCTGTCCGACCCCAGCCAGCCCATGCTGGTCGACTATGTCAGCCCCAAGACCTACACCTACCTGCCCAACACCGCCGGCTGCTACACCGCCGAGGACGCCGTGCGCACCCTGCGCCTGGCCCGCGAGGCCGGTGGCTGGGACCTGGTCAAGCTGGAGGTGCTGGGCGACCAGAAGACCCTGTATCCCAACATGCCCGAGACGTTGAAGGCCGCCGAGGCGCTGATCAAGGACGGCTTCAAGGTCATGGTCTACTGCTCGGACGATCCCATCCAGGCCAAGCGGCTGGAGGACATGGGCTGCGTCGCCATCATGCCGCTGGGCTCGCTGATCGGCTCGGGGTTGGGCATCGTCAATCCCATCAACATCCGCCTGATCAAGGAAAGCGTGGCCGTCCCGGTGCTGGTTGATGCCGGTGTCGGCGCCGCCTCGGATGCGGCTGTGGCCATGGAGCTGGGCTGCGACGGCGTGCTGATGAACACCGCCATCGCCGCCGCCAAGGACCCGGTGATGATGGCCCGCGCCATGAAGCTGGCCATCGAGGCCGGCCGCCTGTCCTATCTGGCCGGCCGCATGCCGAAGAAGCTCTACGCCGATCCCAGCTCTCCGCTGGCCGGGCTGATCTAGGGGCGGTCAGGCAGCCTTCACGTCGCCGAGGAAGTGGCGGATCACCTCCGCCAGATGGTCGGATTGGCGGTTCATGGCCTCCGAGGCGGCCTGTACCTGACCGGCCAGCTCGCCGGCGGCGGTGGCCGCCTTCTGGACGCCGCCGATATTGGCGCTGACCTCCACGGTGCCGGCCGCCGCCTGGTCGACATTGCGTGCGATCTCGCCGGTCGCGGCGCCCTGCTGCTCGATGGCGGCGGCGATGGCGGCGGCGATGCCGCCCAACTCGTCGATCACGCGCACGATGGTCTGGATGGCGTCGACCGCCCGTCCGGTCTGGGTCTGCACGGTGCCGATCTGCTGGGCGATCTCGTCGGTGGCCCGGGCGGTCTGAGTCGCAAGGCCCTTGACCTCGTGGGCGACCACCGCGAAGCCCTTGCCGGCGTCGCCGGCCCGCGCCGCCTCGATGGTTGCGTTCAGCGCCAGCAGGTTGGTCTGCGAGGCGATGTCGTTGATCAGGGTCACCACCTCGCCGATCTTCTGGACCGAGGATGCCAGATCGCCGATCACCGTCTCGGCACGGCCGGCTTCGGCCATGGCCGAGCGCGAGATGGTGCCGGAATGCCCGACCTGGCGGCCGATCTCTCCGATCGAGCCGGACAGCTGGTCGGCGGCGGCGGCGACGGTCTGGACGTTCGTCGATGCCTGTTCGGCCGCCGCGGCGGTGGCCATCGCCAGCCGCGCGGTCTCCGTGGCAGCCGTGGTCATGCCATCGGCGGTGGTCCGCAGTTGGGTGGCGCCGGCGGCGAACTGCGCCACCACCGAAGATGCCTTGCGTTCGAAATCGGCGGTCAGCCGTTCGATGGTCTGGGAGCGCCGGCGGCGGGCCTCCTCGTCGCGATGTTGCGCCGCCTCGAGTTCCTCCTGGCGTGCCAGGGCATCCTTGAACACCTGCACCGCCGAGGCCATGGTCCCGATCTCATCGTGACGGTCGGTTCCCTCGATGGTGACGGAGAGGTCGCGGCGGGCCAGCCGCTCCATGGCGCCGGCGAGCCCGGTCAGGGAGCCCGTCATGCCCCGCACGACGACCCAGGCGGCGGCCGCCGCCGCTCCCAGTGCCGTGAGTACGGCGGCGATCGTGATGGCCAGGACCCGGCTGGCCTGGGAATTGACGGCATCGGTGGTGGCCGCCAGGTCGACCGACATGCGGTCCTCCACCTGCTTCAGCAGGTTGATGCGCGCGGTCGCCGCCGCGAACCAGTCGGGGCCCGTGATGCCTCCCACCGTTCCCGTGCTGATGCTTTCCATTCCCGCCTCGCGCATGCGTTCAACGGTACGGGTCGCCTCGGCATCCATGGTCGTGGCGAAGAATGCCCGCTGGCTTTCCGTCGCATCGGCGTGGAAATCGGCTAGGAAAAGGGCCTGTTCGGCGACCAGGGCGACGAACTTGCGGTGGATGTCGGGAGCGAAGGCTCCGGCGGCGAAGGCTCCTGATCCCACCGCCCGCTCCTGTCCGGCCCGCTCCTTGCCTTCCATCAATTTGAGGTAGGCGCGGGTGGTTTCGGACACGGTCGGCTCGTTGGCGAGGACGGAGACGCGGTTCACCACGTCCAGGAGCGCCCGGATGGCGTCGGTGTACAAAGTGATGGCGGCCTTGGTTTCGATGGCGAGGGCGTCCATTCCTGGGCGCGCCTCCATGGTTGCGGCCAGCCGCCGCCGCGCCTCGGCGAGCAGGGGCGGGAAGGTGGGGCCCAGGGCATCGGCGTCCATGGTGGCCAGGGTGCCGTCCAGCCGCGCCCGCGCGCCGTCGGTCAGGCCGCGCTGGGCCAGCAACTCCTGTCCGAACCGTGCCCCCTTGCTGCCCAGGAACACCGCCGTCGCCCCACGCTCCTTCTGCAGCTCGTGGACGAGCGCGCCGATGTCCGACACGACAGGCGCCACATCGGCAAGGGCCGCGGTCTCCGCCTGTGTTTTCATCTTGTCGGCCACGACGGCGCCCGCCAGCCCGACGATCACCGCCAGGGGCATGACGAAGGCCAGGGCGATCTTGTGGGCGATGCGCAGATGCGAGGGCATAAACATTCCTTTGGGGTACATCTTTTGTGGGATGTAGCGGTGGCGGGGCGGCGCATCAACCACATCTTTATTGGGGATTGACCGGCCGCGGACGGACCCGCTCCTAATAGCGATCGCTTCCGGCTCCAGCCCCCCATTACTTGGGG
>JBFMHS010000019.1:0-10234 GCA_040751765.1 Pseudomonadota bacterium | reverse complement strand
CAGTGAGGCAGCGCCTTGGACAGGATTGATTGGATCGGCAACTTATTTACCGGACGTTCACAAGCATGCTGCAACTTGACACACTAAAAAGGAAAGCCGGTTAACCCGTCCGGGTTAAGTTCTCCACCGTAACAGTCTGGCGCGTGACAACGGGGGGGACATGAACGCGCGCACGCCTCGGGAGGAGTCCGACGACCAGCCTCCGCGGCTCCGCGCCGTGGTGGGGCGGGGGCGCGCCATCCATATCGCGGTGGCCTCGGTCGTGCTCAATCTGCTGGGTCTCGCGCTGCCCCTGGCCCTGTTGCAGGTCTACGACCGCATCATCCCCAACTCGTCGCACGGCACCTTGTTGCTGCTGGTCGCGCTGGTCATCGGCGCGCTGCTGCTGGAGGGGGCGCTGCGTCTCGCCCGCGCCGAGATCATCGGCTGGACCGGCATCCAGTTCGAGCATGCCGCCGGCCGCCAGGCCTTCGCGCGAGCCCTGGCAACCCCCACCGAGGATCTGGAGAAGATCGGGGCCGGCGAATTGCTGGAGCGCCTGTCGGGCCTTCCCGCGTTCCGCGAGTTCTTCGGCGAGAACTGGACCCTGGTGGTCTGCGACCTGCCGTTCGTGGCGGTTTTCCTGGGGGCGATCTGGTATCTGGCCGGAACACTGGTGCTGGCGCCGCTGACGGTGCTGGGCCTGTTCGTGGCCGTCGCCGCGTGGGAGTTGAAGGGTGCGCGCGGAGCGGTCGAGGCCTTCCACCAGCTTCGGGACCGGCGCCAGAACTTCACCATGGAGGTCATCCACGGCGTGCACGCGGTGAAGGCCATGGCGATGGAGCAGCAGATGGTGCAGCGCTACGCGAGGCTCCAGGAGTCCGTCACCGCCGCCGCCCACCGGATGATGGGCGGCACCGCCATGGCCATGAATGTCAGCGCCCTGTTCGCCCAACTCACGACTTTGTCGGTGGTGGTGTTCGGGGCGGTGATGGTGGTGGACAACGCTCTGACCGTGGGCGGCCTCGCCGCCTGCACCATGCTGGCCGGCCGGGCGCTCCAGCCGGTCCAGCGGGCCGCCGGGCTGTGGACGCGCTTCCATACCGTCGTCCACCTGCGGGAGCGCTTCGATTCCATCTTCGCGCTGCCGCGCGAACGCTCGGGCACGCACCGGCCCGAGAGCGTCGAGGGCCGCCTCGAACTGCATGGCGTCTCCTTCGCCTTCGGGGCTGCCGAGCCGCTGTTCCACGAATTGGACCTGCGGGTAGAGCCGGGGGAGCGGGTGTGCATCGTCGGCGACAACGCCAGCGGCAAGTCGACCCTGCTGCGCCTGATGCTGGGTGTGCTGAGGCCCACCGCTGGCGAGGTTCTGCTGGACGGCCGCCCGCTGCGCGACCTTGACCGCGACACATTGCTGGCCGGCGGGCTGGCCTACGTGCCCCAGACCAGCCATCTGGTGCAGGGGACGATCCTCGACAATCTAACCCTGTTCCGCCCCCATCTGCGGCGCCAGGCGCTGAAGGCCGCGCAGGAGCTGGGCCTTGACGAGGTCATCGCCGCCCTACCCCACGGATACTCCACCATGGTCGGCAAGGGCTCGGGCGATTCCCTGCCGCGCGGCGTCGTCCAGCGCATCGCGGTCGCGCGCGCCGTCGCTACCGCGCCGCGCGTGCTGCTGTTCGACGAGGCCAATGCCGCCATGGACGGCAGCGGCGACGAAACGCTGCGCCGCTTCCTGGAACGGTGGGACCGTGATCACACCCTGGTCATGGTCAGCCTGCGGCCTTCGCTGCAACGCCTCGCCGACCGGGTGCTGGCGCTGCAGGACGGCCGCCTGGTGCCGCGCCAGATCGCGCCGGCCGCCGCCATGCCGCCGGCCGCGCAGATGGAGGGCCGATGACGGCGACCGCCGACAGCCGCATCGGATGGGATGTCGCCGTCCGCACGGAATTGACCGAGGAAGAGGCGCGGGCAGGCGTGCTGGGTGGCTTCACCGCGCTCACCGACGTCGCCGCCTGCCTGCTGCCGTTGCTGTCGGCCCTGGAATGGGACGGCGACATGGTCCATGTGGCCGAGGCGCTGCCGCATTTCGCCGATACGCTCGACATCACCGACCTCCTCGGGGTGATGGCCAATCTCGGCTTCGCGGCGCGGTCGCTGCGCTCGTCGACCCAGGACATCGACGAGCGGCTGATGCCTTGCCTGTTCGTGCCCGACGACGGCGACGCGGTGGTGCTGCTGCACCGGACCGACGAGGAGATGGTGGTCGAGTTCTCGCCCGCCGTCCATGGCCGGCGGACGGTGGCGCCATCCTCGGCGGCGGGGACCGCCTATCTGTTCCGCCGGCTGACCGACGAGGAGAAGGCCGGGGCCGACGCCTCGCTGGACACCACCGCCTCGACGCTGCGACGCTTCCGTGCCCTGCTGGCGCGCACCCTGGCGGCCAGCCTGGTGTCCAACCTGGTGGTCATCGCCACCCCGTTGTTCATCATGTCGGTCTACGACAAATACCTGCCCACCGGTTCGACGACGCTGCTGATGTCCATGCTGGCGGGCGTGGGGCTGGCCCTGGCCGGAGACCATGCCATCCGCGTCATGCGCGGCCGCATGGTGGCGTTCATGGGCGCCCGGCTGGATTACCTGATGGGAATGGCGGTGTTCCGCCGGCTGCTGTTCCTGCCGCCGTCCTACATGGAGCTGGCGAGCCCCAACGCTCAGATGGCACGGCTGCGGGATTTCGAGATGGTGCGCGAGTTCTTCACCGGCCCGCTCGCCACCACCCTAGCGGAGCTGCCGTTCTCGGCGGTGTTCGTGGTCCTGCTCGCGGTGATCGGCGGACCGCTGGTGTTCGTCCCGATCGGCGCGTCGGTGATCTTCGTGATCGCCGCCGTGCTGGCACGTCCACTGGTCAAGGATCTGGTGGCCGCCGCCGGCCGCGAGGCGACCAAGCGCCAGGAATTCCTGACCGAGGCCATCGGCCGCGCCCGCACCATCAAGGAGGCCGGCGCCGCCGACGTGTGGCTGGAGCGTCACCGCGTCATCTCCGCCGAGGCCGCCCATGCCGGCCACCGCGCCGCCCGCGCCAACGCTGTCGTGGCGGTGGCGTCGCAGATCCTGGTGGTATCCACCGGGCTGGTGACGCTGGCCTGGGGCGTCGAGCGCGTGCTTACCGGGTCAATGACCGTCGGCGCGCTGATGGCTTCGATGATGATCGTGTGGTGGGTGCTGCGGCCGCTGCAGACCGGCTTCGCGCTGCTGTCGCAGATCGAACGGGCGCGGCTGGCCATGCACCAGATCGACCGCCTGCTCCAACTCAAGCCCGAGCGTGCCGGCGAACCCACCGGCCAGCGCCGGGGGCGGGTCAAGGGCAAGATCGCGTTGAGCAACGTGTCGCTGCGCTACAAGGCCGACGCCGACCCGGCCATCCTGGGTGTGTCGCTACAGATCGCCCCGGGCGAGATCGTCGCGCTGGTCGGTCCCAACGGTGCCGGCAAGACCACCTTGCTGAAGATGATCCTGGGCATGTACCGGCCGCAGACCGGCAGCGTGCTGATCGACGACGTGGACATCCGCCAGATCGACCCCATCGAGATGCGCCGGGCCATCGCCTATGTCCCCCAGAAGGCGGACATGTTCTTCGGCACGGTGGCGCAGAACCTGCGGCTGGTGCGCGCCACCGCCTCGGATGCCGAACTGCGCTGGGCGTGCGAGGAGGCCGGCGTGCTGGACGAAATCCTGGCGTTGCCACGGGGCTTCGACACGAGGCTGGGCGACGGCCTCACCGACGGGCTGCCGACCAGCTTCCGCCAGCGCCTGTCGCTGGCCCGCGCCTATCTGAAGCGCGCCCCCATCACCTTGTTCGACGAACCCGCCGGCGGCCTGGATTTCGTGGCCGACCGCCAGTTCATGCTGACCTTGGAACGCATGCGCGGCCACAGCACCATCGTCCTGGTGACCCACCGTCCCAGCCACCTGAAGCTGGCCGACAAGATCGTCGTGCTGGGCCAGGGTCAGGTGCGCATGGCCGGCCCGGCCAAGCAGGTTCTCGAACGCCTTCCTCCCGGCTTCCTGTGAGCGCCCTCCGATGACCGCCCAGACCACCGTCGACGACAGCTCTTCCTTCCGCCGCCTCGAGCGTGCCCGAAGGAACATCCGCCACCTGGCCAGGCCGGCGCTGGTCGAGGAAGCCGAGGGCTCGGCCGTCGCACGCTACACCGTGGTCATCGTCGCGGCGCTGGTGGTGGGCTTCATCCTGTGGGCCAACTTCATGGAGGTCGAGGAGGTGGCGGTCACCTCCGGCGCGGTGGTGCCGTCGAAATCCATCCAGGTCATCCAGCACCTGGAAGGCGGCATCGTACGCGAGATCCTGGTCGACGACCGCGCGATGGTCGAGGCCGGCCAGGTCCTGATGCGACTCGACCCCTTGCAGGCCCAGAGCGAACACGAACAGGCCCGCAGCCGGCGCGCCGCGCTGATCATGAAGGCCGAACGCCTGCGCGCCTTCGCCGAATGGCGCGAGCCGGACTTCTCGGCCCTGGAAAAGGACTTCCCGTCCCTGGCCGCCGACCAGCGCGAGATCCAGCGCGCCAATCTGGACCGCTGGACCAGCCAGCGCATGGTCATCGAGGAGCAGATCGCCCAAAAGCGCGAGGAGCTGCGCGCGGTGCGCGACCAGCAGAAGGCGGTGCGCGAGCAGCTGGCCATGCTGACCGAGGAGGCCCGCATGCGCGAGGATCTCTATTCGCGCGGCCATGTCAGCAAGGTGGAATGGTTCAACACCCGCCGCCAGCGGGCAGGCGTCGAGAGCGAGCTGCACCGGCTGGAAGGCCAGGAGAACACCACCCTGAGGGCGCTCGACGAACTGGACAAGCGCATCACCGACCTGGATTCGAACCAGCGCCAGGACGCGCTGAACGAACTGGGCGTGGTCACCACCGAACTGGCGCAGTTGGAAGAGACCATGGCGCGGCTGGCCGACCGCGT
Source organism: Pseudomonadota bacterium (assembly GCA_040751765.1). Lineage (GTDB taxonomy): Bacteria > Pseudomonadota > Alphaproteobacteria > Rhodospirillales > Magnetospirillaceae > CALABS01. The sequence goes on along the minus strand of JBFMHS010000019.1, from coordinate 5,272 downwards.
GCGGCGACTGGACGTGACCGCGCCGGTGCGCGGCATCGTGCAGAACCTCAAGGTCAAGACCGTGGGCGCCGTGGTGCCGGCCGGCGGCGCGGTCATGGAGATCGTGCCCATGGACGACGAACTGCTGGTCGAAACGCGCATCAGCACCCGCGACATTGGCCACCTGACGCCGGGCCAGGAGGTGATTGTCAAGGTCGCCAGCTACGACTTCGTCCGCTACGGCAGCGTCGACGGCAGGCTGCGCTCCATCTCGGCGACCACCTACATCGACGACCGCGACGGCACGCCCTACTACAAGGGCATCGTCGGCCTGGCCAAGCCCTATGTCGGCGGCCGACCGAACGAGAACCAGATCATGCCGGGCATGACCGTCCAGGCCGACATCATCACCGGCGAGAAGACATTGCTGCAATACCTGCTGAAGCCGATCCACGCCTCGATGGCGCAGGCCTTCCGGGAGAAATAGGCGGATACACGGGGGAGAGGGAAGCATGGCGGAGAACGACGACACCGACCGGGGCCAGACGACCGTAGAGACGGGAAGCGGCGGCGAAGTGGCCGTGCTCGACGCCCTCCACCTGGACGGCAAGGAGGTCGACACCCTGGACGACGGCGAGGCGGTCGAGGCGTCCACCGGCGCCACCACCGAAGCCGAGAGCGTCGGCGAATTGGGCAACATCCAGACCGGCCGCAGGCAAACCTTCGAGGCCATGGTCGCCGGCCAGCCGCCGCAAGGAGCGGCGGTGCCGGTGGACGACCGGCTGCGCGCCGACGACTATCGCCCCAGCGAGCCGGACAACGCCGTCCAATCCCTGTTCCAGGCGGAACAACCGCGCGGGCAGGCGGGGCCCCGGGCCGACCAGGTCGAGGAAGAGGTGACGGCGGAGGACCGCCGTCCGCCGGAAGCCGCCCCCTTGGACACTCCTCCCCAACCGCCCGCGGCGGAGCCCGCGACAGATGCCGGCGCCGGCGGCGCTGCGGCTCCCGCGACCCCCGCGCCGGAGCCCGAGGCCGAACCCATGGCGGCGGCCGGCCCGGCCGTCGGCACGACGGAGGATGACGACGACGAGGAAGAGCCCGTCCTTCCCGAGGCGGACACCGCCGCCTCGGCCCCCACCCTGACCACCCAGGACACCGCCGGGCTGGAGGACACCGCGATCCCGCTGACCATCGGCGCCGGGCTCGCCGACACCGACGGCTCGGAATCCCTTACCATCTATGTCACCGGCCTCCCGGCCGGCGCCAGCCTCAGCAACGGCACGCCGCTCGCTGCGCCGATCGTCCTGAACGGCCAGGTTCTTCCCGCCGGGTCCACATGGCGGCTGTCTGCCGCCGATGCCAACGGACTGACGGTCACGCCGCCCACCAATGATTCCGCCGACTTCACGCTGTCGGTGTGGGCGGTCAGCACCGAAAGCCTGGGCGGTGCCACCGCCGTCACCGGTCCCCGGACCATCGATGTCGACGTGGGGGTGGTCGCCCCGTCGGCGGCGGGATCGGGCCAGGGCCACGAAGGACCCGGCTGGACGGATATCGACCTGTCGGCCTCGGTCAATGCCGACTTGCCCGGCTCCCAGGAAACCCTGACGGTGTTCATCGAGGACCTGCCGGCCGGAGCGCAGCTGCGCCTGGCCGACACCGGCACGGTGCTGACGCCGGCAGCGGGCCGCTACGACGTCACCGGCCGCCTCGACAACCTTCAGGTCCGCTGGGCCGACGAACATCAGGGCGGCAACATCAGCTTCACCCTGCGCGCGGAAGTCACCGATTCCGACGTCGGCACCTCCCGCGAGTCCGCCATCGACCGCAACCAGACCGTCACCACCGTCACCGTGGCCATCGCCGACGTGGCCGACGCCCCCACCCTGTCCGCCACCGACGTGGGCGGCATGGAGGACAGCTGGATCGGCGTCGCCGTGACCGGCCTGGGGCTGGTGGACCGCGACGGCTCCGAGACCCTGACCCTGTATGTCGAGGATGTGCCCCCGGGTGCCCAATTGCGCCTCGACGCCGCCAGCGGCCTGACCGTGGAGCAGGTCACCGCGCCGGTCACCCTGACCAGCCAGGCCGGCGGCAGCCGTGACCTGGCCGGCGACGGCAGCGTCTTCCGTATCGCCATCCCTGGCGCCGACGGCCTGTCAGCCGAGCAGATCCTGGCCAAGCTGGCGACGCTGGAGGTGCGCCCCGCTGCCGGAAGCTCAGCCGACTTCACCCTGAAGCTGGTGGCGGTGTCCGAGGAACTGGCGGGCGAGGCCGAATACGGTGCCGGCCGCCGCGAGCAGGCGTGGAGCGAGGCCGACGTCCATGTGGACGTGGGCGTGCTGGCCCCCATCGTGACCGCATCGAACCGCGCCGGCGCCGAGGGGGCGGCGTGGATCGCCCTTGACGGGCTGGGCGTGGCGGTGGCCGCGCCCTCGGCCGGCGCGCCGGAGGAGCAGATCACCGTGACCCTGACCGGCCTGCCGGATGGCGTGTCGCTGATCGACGCCGACGGCCATGCCGTGGCGCAGCAGCGCCAGCCGGACGGCACCTTCACCGCCGACGTGTCGGCGTCCTGGAACCGGACCTCGGGCCAGGTCGAGGGGCTGCGCATCAAGTGGACCGATCCCGATGCCTCGGGCGACATCACCTTCACCCTCCGCGCGGTGGTGCGCGACACCGACGCCACCACGCCCGGCGGCGACCGCGACACCCTGGGCAGCACCCCCGACGCGCGCGGCGACGGCACCGCCGACGAGAACGTGGCGACCCGGGTGGTCACCGTGTCGGTGGCGCCTGTGGTGGACGATGCCTCGGCCCGCTTCGGCGCCGACGGCGGCGTCGAGGACGCCGGCACCCCGGCCGACACCACCGACGGCTTCGCGCTGTCGCCCACCATCACCCTGTCGGCCGATCCCAGCGAGCACCTGACCGGCACTGTCCGCTTCGATCTGGCCGACGCCTCGTTGGGCCGGCTGGCCTGGGTTCCGGCCGCCGGCGGCCCCGCCGGCGCGCTGGTCGACGATGGCGGCGGCCATTACCGCCTGGAGTCGGCGGTGTTCAAGCAGGCCGGCCGCGAGCTGACCATCGACCCAGCCAAGGGTAGCCTGGTGCTGATTCCCACCGAGCACAGCGACGTCGACGTCGCCTACCGGATGACCTTCACCGTCGACGACCTGGGCGTGACCCGCGACTTCACCGCCGACGCCACCATCGCCATCACCGCCGCCGCCGACGCGCCGGCGCTGGCCGCCGCCCCGGTCGGCGGGCTGGAGAATTCGTGGATCGGCCTGGCCGTCACCGATCTCGGCCTGGTGGACCGCGACGGCTCCGAGAGCCTCAGCCTGTACGTGGACGGCGTGCCGACCGGCGCCGCCCTGTCCATCGCCCCCGACAGCGGCTTGGCCATCGTCGCCGACGGTGCCTCCTACCGCATCGACATCCCCGCTGCCCACGGCCTGACCAACGATCAGATCGTCGCCAAGCTGGCCACGCTGGCGGTGCGCCCGCCCGCCGACGGCTCGGACGACTTCACCCTCACCCTGCGGGCCGTTTCCACCGAGGCCGACGGCGGCGCCACCGCCACCGCCACCGCGTCGCTGCATGTGGATGTGGGCGTGCGCGCGGCCACCGTCGCCTCGCGCGATTATTCCGGCGGCGAGGCCGGTTGGGTGGCACTGGATGACCTGGGGGTCGGGGTCACCGCCGCCTCGGCGGGAATGGCCGAGGAGTCGCTGGCGGTGATCCTGACCGGCCTGCCGGCCGGCGTGCTGCTGACCGACGCCAATGGCAACCCGGTGCCCCAGGCCGCCGAGCCTGGCGGCACCTTCGCGGCCGACGTGCGCGGCTATTGGAACCCGGCCACCGGCAAGGTCGAGGGGCTGCGCGTCAAATGGGCCGACGACGACGCCTCGGGCCCCATCACCTTCACCGTCAAGGCCACCGTGTCCGACCGCGACGCCACGATGGCCGGACGCGACCTCGACGGCCTGGGCTCGATCCCCGATGCCCGGGGCGACGGCACCGCCGATGTGGCGGTGGCCACCCATGCGGTGACGGTGACGGTCCTCCCCGTCGCCGACCAGGCAGCGGTGACAGCCACCTCGGCCGGCGGCGTCGAGGACAAGTGGGTGCACCTGGACCTTGACTGGGCGGTCTCCGACCCGTCCGAGGTCATCCACTCCGCCCTGCTGTCCGGCTTCCCGCCGGGCACCGAGCTGCGCCACGCGGTGGGCGGCGGCGCCTTCGCCTCGATCACCGTCGGCGCTGACGGCGTCGCCGACCTGACCTCCCTGACACCGGCGCAGCAGCAGACCCTTTACGCCAGGCTGCCCGACGACGTCTCCAGCCACACCGAGGCAGGCGGGGTGTTCAACCTGTCTCTGGCGGTGACAACGCGGGAATCCGCGCTGGCCGAGGGAGAGGCGGGCGCCACCGCCACCAAGGTGGTGCCGTTCAGCATAACCGTGTTCGGCGACGCCGACGCTCCCGGCGGGTCGACCCGCGGCGACGCGGTGACACTCGGCGAGGGCGCCTTCCACACCCTGACCTGGGGCACCGACCTGTCCGCCGCCCTGGGCGACGCCACCGCCGAGACCCTGACCGTGTTCATCGCACCGGTTGACGCCAATGCCCGCCTGACCATCGGTGGCGTCGAACAGGCCAAGACCGGTGGCGGCTGGACCCTGGCGGTGGGCCAGATCCAATCGGGGGCGGTCGCCATCGCCGGCCCCCTGCACTGGGGCACCAGCGGCACCGAGCCGCACCAGGTATTCAAGGTCTACGCCGTCGCCACCGAGCAGGACGCCGACCCGGCCGCCAGCCGCTTCGCCGGCCTGACCAATCCCGAAACCGGCACCGGCCTGTCGCGGCAGGCCTCAACACGGACGGAGATCGGCGAACTGCGTCTGGCACCGTCGCCCGACGCCGACGCGGTGGTGTTCGCACAGACCTCGGATTCCGGCAAGGAGGACACCGCCATCGCCGTGGCGCCCACCATCACCCTGGTGGACCAGGACGGCTCGGAGGCCCTGTCCGGCTTCCTCTACATCGAAACATCGGACCCGGCCATGCTGGCCGGCACCCTGGTCCACAACGGCACCACGCTCACCGCCTTCCGGGTGACCGAGGCGGGAAGCGAGTCCGCCAATCCGGTGGTGGACCCGGCGCAACCGTACGCGCCCGGCGCAACCGGCAGCTTCGCCTACCGCATTCCGGTGGTGCTGGGGGCGGACACCATCAGCGGCACCGGCATGCCCGGCGATCCCTATGTCATCCGCAACCTGTCCTTCAC
>JBFMHS010000189.1:0-2452 GCA_040751765.1 Pseudomonadota bacterium | reverse complement strand
TGGAAACCGGCGTGGAAAATTGACCCCCTGACCGGGGGGATCGGCGTGGAATTTTGACCCCACCCCCTGGTGGTCGTGACCATGCCCCGATGTCGATGCCGTCGGGGTGCACCAGGGGATGTTGATCGTGGAAACCATCGCACGGGTCCGTCGGGACCATCACGTTCATCACAAGCCGATCAAGCAGATCGCGCGGGAGCGCGGACTGTCGCGCAACACGGTGCGCAAGATCCTGCGCACCGATATGACGGCATTCAGCTACGAGCGGGACCGCCAGCCTTTGCCCCGCTTGGGCGAGTATGTGGCCGCGCTCGAGCGGATGCTGGAGGACAACCAGTCCAAGAACCGCCGCGAGCGGCTGACGCTGACGCGAATGTTCGAGTTGCTGCAGGCCAGCGGCTACGACGGCGGCTATGACGCGGTCCGCCGTCACGCCCGGCGCTGGCGTGCGGAGCGTGTTTCGGCGGGGACCGGCGTCTTCATCCCGCTGTATTTCGCACCGGGCGAGGCGTACCAGTTCGACTGGAGCCACGAGATCGTGGTCCTGGGCGGGGTGACCACCACCATCAAGGCGGCGCACGTCCGGCTTTGCCACAGCCGGGCTTTCCTGGTGGTGTGCTATCCGCGCGAGACCCAGGAGATGGTGTTCGACGCCCACGACCGGGCGTTCCGCTTCTTCGGTGGCTCTTGCCGCCGGGGCATCTACGACAACATGGGCACGGCGGTGGATGCGGTGTTCGCCGGCAAGGAGCGGCGCTTCAACCGCCGCTTCGAGCAGCTGTGTTCCCACCATCTGGTCGAGCCGGTGGCCTGCACGCCGGCTGCCGGCTGGGAGAAGGGCCAGGTGGAGAACCAAGTCGGCAATGTGCGGGAATGGTTCTTCACGCCCAGGCCCCGTTTCGGCTCGCTGGAGGAGCTCAATTCCTGGCTGGAGGAGCAATGCCGGCGCAAGATGGCCATCCTGGCCCACCCCGAGGCCAAGGACCGCACCGTCGCCGAAGTCTTCGCTGAGGAGAAGGCGGCCCTGGTGGCCTATCGGGGAGCCTTCGACGGCTTCCACGAAATCCAGGCGGCGGCTTCGAAGAGCGCCCTGGTGCGCTTCGACCGCAACCGCTACAGCGTGGCGGCCGGGGCCGCCAACCGGCCGGTCTCGGTGCGGGCCTACGCCGACCGCGTGGTGATCCGCCAGGACGGCGGGGTGGTTGCGGAGCACAAGCGGGTTTTCGGGCGCGACCAGACCGTGTTCGATCCCTGGCACTACGTCCCGGCCCTGGCCCGCAAGCCCGGCGCCTTGCGCAACGGCGCCCCGTTCCGCGACTGGGATCTGCCGCCCTGGCTGGCCTCGGTGCGGCGCAGGCTGGGGAGCGGCGACGAGGCCGACCGGCAATTCGTCACCATCCTCACCGCCGTGGTGGAGCACGGGCTTGAGGCCGTAGAGGCGGCTTGCCTCGAGGCGTTGGCCAATGGCGTCTGCACCGCCACGGTGATCCTCAACCATGTCAGCCGGCAGCACCAGCCGATGAAGGCGGCCAGTATCGCCACGCCGGCCGCACTCCGTCTGACATCCCCGCCCATGGCCGATTGCGGCCGCTATGACACGCTCAGGAGCATGGGAGGGCACCATGGAACGCCATGACCTTCTGGCCCTGATGTCCGACCTCCATCTGGCCGGCATGCGTGCCGCCTTCGACGAGGTGGTCACCGAAGGCGTGCGTCGGAACCATCCCGTCACCCGCATCCTCGGCGACCTGCTGCGGGCCGAACTGGCCGATAAGCAGACCCGATCGATCCGCTACCGCCTGGCCGCCGCCAAGCTGCCTCTGGCCAAGGAACTGGCCGACTTCGATCTCTCGGCCAGTCCGGTCAATGGCGGCCTCATCCGCGACCTGCACGCCGGCGGGCTGCTGCAACCACCCCGCAACGCCGTGCTGGTGGGCGGGACCGGGACCGGCAAGACCCACCTGGCCATCGCCATCGCCACCAACTGCATCCGCAACGGCGCTCGCGGCCGCTTCTTCAACGTGGTCGACCTGGTCAACCAATTGGAGGCCGAGGCCCGCGCCGGCGCCACCGGCAAGCTGGCCGGACAACTCGCCCGCATGGACCTCGTCGTCCTCGACGAACTGGGCTATCTGCCCTTCGCCCAGAGCGGCGGCCAGCTGCTTTTCCACCTCGTCAGCCGCCTCTACGAGCGGACCGCGATCATCGTCACCACCAACTTGGCCTTCGCCGAATGGCCGACCGTCTTCGGCGACGCCAAGATGACCACCGCGCTCCTCGACCGCCTGACCCACCACTGCGACATCATCGAAACCGGCAACGAAAGCTGGCGCTTCAAGAACCGCTCATGAGCATGGGGCGGGCCGCGGCCCGCCCCATGCTCATGCCGGTGCACCACCAGGGGGTCATTTTTGGACGCCGATCGGGGGTCAAGTTTCGGTGCCGATTGACA
>JBFMHS010000188.1:0-2810 GCA_040751765.1 Pseudomonadota bacterium | reverse complement strand
CTGATCTGCGACCAGGTGGCTGGCAAGGTCGACGAATGCGGCGCCCGGAACCGCGAGTAGCTTGAACCGCCCCCGCGCCGGGTGTAGGTGAAGGGTCATGGCTTCCCCTCCCCTTCTCTCGCTCCGCGACGTGCGGCTGACCTTCGGCGGCAAGCCGCTGTTCGAGGGCGTCACCACCTGGGTCGGACGCGGCGACAAGACCTGCCTGGTCGGCCGCAACGGCTCGGGCAAATCCACCCTGCTCAAGGTCCTGGCCGGCCAGATCGATGCCGATTCCGGCGAGCGCTTCGTCCAGCCCGGCACCCGCGTCGCCTATCTGCCCCAGGACCCGGCGCTGGACGGCGCCTCGGTGGCCGACTACGTGGCCCAGGGCCTGCCCGAGGCCGAGCGCGACCAGACGTATCGCGTCAACGCGGTGCTGGAGGCGGTCAAGCTGTCCGGCACCCTTGACCCCGCCACCCTGTCCGGTGGCGAGGGCCGCCGCGCCGCCCTGGCCCGCGCCCTGGTCGGCAACCCCGACGCCCTGCTTCTGGACGAGCCCACCAATCACCTGGACCTGCCCACCATCCTGTGGCTGGAAGAGTGGCTGAAGTCCTATGCCGGCGCCCTGGTGGTGATCAGCCACGACCGCCGCTTCCTGGAGACCGTCAGCCGCCAGACCCTGTGGCTCGACCGCGGCCTGGTCCGCCGGGCCGAGTTCGGCTTCGCCGGCTTCCCGGCCTGGCAGGAGGAGACCGAGGCAGCCGAGGAAGCCGAGCTGGAGCGCATGGACACCCGGCTGAAGTCCGAGCTGCACTGGCTGGCGCGCGGGGTGACCGCCCGGCGCAAGCGCAACATGGGCCGGCTGCGCGCCTTGCAGGGCCTGCGCAAGGAACGTGCCCAGCGCAAGCAGTCGCAGATCGACGCCGGCCGGCAGGCCAAGCTGGCCGCCGAGGCAGGCGAGCAGTCCGGCCGCCTGGTCATCGAGGCCGAGGCCCTGGTCAAGCGCTATGGCGACAAGGTGGTGGTGGACGGCTTCTCGACCCGCATCATGCGCGGCGACCGGGTCGGCCTGATCGGCCCCAACGGCGCCGGCAAGACGACGTTGCTGCGGATCCTCACCGGCGACCTCGCCCCCGATTCGGGCACTGTCAGGCTGGGCACCAACCTGGAGCCGGCCTATTTCGACCAGCGCCGCGACCGCCTGGACCCCGAGGCCAGCGTGTGGGACACGCTCACCGACAAGCGCGGCGACAATGTCTGGGTGCGCGGCCGGCCGCAGCACGTGGTCGGCTACATGAAGGACTTCCTGTTCTCGGAGGCCCAGGCGCGGACCCCGGTCAAGGCGCTGTCGGGCGGCGAGCGCAACCGCCTGCTTCTGGCCAAAATCCTGGCCAGGACATCGAATCTGCTGATCCTCGACGAGCCCACCAACGACCTCGACATGGACACCCTCGACCTGCTGGAAGAGGTGCTGGCCGACTACGAGGGCACCCTGCTGGTGGTCAGCCACGACCGCGACTTCCTCGACCGGCTGGTCACCAGCGTGATCGCCGTCGAGGGTGACGGCGAAGTGCGCGAGTATGTCGGCGGCTATTCCGACTACCTGCAGCAGCGCCCCCGGCGCGAGGAGCCCAGGGCCGAGGCCAAGGCGGCGCCCCCCAAGGCCGAGCGCCCCAAGGCGGCTACCAAGCTGTCCTACAAGGACCAGCGCGAACTGGACGAGCTGCCCGCGCGCCTGGACAAGCTGGCCGCCGAGATCGCCAGGCTGGAGGCCGAGCTGGCCGACCCCGGCCTCTATGCCCGCGACAGCGCCCGCTTCGACGCCGCCGCCGCCCGCCTCGACGGTGCCCGGGCGGAACTGGCCCAGGCCGAGGAGCGTTGGCTGGAACTGGAGACGCTGCGCGAGGAGCTGGGCGCGAGATGACCGCCTCCCGCCTGACGCTTGGCGATTGGGCGTCGGCCTTTACCGTGGTGCTGTTGTGGGGTCTCAATTTCGTCGCCGTGAAGACGGCGTTGCGCGACCTGCCGCCCTTCCTGCTGACCTCGATCCGCTTCCTGGGCGTGGCGCTGATCCTGGCGCCGTTCTTCCGCCCGCGCCCTGCGCAATTGCCCGGCATCCTCGGCATCGCGCTGGTGCTGGGGGTGGGGCATTTCGGCCTGCTGTTCTTCGGGCTGTCGGGCATGGACGCCGCCACAACCGCCATCGTCACCCAACTGGGGGCGCCGTTCTCGGTGCTCCTGGCCTGGGCGGTGTTCGGCGAGAAGCTGGGGCCGGCGCGGGCCGGCGGGCTGGCCATGGCCTTCGGCGGCGTCGCGGTGCTGGCCGGCGAACCGACCCTGCCCGCGCTGCTGCCGCTGGTGGTGGCGGTCATCGCCATGTTCGCCTGGGCAGTCAGCAACGTGCAGGTCAAGCGCATCGCCCCCATCGACCCCATGGCGCTGAACGGGTGGATGGCGTTGATGTCCGCCCCCATGTTGTTCATGGTGTCGCTGGCGGTCGAGGACGACCATGTCGCCGCCGTCGCGGGGGCCGACTGGAAGACCTGGACCGGGCTGGCCTACACCACCATCGGCTCGTCGGTGATCGCCTACACCCTGTGGTACCGCCTGCTGGCCCGCCACGACATGAACCGGGTGGTGCCGGTGACCTTGCTGGGGCCGGTGATCGCGGTGGCCGGCGGAGTGCTGATGCTGGGCGAGGTGCTGACCTGGCAGAAGGTGGTGGGCGGCCTGGTCACCATCGCCGGGGTGGCGGTGGTGCAGTTCGCGGGCGGGCGGCCGGCGCCCGTGCCGCCCGAGCAGCCGGAGCCGGGAACATGACGCTGATC
>JBFMHS010000187.1:0-11250 GCA_040751765.1 Pseudomonadota bacterium | reverse complement strand
GTAGATCAGTTTGCCGCGAAGCCCCTGACCCTAAGGCCCCTGTTCTTCACTCAGGGATCTTACGCTTACCGTACCTGGAATTCCCCGGCGCACCGGCCGCCACAGCACATTGATCTTGACGATGGCATGTATCTCCCGCTGTCGGTGTTCGAGAATGCCGACAGTCCCAAGCTGGCCAGCGCGGCTTTGTTCGCGGGAGTGGACGCCATGTTGGGTGAACTCTGCCGTGCCCAGGGCTGGAATCTGATCCGCGATAAGAAGACTTGCTGCCGCATCGACCTGACGACGGGCGCTCACATCGATATCCCGCTATATGCCATCCCCGACGGTGACGTTCGCCTGCTCGAGGCCCGGGCGGCCTCCTACAAATACATGACGGAGCACGGCCAAATCGCACTGGCCCGAGCGTTTGACTCCCAACCGGAGGACTTCCGCCTGTCCAGTGATAAGGTTTGGTTGGCGCATCGGACGAAGGGATGGCACCAGTCTGACCCGCGCCAACTCCACGACTGGTTCGAATTGAAGGCCCGGCTGTATGGTGACCAGCTTCGCCGGGTGTGCCGTTACGTCAAGGCGTGGCGGGACTGGTACGAGAAGGACAGCCCGCTGTCTTCAATCGCCTTAATGGCCCACGTCGTAGCGGTGTTTGAGGATCAGAATCAGGATCGACAGCGTGACGATCTCATGCTGCTTGCGGTGGCGGAGCGGCTGCCCACCCTTCTGCGCGATCCGGTGCCCAATCCCACCAATCCCGGCCAGATGTTGGACGATTCCCTTTCGGATGCCCAGCGTCAACGGGCGGTCGATGCTGCGGCGGAATGGCATCGCAATTTGGATCGGGCAATGGGACAGGTCTTTGATACCCAGAGGGTCGTCAAAATTCTCATGGCTAGTTTCGGGCCGCGCATGCCGAACCGCCCCGATCTGGTAAGCATCGAGGGTGGGGAGGAAACCGTCATGTCCGTCGCTCCGGCCGTCCTGCCCACAAGGGAAATTCCAAACAGGTCCGTGTCCGGCTGAAACGGAGGTGGAGGCTCTCCTCCATGCGGCCCTGAAGGGGCAGGGGTTCGTTCCCGACGATACTATCACCACCCACTTGGCATGGCGGGGAGAGGTGGTGGTCGGCCAATGGACGGTGCCGGTGCGGTTGGAGCTGTCGGACCCAGAGTTCATGACGGCGCCCGCCGTTTTCCTTCTCGACCGACCGGGACCCTTGGCGAATCCGCAGCCCCACATCTCGCTGGATGGCGGGTTGTGCTATCTGGATGGCAAACTTGCTGTCCTCGACCCCTACGATCCACTCGGCATGCTAGGGACGTGCCTAGCGAAAGTGCATGATCTGCTGGCGGATCTGATTGCCGGTCCAGGCAAGGCGGATTTGGTGCGGGAGTTCCCCGCGATGTGGTTTCCAGAGCGGGTCATGTTGGTCGATTTGCCGGCAGGCTTTTCCGGAAAAGCCGAGCTGCGCAGTTACCGTAGCCTCAGCGGCGGCGGCATGAATTGTATTGCAGTATCCGGCGAGTCAGCGACGGTTTTAGCCAAGACCTGCTTGGGGGGCGATTCGCAGCTTGAAGGGAGCTGCCCGGTCCGCGTCGTCACGGTTCAGGGGCCAGTGGTGGCTGAGGGCGCTCTGTGGCCACCCAAGACCGCACAACAGTTCCGAGCGTGGCTGTCAGGTGTGAGCCCAGACGGTGTGGCGCAGATTGACCAGGACGTGGTGCCGAAGCGAAAAGGTGACCGCACCCGGGCCGTGGTCATCACGTCACCCAACGGCATGGTCGGGGCGCTGATTGATATTCCTTCGCCACTCGACACGCAGGAATTTCGCAATCGACGACGGCCGATCATCCGCGCATTCCAAGATCCTGCGGCCAGTTGGCCTCTGACCCGGTTCGGGTGCATTCGGACAGATCGCCAGCACATCTACTCCCGAAGCCTTGGTGACGGCATGGTGACGCTGGAAGGAAAGAAGATATTGCTCGTCGGCTGCGGCACAATCGGCGGCTTCTTGGCTGACCTCCTGGCCAAGGTTGGTGCCGGCGCCGGTGGGCGCTTCATGCTTGTCGATCCTGACCTGCTGATGCCCGAAAATATCGGGCGTCACTTGCTGGGATTGGCCGATCTGTTGAAACACAAAGCTGAAGGTTGCCGCAGTCATCTGAAGCGCAAGATGGGTGACATTTTGGTTGAGGCTTTCCCATATGAAGTGCAGCGGTTGCGAAATACATTCGAATCTTACGACTTCATCATTGACGCCACGGGGGAAGAGCCGCTGTCGTTATGGCTGAACCAGCGGCGTGTAGATGCGTTGCGCGGGGGCAAACGGTTTCCCCCAATCCTTCACGTCTGGTTGCATGGCGCAGGTAGTGCCGCTGTCGGCTTCCTCAATACCTGGCCTGAGGGCGCCTGCTACAAATGCTTGCGTCCGGAGTACGGCAAAGCATGGCGGCACGATCCGCTAAAGGATGGGACCGATCCTGGCAAAGTGGTGCTTCAGGCGTGCGGCGATGGCACCCATATCCGCTATCCGGTTTCGGCTTCCACCCAGGCGTCCGCTCTGGCGCTCGAAATGACCCTGGACTGGTCCCGGGGTACACCTGGGCCTATTCTCCGCAGCCGACAGATTGACCGTGAAGTGGCCCGAGCCAGCTTCGACCGCCAGCCAGCTCTCAGCGAGAACTGTCCCGCATGCCGTCCCCGTTGATTGTTCCCGTCGGAGCGGATGGCGGGCTTGTCCTAATTCGTGCATCCGTACTGGCAAGGATGTCGGTCTACCGCCAGACCGGTGCCGCAGCCTGCGAGGCGGGCGGCGTGCTGCTGGGCAGCCTGCGTGGGCCTCACATGGAGGTGCTCGGTTGCAGCGAACCCATGGGCCAGGACCGGCGTACCCGTTTCCTATTCGACCGCCGGGACCCTGGCCATGTTTCCATGGTGCGTGCGGCGATGGCCAAGAGCGGCGGCACGGTCGGTTATATCGGCGAGTGGCATACCCATCCCGAGCCCACACCTACGCCATCAGGTCAGGATGAGCGCAATTGGCGAGGGCTGCTGCGGCAGGCCGGGCATCGGCTGGCGTTCGTCATTCTTGGTACTGAAGGCCTCTACGTGCGGGACGGGTGGTGATTTTCAGGGGCTTTCGCAAGAACGGCCGCATCCGGGTCTGCCGAGACGCGTTCGACCCTCAGCAGCCCCGCGGTGTTGAGGCCCTTGCGCCAATTGCGCTCGGTCCAGACCTGACCATCCAGCACCGTCGCGGTATCGCCATTGGTGATCGACAGCCATGCCGTGCCCTTGTGGTAGGAGGAATCGGTGGACACCGGGTCGCGGGTTTCGTTCTCGAATACATAGCACAGCTTGTGGGGGTCGCCGTTTTCGCCGCGCACGGGTGTCACGGTCAGGGCGCGGCTGTTTGAATACTGGCTGTCCGTTTCCATGCGCACGTGGATCTTGAACCAGCTGGCTTCGATCCGCAGCGTCATCGGCACCTCGGTCAGCCGGGTGTGCCCGTCGGCGGAGAAGGGATCATAGGTTTCCGCTTCCCCCTTCGCGGCCTTGGCCATGCGCTCGATGACTGGCCAATTCGACGCGAGCGTGCCACGCCAGGTGCCGTTCAGGTCGGGATAGACCCAGCGGTTCAATGCTGGGATCCATCGCCACAACCAACGCCACAGCCCCCATTTGGCGCCCAATACGACGAGGGTAGCGACAGTCAGTGTGAGCGAGGCGTTGGCTCGGGAAAATAGGGATTCCGGTAAACCGATTGCAGTTAGCAGTGCCATCCACGCAAAGGCGATGACGGCGCCGGCCTTGAGAAAAATCGTCCAGCCAAATGCCTGCAGCATTGGTAATGCTCCCTATCCTACCGGCCAGCACTGCCGGCGGTTGCATAGACAGAGCATATGCGTTGACAGAATGCGGGCCAACAGACATTCCGCTGCGGGGACTGTCGCTCGGAAGCCATCTCAGGATGAAGGGGCGCCAATTTCGAGGCGACAATCATGCCTGCGATGGGAGGGTGACGTTTACCCAAAATTGCCTTGAGTTTCGTCCCACTGCTTCCGCAGTGATTCCGCAGTCCGTCTCTCGGGCTGCGCGAAGAGTGCTAAGTGCTTGATTTATATGGTGCCGGCGGAGGGACTCGAACCCCCGACCTTGGCTTTACGAAAGCCCTGCTCTACCAACTGAGCTACGCCGGCGTGAGGCGGGAACGTAGCGAAGGCGGTCCCGATTTGCAAGCGGCTAGCGGGCGGGGGGCGCCCGCGCACCGGCGCGGTCAGTGGTGCCCGTTGGGGCGAGTGAAGCGCGCGCGCGCCCCGCGCTCGATGGCGGCGGCGACCAGGCGGTCGATGTCGAGGCGGTGGCGCATCAGTTCCAGCATCCGCAGCACCTCCTGGTGGGGGTCGCCGTCGGCGGCGGCCACGTCACAGGCCAGGGCATAGGCGGTCTCGCGCAGGCGCGGGGGCAGGGCGGCCTTGATGAAGTCGAAGGCGCGGTCCAGCCCGTCGTCGGAATCCAGCAGTTCGGCGCAGGCGGCCGTGGTCTTGGGCAGAAGCTCGATGTCGTAGTCCGAGAACACCGGCAGGAAGCCGACGATCTCGCCGATCGTCTTAAGCTCGGCGTCGGTCATGTTGCGGTCGGCCGCGGACACCATGACCATGGCGTAGACCAGGGCGGCGTGGTGGCTGAGCATGGACCCCTCCCGCTGGTTTGCTTTCCAAGGACTTTAGGCTTGCGGTGCTCGCGGCCGTCAAGCATAGAATCCGTAAGGCAACCTTAGGAGTGGGCGGGGGCAACCCGTTGGCCCGCCCCGCATCCGCCGAAGGGGAGTTGGGATGACGGACAAGACGGTGCTGCTGGTCGACGACAGCCGGGTCGCGCGCATGATGGCCCGCAAGGTCATCGCCGACGCCCACCCCTCGTGGACCATCGTCGAGGCGGCATCGGGCGAGGAAGCCGTCGAAGCCGCGCCCAGGGTCCGGCCCGACTTCGTCGTCATGGACGTCAACATGCCCGGCATCGACGGGCTGGAGGCGGCGCGGCGCCTGCGCTCCATCGTGCCCGACGCCCGCATCACCCTGCTGACTGCCAACATCCAGGAACCGGTGCGCCAGCAGGCGGCCGGGATCGGCGTCGGCTTCATCACCAAGCCCATCCGCGACGACGCTCTGCTGACGTTCCTGTCCGGCGGGACGGCGGCATGATTCCCTTCGTCGGAGAGGTCGAGCGGGACTGCGTCACCGAGATCCTCAACGTGGCCATCGGGCAGGCGGCATCGTCGCTGTCACAACTGGTCGAGGACGAGGTGCGGTTGTCGGTGCCGTTCGTCGACTTCCTGTCGCCGTCCGAGGCGGCCGCCCGGCTGGAGCGCGAGACCCAGGGAAGTGATTCGGTGGCGGTGCGCCAGCGCTTCCAGGGCCGCTTCTACGGCGACATCATGCTGATCTTCCCCGAGCGCAAGAGCCTGGACCTGGTCCGCCACATGCTGGGCGACCAGGTGCCGCTGGACCAGCTGACCGAGCTGGAGCAGGAGGCGCTGCTGGAGGTCGGCAACATCATCCTCAACGCCTGCCTGGGCTCGCTGGCCAACCAGCTCAACATGCCTGTGGAAAGCTCGCTGCCCAGCTATGTGCGCGGACGCGGCGCCCACATCCTCGACCTGGGTGCGCCCAAGGCGGCCGCCGAAGAGGAACTGGTGATGTTCCTGCACGTGGACTTCTCGCTGCTGCGCAAGGACGTCCACGGCTACCTGGCCTTCGTGATGGACATCGTCTCGGCCAGGCATTTCGTGGACGCGGTGTCCGCGTATGTCAACGGCAGGCTGGGGGCCTAGGGAGAAGCTCGATGGCGGCGGTCCATCCCGACGAGCTGTTGCTCGCCCTCTCGGACGCGAGCGAGATCGGCCTGGTGCTGATCGGCGAGGATGGGCGCATCGCGCTGTGGAACGCCTGGATCGCCAAGGCGTCGGGCATCGACACCGCCCGCGCGCTGGGCTCCCGCTTGGCCGAGATGTTCCCGGAGATCGCCGGCACCCGCATCGAATCGGCCGTCGACCAGGCGCTGTCCACCGGCATGTCGGCGGTGCTGTCGTCGTCCTTGAACAAGAAACTGTTCAAGCTGACCCACGAGGGCCGCACCCCCGCCCACAACGAGCCCATGCACCAGATCGTGGTGATCAAGCCGGTGGCCGGCCGCGACAAGTCGGCGCGCTCGTGCCTGGTCCAGGTGTTCGACGTCACCCCCATGGCCCACCGCGAGGCACTGCTGCGCCAGCAGGCCCGCACGATGGAGGCGCTGGCCGAGAACTACCGCCTGTCCGAACTGCACAACCGCGCCATCGTCGACAACACCGCCGACGCCATCATCACCTTCGGCGAGGACGGCGCCATCGGCACCTACAACCCGGCCGCCGAGCGCATCTTCGGCTACGATCCCTACGAGATCGTCGGCAAGTCCATCGCGGTGCTGATCCCTGAACTGGCGGCCAAGGATGGGCGGCTGCGCATCGCCGAGTTCCTGGACGAGCGCCACGAGGTCACCGGCCTGCGCAAGATTCGCGCCACCTTCCCGCTGGAACTGTCGGTCAGCGCCATGGAACTGGGCGGCCAGCAGCTTTATGTGGCCATCGCCCACGACATCACCGAGCGAAAGGCCGCCGAGGCCGAACTGCGGACCCAGAAGGAATGGCTGGCGACGCTGATCAACGCCATGCCCGACATGGTGTGCTTCAAGGACGGCAAAGGGCGCTGGCTGGTGGCCAACCAGCTCCTGCTCGACCTGGCTGGGCTGGAGGGCGTCGACTACCAGGGCCGCACCGGCTTCGAGCTGGCCCGGCTGGCGCGCGGGGCGGTCGAGGTGCTGTCGTCCACCGCCGATGCCGAGGAGCGCGCCTGGCGCGAGAACCGCGCCATCACCACCGAGACCCAGTTCGCCACCCAGGGCGGGGCCAAGGTATTCGACCTGTCGCAGATCCCGCTGTTCAACGATGACGGCAGCCGGCGCGGTCTGGTGGTGGTCGGCCGCGACATCACCGAGCGCAAGCTGGCCGCCCAGCGCATCCACCACCTGGCCCACCACGATTCGCTGACCGGGCTGCCCAACCGCATCCTGTTCCAGGAACGGTTGCGCGGCGCACTCGCCCAGGCCAAGCGGGCCGGCCACAAGGTGGCGCTGATGTTCCTCGACCTCGACAAGTTCAAGGACATCAACGACACGTTGGGTCACCATGTCGGCGACCTGCTGCTGAAGGCGGTGGCGAAGCGGCTGCAACGCTGCGTGCGCGAGACCGACACCGTGGCGCGGCTGGGCGGCGACGAGTTCGCGGTGGTGCTGACCAACCTGGCCGATCCCGACGGCGCCAGCAACGTGGCCGAGACCATCATCGCCTCCATCGCAGATCCTTTCGGCCTCGACGAGCACGAGGTCTCCACCTCGACCTCCATCGGCATCACCGTCTATCCCGACGACGCCGACGACGCCGACGCCCTGCTCAAGAACGCCGACCTGGCGATGTTCCGCTCCAAGGCCGAGGGCCGCAACACCTACCATTTCTACGTCGCCGAGATGGACGCCGAGATGCAGGCCCGCAAGGTGATCGAGCGCGACCTGCGCCTCGCCCTGGGCACCGACCAGCTGGAGCTGCATTACCAGCCTCTGGTCGACATGTCCTCCGGCGCCATCACCGGCTGCGAGGCGCTGCTGCGCTGGAAGCATCCGACCCGCGGCTGGATCAGCCCGGCCGAGTTCATTCCCGTCGCCGAGCGCACCGACCTGATCGGGCCGCTGGGCCGCTGGATCATGCACCAGGCCTGCGTGCAGGGCCGCGACTGGGCACGCCAAGGTCTGCCGCCGCTGAAGATCGCGGTCAATCTGTCGCCGGCCCAGTTCAAGAACCATCAGGCGCTGATCGCCATGGTGTCCGACATCCTGGACCAGACCGGCTTCGATCCGGCCCTGCTCCAGTTGGAGATCACCGAGGGCATCGCCATGCAGAACATCGAGACCACCATCGAGGTGCTGCGGACGCTGCGCTCCATGGGAGCGTTGATCTCCATTGACGACTTCGGCACCGGCTATTCGTCGCTGAACTACCTGAAGCGTTTCCCGGTGGACAAGCTGAAGATCGACCGCTCGTTCGTGGTCGACATCGGCCTGCATCCCGACAACGCGGCGGTGGTCAAGGCGATCGTCAACCTGGGCCACAGCCTGGGCACCCGCATCAACGTCGAGGGCGTCGAGACCCGCGAGCAGCTGGACTTCCTGCTCGGCCACGGCGTCGACGAGGCCCAGGGCTTCTATTTCAGCCGCGCCGTCCCGGCCGCCGACTTCGCCCGACTGGTGCGGGAGAAGAGCCCCTATGCGCTGACGGTCGAGGCGGTCGGGGCGTAGGGCCGCTACGCCGCCTTCTTGTCGGCCTTGCCGTCGATCCAGCGCTTCAGCGGCTCCTTGGTGGCGCCGAGCACCTTCAGGCGCACCACCCCGTCGCGGGTCTCGACGGTGGTCACCGGCACCTTGATGCCGCCGTCCAGCGCCAGTTCGGCCTGGACCACCGCTTCCGGCAGGGTGATGCCGGTCAGCCGGGCGCCGCCGGCCGAGATGTCGGCCAGTTCGGCCTCGAAGGCACCGGAGGCGCAGGCTAGGCGGGCGCGGGCCGGGATGTGGAAGCGCGGCTCGCGGCGGCGGTCCACCTCGGGGGTGGCGGTGCGCACCACCTCGTTCAGCACGTGGCCCAGCTCCTCGACCTGTTCGGCCATGGTCTCCAGCATGGTCTCGACCAGCCCGGCCTGGGAACCGGTCATCGAGGCCTCGCGGGCCACCTCGACGATGCGATCGGACACCTCGCGGGCGGCCTGGGCCGACTGCTGGACGTTGCGGGCGATTTCGTTGGTGGCGGCGTCCTGCTCCTCGACGGCGGCGGCCACCGAGCCGGCGATGGCCTCGACGCTCTGGACCCGTTCGACGGTGGCGACGATGGCGTCGCTGACCTCGGCGGCCATCTGCTTCAGGCCGGCGATGCGGGCCGAGATGTCGGTGGTCTGGCGTGCGGTCTGGGTGGCCAGCAGCTTGACCTCGTGGGCGACGACGGCGAAGCCCTTGCCGGCTTCGCCGGCGCGGGCCGCCTCGATGGTGGCGTTGAGCGCCAGCAGGTTGGTCTGGGCGGCGATGGTGGCGATGACCTGCACCACCTGGTCGATGGCCGCCATGGCGTCCGACAGGCGGGCGACGGTGCCGGACGCCTCGCCGGCGGCATCGACCGTCTCGCCGACCACCTGCTTGGAGCGGTCCACCTGGGCGGCGATCTCGCGGATCGAGGCGGACAGCTGCTCGGCTGCGCCCGCCACCGCCTGGGCGTTGGCCAGGCTCTGCTCGGCGGCGGCGGCGACCAGGTTGGAGTTCTCCTCGACGCGGGTGGCCGAGGTGGCCATGCGCTTGGCGGTGTCGCAGACGCGGCCGCTCTCCTCGGCCACGCGGGCGACGGCGCTGGCGGTCTGGGTCTCGATGTTGGATGCCATGATCTCCAGCGCCTGCCTGCGGTCCATCTCGGCGTTGCGGCGCTGGAGCTCGCGCTCGGCGGTCATCTGCTCGACGGTGCGGGCCTGCTGCTGGAACACCAGCACGGCGCGGGCCATCTCGCCGACCTCGTCGGCGCGTTCGACCGCCGGCACCTCGACGTTGGTGTCGCCGGTGGCGAGGTGGCGCATGGTGGCGGTCAGGCGGCGGATGGGGGCGGTGATGCCCCGGGCCAGCACGGCCACCAGCAGCGCGCCCACCAGCAGCGCGGCGGCGAAGGCGCCGTTGAGCAGGAGCGCCTCGTGCCAGGCCTCGTCGGCTACCCGTGCCGCCGTTTCACGAAGGTCGGAGGTCAGCATGTCCTCGACCCCCTTCAGCAGGTCTATGCGGGCGGTGGCGGCCAGGAACCAGCCCTCGGCGGTCAGCTCGGCGAGATCGCCGTCGATCATCGAGGCGCGGTCGCGGGCGAAGGCGCCCATGGCCGGGTCACCGCGCACCTGGTCGAACACGGCCTTCTGGGCCGGGCTGGCGGCCGCGGCGAAGGCGGCCAGGCGCTCGGACTGGGCGGCGGCCAGCTCGACGACCCGCTGGCGGACGGTGGTGCCGAGAATGCCGGAATTGACGGCGGTTGCCCCGACGGCGCGCTCCTGGCCGGCGTATTCCTTGGCGCGCGACAGGTGGATCAGGGCGTTGAGCGTGTTGGCGATGGCGGGCCGGTCGGCCAGCGGCAGGGCGGCCTCGGCGGTGGACAGCAGGGCGTCGACGGCGCGGCCGTAGGTGACCAGGATCTCGGGCGCCGGCACCTCGCGACGGGCGATGCCGGGGCGCAGGGCCTCGACGGCGTCGAGGGCCGCCGCGGCGGCGGCCAGGCGCTCGGACAGTGCCGGCGGTGCCGATTCGACCAGCAGCGCCGAGGATGCGGCGAATATGGCGGCATTCGCCCGCGACGCCTCGACCTGGCTGGCGCGGTCGGCGGCCAAGGCGGGATTGTCGGCGGCCGACAGGGCGGCGGACAGGCCGCGCTCCACCTGGAGGACATGGGCCAGCGATCCAGCGTCGGACACCGCGTCGGCCACCGCCTGAAGGCGGCGCATGTCGGAGATCGTGGCCGCCTGCTGGCGGTCGATATAGCCCAGCGCCAGCACTGCCAGCAGGGCCGGAATGGCGATGGCCGCCCAGATGCGCAGCGACACGCGCCCCTTCCAGAACAGGCAGGCGGCGCGCCAGGTGCCGGCGCGATAGCCGGAGCAGGCGGTGGCGGCGTTGCGCTGCCAGGTGGTCATGGCGCTCACCAGCTTGTCGGCGGCCTGGAAGAAGCGGCCGCGCGTCAGGTCCTCGCGGGCGCCTTCCTTGTCGCCGGCCAGGGCCTTGGTCAGGGCGGCGCCGGCAGCAAGGTGGAAATCGGCGTGGAGGCCGACCACCGAGCGATAGTCGGCGGAGGTGCGGATAGAGGCGGGCAGGGTGGGATCGTGCAGCCATTTGCCGAAGGCGCAGCGGTCGTCCCGGCAGACGTCTTCCGGCTTGTGCTCGCAACTTCCGGTCTCGACGGCCTGTTGGATGCGGGTCTTCCACAGGCCGTGGGCACCAAAGGCCTTGGCGATTTCCTCGTTGATTCCCATCGAATCCCCCCTGGAAAATGAAATTTTCGGTTCCTCGACGTATCAAGTGGATTTGAATATATCTCCAAGCGGGGCCGCGATCAAATAGATCATGGTGATGAAGGTGGCGGTGTTGCGGTAGCCC
>JBFMHS010000186.1:0-19226 GCA_040751765.1 Pseudomonadota bacterium | reverse complement strand
CGCGACTTCGTCGTCGACTCCGTCGAGGAACTGGGCAAGGTGCTTCAGGAGACCGGCGGCGCCTTCGCGGAGCTGGGGCTGGTGGTGCGCCTGGCCCTGCCCAAGGGCGGCGCCGTCTACGACCTGTCGGGCAAGTTCGGCGCCACGGCTGACGAGGCGGTGCGCCTGCTGCGCATGGCCCGCGCGGTGGCCCACAAGGTGGGGCTGTGCTTCCACGTCGGCAGCCAGTGCCTCGACCCGGGCGCCTACGAGCGGGCGCTGCTCCTGGCCGGCAAGGTGCTGGACGACGCCGGGGTGCCCATCGACGTCCTCGACGTCGGCGGCGGCTTCCCGGTCAGCTATCCCGACGTCACCCCACCGCCGCTCGACGACTTCGTCGCCGCCATCGCCCGCGGCGTCCATGCGCTGGGCCTGCCCGCCGGCTGCGAGTTGTGGTGCGAACCCGGCCGCGCGCTGGTGGCGCCCGGCAGCTCGCTGGTGGTGCGGGTGGAGGCACGCCGGGGCGATGCGCTGTTCATCAACGACGGCATCTACGGTAGCCTGTCGGACGCCGGCGTGCCCGGCTTCCGCTTCCCCTGCCGGCTGATCCGCCCCGACGCGCCGGCCTCGGCCGAGATGGTGGAGTTCTCGTTCTTCGGCCCCACCTGCGATTCCGCCGACCGCATGCGGGGACCGTTCCGGCTGCCGGCCGACGCCCGCGAGGGCGACTGGATCGAGATCGGCCAGTTGGGCGCCTATGGCGGCTGCCTGCGCACCCCGTTCAACGGCTTCGACCAGACTCTGATGGTCGAGGTCATGGACCGCCCCTTGCTCGAGACGCCCGGCTTCGCGCCGGACCAGGCCCGCGCGGCCTGAGAACAAGAACGCGAAAGAGAGGAGAGAAAGGAAAATGAAGAAGCACGTCGGCTTCACGGGCCGCCTGGTCATCGTCGGCTTCGGCAGCATCGGCCAGGGGGTGCTGCCCCTGATCCTGCGCCACATCGATATGGACCGCACGAAGATCACCATCGTCACCGCCGAGGAGCGGGGCGAGAACATCGCCGCCGACTACGGCATCGGCTTCGTGCAGAAGGCGCTGACCCGCGACAACTATCGCGACGTGCTCGGGCCGCTGGTGGGCAAGGGCGATTTCCTGCTGAACCTGTCGGTGGACGTGTCGTCGGTCGCCCTGATCCAGTATGCCTGGGAGATGGGCGCGCTCTATCTCGACACATGCATCGAGCCGTGGGCCGGCGGCTACACCGACACCTCGCTGTCGCCTTCGCTGCGCTCCAACTACGCCCTGCGCGAGACCGCGCTGGCGCTCCGCGACGGCACGCCCCGCCCGACGGCCGTGATCACCCATGGCGCCAATCCGGGCCTGGTCAGCCATTTCGTCAAGCAGGCCATGGTCAACATCGCCCGCGACACCGGCGTCGCGGCCGGCGAGCCCAAGACCCGCGCGGACTGGGCTGCGTTGGCCGAGAAGCTGTCCATCAAGGTCGTGCACATCGCCGAGCGCGACACCCAGGTCGCCCGCAACCGCCCCAAGGCGGTGGGCGAATTCGTCAACACCTGGTCCATCGACGGCTTCGTCGGCGAGGGCTGCCAGCCGGCCGAGCTGGGCTGGGGCAGCCACGAGCGCCATTGGCCGGCCGACGCCATGCGCCACGACTTCGGCCGCGACTCGGCCATCTATCTGATGCGGCCGGGCGCCAGCACCCGCGTGCGCACCTGGACCCCGACCGAGGGCCCCTTCCACGGGTTCCTCATCACCCACGGGGAATCGATCTCGATCTCCGACTACTACACCGTCAAGGACGGCGACACGGTGCGCTACCGACCCACCGTCCACTACTCGTACCATCCCTGCGACGACGCGGTGCTGTCGGTGCATGAACTGGCCGGCAAGAACTGGACCATGCAGGCCGACAAGCGCCTGATGATGGACGAGATCACCTCGGGCATCGACGAACTGGGCGTGCTGCTGATGGGCCACGCCAAGGGCGCCTATTGGTACGGCTCGCAGCTGTCCATCGAAGAGGCGCGGAACCTGTGCCCGCACAACAACGCCACCAGCCTGCAGGTGTGCGTGGCGGTGCTGGCCGGCGTGGTCTGGGCCATGGAGAACCCCGAGCGCGGCATCGTCGAGCCCGACGAGATGGACCACGAGCGCTGTCTCGACATCTGCATGCCCTATCTCGGGCCGGTGGTCGGCGCCTATTCCGACTGGACCCCGCTTCAGGACCGCGGCGTGCTGTTCCCAGAGGACGTGGACACCGACGACCCCTGGCAGTTCAAGAACTTCCGGGTGGTCTGAGGGGCAGGGCGGGGCGTGGATCGGGTCCACGTCCCGCCCGGCATCGGGCAAACACCCGACAGTCATTGAAAAATATTCGCTGTGCGCATCGAAAATACGGTTCCCGCCTGATTGTTTGCCACGCGGTCACGGCGCATCCTCCGACCATCGTTACTGGGAATTCGGGGACGGCCGCGCATGTTGGTGCATTGGCGAGATGACGCTCACGCTTTGGGCTATGATGTAATTGATACCGGCCACCGCCTGATGGTGGACGCCATCAACCGCCTCAACGCCTTTGATCGCGCGAATGGGGAACGCGATGTGGTGGGCGAGTGCCTGGCGGACCTGGAGCGGCAGATGGCGCGCCAGTTCCACCATGAGGAGGCGGTGATGATGCTGTCGCGCTCGCCGCGCCTGGCCGAGCAGCAACGCGCCCATGACCGCTTCATGGAGGTCCTGGCGACGCTCCACCGCCGCCATGACCACGGCGAGGACGTGGTGGCGCTGTTGCTGGTGAACCTGGTGGCGTTCCTGTCGTCGCACCTGCGCGGGGATGACATGGAGGAATTCGGCCCCACCCGCGATCGCCGGGCGGCCTAGCCGGAGAGTTCAGACGCTAGCCGGAGAGTTCAGACGAACGTCATCTCGACGCGGCGGCCGCCGTCCAGGGTCTCGACCCGGCGGGCCAGCCCGCTGATGATGCGCAGTCCCCGGCCCCACTTCTCGCCGACCAGCGCCTCGCGCGCCAGTTCGCGATTCAACTCGAAGCCTAGGCCCTCGTCCGTCACCGTCACCTTCACCCCTCCGGGGACCGGCACGCCGAAGACCTCGACCCGCCGCGCCGCCAGCAGCGGGTCGGCGAGGCGGTCGTCGATGGTGGCGCAATACGCCCTGAACCCGGCGGCGTCGCCACGCGGCTCGCTGGAAATGCCCAGATTACCGTGGACCAGCGCGTTGGCGACCGCCTCCTGCAAGGCCATCTCGATATCCGCGGCCATCGCCTCGGCCAGTTCCAGCCGCCAGGCCAGCGCGCCGGCGAAGATGGCGGCCAATTGCAGACCGTAGGCCCGCGCGGTGGTCATGGACACCGCCAGCCCACCCTGGGAAACCGCGTCAATGCAGGCGTCGGACACCGCCATCGGCAATCCCGGATGCCATTCGTAATATCCGGAATAGGGCGGCTTGAGCCCGGCATCCAGCTCGACCTCGCCATCGGCCGACACCAGCAGGCAGGGCACCCCCCGCCGGCGCCAGTCCTCGCCATCGTCGGGCACCCGCACCCCCAGCCGCGAGCACGCCGCCGCCAGCGCCGAGGCGGCGACGCCGCGCCCGGCATCCAGCAGGGCCCGCGTCGGAGGGGGCGCCGCCAGGGTCATGGCCGCTCGCGCTCCTCGATGGCCATCATCGCCGGGATGTCGGCCAGGTCGAACAGTTGCCGCACCCGGCCGCGCGGATTGGTCAGCACGATCTCGACCCCGCGCGTGTGGGCCTGGTCGCGGGCGATCAGCAGCATGGACAGGGCAGCCGAATCCATGAATTCGAGTTCGGTGAGATCGATCTCCCACCGCTTGGCAGGCGACGACGACACCGCGTCGATGACGTGCTGGAAGCCCTCGTGGTCGGCGAAGGTGAACCTCCCCCCAGGGCCAGCCGACAGGTGCCACGGTCATCGGTGACCGGCTCGGAGACGGTGAAGCGGCGCGACGCGCCATGCACGAAGGAGCCGGGAATCTGCCGGGCCGAGGCCTGGCCGGCGACCGGGGCGTCGGGCGACAGGAGCGAGGCCAGCCCCGCCAGTTCGAACAGTTTGCGCACGGCCCCCTTGGGCTCGCCGAATTCAAGCCGGTTGGCGGAATGGCGCGCCTCGTCGCGGGCGACCAGGAACAGGCCGATACCGAAGGAGTCCAGGTAATCCAGGCCCGACAGGTCCAGAAGGATGGTGCGGCCGGGACCGGTGCCGACGTCCTTGATCACCGGCGAGAAGGCGTCATTGTCGCTGTGGGTGAAGCGGCCGGTCAGGTGGTAGACGCGCTTGCCCTCGCCTTCGCTGATGCGAAACTCCATAATCCATTCCCCCTCAGAACAGCACGTCGTCGTCGCTGGACGCGACCGCGGCGGCCGCCGCCGGTTGGGCCGGATGGGGTGGCAACCCGCCGCCCTGGGCCACGGCTTCCAGGCCCCGGGCCACCCAGCCCAGCCGCTGGTTGACCCGGTCCTCGAACTGCATGTCGGTGACGATGCTGCCGATGGCGCCCTCGATGTCGCGGGCGGTGGCCAGCCCGGCCGCGGCCTCGCTTTCCAGCCTCCGGCCCTGGGCCACCAGCGCCGCCAGGGTGGCATCCACCCGCTCCTTGGCTTCGATCTCGCGGGTCAGGTCCATGCCCGCCACCTCCGCCAGCACCGAATGGCCCTCGCGCAGAGCGTCGGCCACCGAACGGATCTTGGCCTTCATCTGGCCTGCCAGGTCGGCGGTGTTGCGAGACAGGTCGCGCACCTCTCCCGCCACCACCCGGAAGCTGCGCCCCGCCTCGCCGGCGCGCTCGGCCTCGATGCGGGCGTTGAGCGCCAGCATGTTGGTCTTGCCGGTGATGTTGTCGATGCGCTCCACGAAGCCCTCCAGTTCGTGGATGCCCTCCAGGATGGTCTCGATGGTGCGCACCATCACCACGGCCTGCTTGGACAGAAAGACCACTTGGCGCGAGAAGTCGCCCAGGGTGTCGCCCAGCCCCGACAGCACGGTGCCCACCTCGACCCGTTCGTTCTCGAGGTCAACCGTCCCCGACAGGGAGGCCACCGCGCCGACCCGCTCGACCTGTTCGCGGGCATGGCCGGCCAGTTGGAAGAAGCGGGCGGTGAGGTCGCGGCCGATGGAGGAAATGTCCTCGGTGACCGCGACGATCTCGGCCCTCAAGGCGCCCAGTTCGGCGGAGGGAGCGATCGTGGTGGCGAGATGGGTCATGTCCTGGTTATCCATAGAACGGTCAGATCATCGGTGAGAGGCGCGCGGGCGCGCTCGAAGAAGCGGTCGAGCAGGCGGTCGAGACTGAGCCGGCCCTCGGCGCCGCCGGCCTCGGCGACCAGCGCCTCCACCCCCTCCTCGCCCAGGAAATCGTCGGCCGAATCGACGGCGTCGCACAGGGCGTCGGAATACAGCAGCAGCCCGCCGCCGCGCGGAAAGGCGGTGACGCGGTTTTGGTAGACGGCATCGCGGGAGATGCCCAGCGGAATTCCAGCGGTGTCCAGGAAGGCGCGGCTGCTGCCGGTGACCAGAAGCGGGCGCGGCGCGCCGGCGGCCGACCAGCGCAATTCGCCGGCCTCGATGTCGACGATGCCGTAGAACATGGTGGCGAATTGCCCCGCCCCCAGCAGCCCGGTGAGGCTGCAATTCAGGTCTGCCAGCAGCCGCGCCGGGTCGTCGCGCTCCTCGTCGTGGTCGTCGAGCAGGGTGTGCAGGCGGAACACGTTGAGTGCCGCCGAGATGCCGTGACCGGAGAAGTCGAAGGCGTAGAAGGCAATGCGGCGGTCGTCCAGCTCGAAGGCGCCCCACAGGTCGCCGCCGATGGCGAAGGACGGCTCGAACCGCGATTCCAGACCCAGCCCCATGCGCGCCAGCGTCTCGTCCAGGCGGTCGCCGCGCGGCAGCAGCGCCAGTTGGGTCTGACGGGCATGGTGCAGTTCGACCATCAGCCGCTCCTGCTCGCGGGCCAGGCGCTCGATCAGCATGGCGCGCTCGGTCTGGGCGTGCATGCGGCTGATCGCCCACGAAATCGCGCGGGCCACCGGGAAATCGGGCAGGTCGCGCTTGGCGATGAAATCCTGGGCGCCCCGCTCCAGCACGTTCTCGGCCACCCCCGGCTCGTCATGGCCGGTCAGCACCACCACTGGGACCGAGGCGGCGCCCCGCTGCAGGTTCTCCAGGGTGGTCATGCCGTGGGAATCGGGCAGCGACAGGTCCAGCAGCACCACGTCCACCGGCTGCGCCGACAGATGGTCGAGCGCCTTCCGCAGCGTGTCGACATGGGTGACGGCGAAGGATTGTCCGGTGGCACGGCTCAGCGATTCCCGCACCAGCCGCGCGTCGCCCGGATTGTCCTCCACCAGCAGGAGCCGCAGCGCCGCTGTCGACCCCGCCGACGCGAACGACGCGCCGCCTCTGACCGCCGGTTGGCGGTTCCAGGCCGACGGCGTGTCGGCGCCCGCCGGGGTCCGGGGAAACCCCGTCGCGACCCTGGGATGAAAACCGTCCTGCCCGTCGGTGAGGATCATCCGCCCGTCCCCCTGGCATCCCTGGCTTCCTGTGAAGCCAGCCCGTATTCAATACTAAAGAATGATTTTTTCTTCGCAACACCTTAACCGGAGGGTTAGCGATCCCTTAATGGGACATTAACATTCCCGACATGAACGTCACAAAAAACCCCCGGTGCCGCGCACCGGGGGTTTCGTGTCGGCGAGGCCGCCAGCGTCAGGCGTGCAGACGGTTGTACTTGGCCTCGAGCTCCTCGTGAGTCTCTTCCTTGCCCTGGACGATGCAGTCGGCGGGGCAGACGAGCTGGCACTGCGGCGTGTCGTCGGCGCCCACGCACTCGGTGCAGCGGTCCTCGTCGATGACGTAGATCACGTCGCCGGCGGTGATCGCCTCGTTGGGGCACACCGGGACGCAAGCGTCGCAGCTGGTGCAGTCGTCGTTGATGATGAGCGCCATGTTTTGGTTATCCTCTCCTACGTTCCCCGTCGGGGCCTCCGCCTTGTACTCCCCGAAGGGGAGCCCCGATGCCTAAAGGGCGTATATCGAGTCGGGGGGGGCGTTGACAACTGAATTTCACCATTCCCTCATGCGTCAAACGCAATGCTTCCCGGGAGACGCACGATTCAGGATCGCCCGCTTACTTCCCGCTCGCCCCGCCGGGGCCGGCCGCGTATGATGATTTCCTGAACTACCGGCGAGAAGGGGGGCCATGCCCGGTTCAGTTTCCATCGCCTTGTGCGGCAGCGGCGGCGCGGGTGTCATGACGGCGGCCAACATGCTGGTGGACGCCGCGGCGAAGTCGGGATGGCATGCCCTGTTCTGGCGGTCGTCGGGACCGCAGATCCGGGGTGGCGAGGCGGCGGCCATGGTGCGCCTGTCGACGCGGCCGGTGGAATCGGTGGACGACACCACCGACATTCTTCTGGCCATCGACTGGCAGAACGTCCACCGCTTCGCGGCCGAGCTCGCCCTGTCGCCCCACAGCCTGATCATCGCCGACCCCTCGGCGGGCGAGGTCCCCGAGGCCATGGCGCGCTCGGGGGCGCGGATTGCCGTCCTGCCGATGAAGGATCTGGCCCAGGCCATCCCCGGCGGCCGCGCCAACATGGTCGGCCTGGGAGCGGTGGCGGCGCTGATCGGACTGCCAACGGACCGGTTGACCGAGGTGCTGGGCGCCAGCCTGAAGAAGAAGCACGCCGACGCCTTCGACGCCTCGGTGGCGGGCGTGCGCGCCGGCGCCGAGGCCGCCGCCGGACTGGGGCCGGCGCGCCCGCTGGATCTGCCGGCGCGGACCGCCCCCCGCTGGGCCATCACCGGCAACCAGGCGGCTGGCCTGGGCGCGGTGCGCGGCGGCGTGCGCTTCTGCGCCGCCTATCCCATCACCCCGGCCACCGAGATCCTGGAATGGCTGGCCGGGGCGTTGCCCAGGCTGGGCGGCGTGTTCGTGCAGGCCGAGGACGAGCTGGCCTCCATCAACATGTGCATCGGCGCCAGCTTCGGCGGTGCCCCGTCGCTGACCGCGACCTCGGGTCCGGGCCTGGCGTTGATGATCGAGGCGCTGGGCCTGGCGGTGGCCTCGGAGACGCCGCTGGTGGTCATCGACGTGCAGCGCGGCGGCCCGTCCACCGGCATTCCCACCAAGTCAGAGCAGTCCGACCTGGACATCGCCGTACGCGGCCTGCACGGCGATGCGCCGCACCTGGTGGTGGCGCCGCAATCCATCGCCGACTGCCTGGCAACCACCCGCTGGGCGGTGCGGCTGGCCGAAACCCTGCAAGCGCCGTGCATCGTGCTGTCCGACCAGTCGCTGGGCCAGTCTCGGGCGGTGATCGACGCCCCCGCCGCCGAAGGCGAGCCGGGGGGCGTCCGCGCCCTTGCCCCTCCCACCGAGGGTGCCGCCTATCGCCGCTATGCGCTGACCGCCGACGGCGTCTCGCCCATGGCGCTGCCCGGAATGCCGGGCATGCAATACACCGCCGACGGGCTGGAGCACGCCGAGACCGGAACCCCGTCCAGCCAGGCCGCCGACCACGCGGCGCAGATGGACAAGCGCCTGCGCAAGCTGGCCATCCACAACTACGGCCCGGCCTGGGCCACCGTCGAGGGGGACGGCGACATCGCGGTGGTGACCTGGGGCTCGTGCACCGGCGCCGCCCGCGAGGCGATCGCCCGCGCCGCCGAGCGGGGGGTGCGGGCGCGGCTGGTGGCGCCGCGCCTGCTGTCGCCCGCCCGGCCCGCCGCCATGGCCGACGCCCTGTCCGGGGTGAGCCGGGTGCTGGTGGTCGAGCAGAGCCATTCCGGCCAGTTCCACAAATACCTGCGCGCCGAATACGACCTGCCGGGCCGGGTCGAGACACTTCACCGCCCCGGCCCGCTGCCCATGCGCCCGGGCGAGATTCTGGCGCGGCTGCTGGAGATGGGAGGCCATCCATGACCGCGTTCGAGCCGAAGGACTACAAGTCCGCCGTCAAGCCGGTGTGGTGCCCGGGCTGCGGCGACTACGCGGTGCTGTCGTCGCTGACCAAGTCGCTGGCCGAGCTGGGCCTCGCCCCCCATGAGGTGGCGGTGATCTCGGGCATCGGCTGCTCGTCGCGCATCCCCGCCTACACCAACTGCTACGGCTTCCACGGCATCCACGGCCGCGCCCTGGCCATCGGCGCCGGGCTCAAGCTGGCGCGGCCCGACCTGGCGGTGGTGGTCGCCGGCGGCGACGGCGACGGCTTCTCCATCGGCGGCAACCATTTCCTGCACGCCTGCCGCCGCAACGTCGACTTGACCTATGTGGTCATGGACAACCGCGTCTACGGCATGACCAAGGGTCAACCCTCGCCCACCACCGAGCCCGACTGGGAGAACTCGGCCATGGCGCCGCACGGCACCGGCGTGCAGCCGTTCAACCCGCTGGCGGTGGGGCTGGCGGCGGGGGCCAATTTCGTCGCCCGCGCCTTCTCGGGCGACCCCAACGGCACCGCCCGGCTGATGACCGAGGCCATGCGCCATCCCGGCTTCTCGCTGGTGGTGGTGATGAGCCCCTGCGTCACCTATCGCGAGGAGGAGCGCGAGTGGAAGGCGCTGGTGCGACCCGCGCCCCCCGCGACCGACGACGCCGCCGAGGCCGCGCGCCGGCTGATGAGCGACGACGGCTTCAACATCGGCGTGGTGTTCAAGGGCCACCGGGCGCCGTGGACGCCGCGCGCCGATGCCTCCGCCGAACTGGCCGAGATCGAGAAAGACTTCTCGATCTAGTTGTATACAGGCGCCTGTGGCACACTGCCCCCAGATATTCAGGGGGGAGAGAATCCATGCGCCGCATCGTCCTGAGCCTGACCGCCGCCGCGGCCCTGGCCGCCTGTTCCGTCGATCCGAAGCCTGGCTACATCGCCGACCGCTTCCGGGACGGGGTGGCCCAGTTGTCCATCAGCCCCATCTACCCCCCGCGCGAGGATTTCTATCCCGGCGACGTCTATATCAGCACCAACAACAACCTGGACCACCTGCAGACGGCCATTCGCGCCGACAGCCTGGTGGAGCAGTTGGGCCTGCCCGCCTTCTACGCCCAGCGGCCGGCCTTCGCGGCCCTGGACGACATGCTCTACAAGCAGATGTCGGACCAGTCCAAGGTCTGGCAGCAGCCGGCCACCCCCATCTTCGCCACCGCCAGCCAGGACGCGGTGCGGCCGCGCCTGGTGGTCTTCCCGCTCTACGACTTCGCCGCCTCGTCCTCGGGCGGCCTGGGCGTGAACGCCGCCACCTCGGCGGTCGGCGGGCTGCTGGGGGCGTCGGGATCCTCGGACACCCAGATGTCCATGAGTGTGCCCGCCGGCGTGCAGATGGCGGTGAACGCCTATGACCTGCGCCAGGCCTTCAAGACCCGCTGCGAGGCCCAGGGCGGAACGGCCTACATGACCGCGCTGCACCATATCGGTCAGTCGCTGGCGAGCAAGGACGGCGCCAAGGACAAGGTGATCCAGTTGATCACCGAGGTCTACTACGCCTATGCCATCGACTACGAGTTCGGCGCCACCGAAGCCTTCGGGGCCGAGGTGCAGGCGTCGATCACCGCCCTCAACAAGCTGAACGCCAAGCGCCAGGCCATCGCCGACGCCCTGGCGACACTGCGGTCGGGGCAACCCGCCGCCACCGCCACGACCGGCCAGTCCACGGACGCGGCGACGCTGCAAACCCAGTTGAGCGAGGTGGAGACCCAAATCGCCGAGCAGACCCACCAACTGGCGCCGTCACTGCCCGGCGTGACCGCCGCGTTCCGGTCGGGCAGCGCCAACTCGATCCAGCTGCGCCAGACCTTCCAGCGCCCGGTGGCCATCGGCTTCCGCCGCACCACCTACGCCATCGGCCGGGACTGCGAGCTGAAGGGCGTCTATCTTGGCGCGGCCGACGCTGCCGACGGCCCCACCCCGCCGGCACCCGTGGCGGCGCGGCCGGCGGGGCAGTAGCTCAGCCCAGCTTGCCCTTCATCTTCATGTCCGTCTTGAGGATGTGGTCGATCAACCACGTCCTCAGGAAGCCGCGCATCTCGGTGGCGGTCAGGTCGTCGATGGGCTCGCGCTGGTCGACGAAATAGCGCTGGATGAAGGACTCCAGGGTGGCGATCAGCATGTTGTGGGCGTCCCGGTGCTCCTCGTAGCCGGCATACCCGGCCAGCAGTTGAAGGCGCTCCTCGCGCTCGAAATGGCGGTTGGCGTAGTCGAGCAGCTTGTCGCAGATGACCTTGAGCCGCGCGGGCTCGGGAGCGGCGCGGGACAGGGTGCCGAACTCGTTGACGATGGCGATCAGCTGCTTGTGGTCGTCGTCGATCTGCGGGACACCGACGCTGAGTTCGTCCTTCCACTCGATCGGCATTGTCAGAGCTTCCGCAGCAGGTTGACGCGCATGGGCTGGTCGAACAGGAAGCCGCCATCCTCGGCCGGCGTGGCACGTTCTGCGAACAGCACCCGCATCTCGGCATCCATCTCGGCGAAGCGGGCCTCGCGCTCGGCGTTGGCCGAGATGATGCGGTCGCGGAAGGCTTCGTAGGACGCCATGCGCACGGTATGCAGGTAGCGGAATTCGGCGACGCTCATGAATCCGGGGGCGTGGCGCAGGGCCTCGTAGGCCAGGGCGCGGACCTGGGCCTCGTCGTCGATGGGCCGGCAGACATGGTAGAAAACACCCTCGGCCAGCGGCTCCGAGACGTAGACTTGGCCGCCCGGCTTCAGCACCCGGCGGGCCTCGGCCAGGGCCGGGGCCATGAACTCGGCCGGAACGTGGTGCAAGGAGTTGAAGAACACCACCACGTCGGCGCTGGCCTCCTCGGCCGGCAACGCCTGGCCGACACCCTCGACGATCTCCACCCCCGGCTGCGGCTCGGCCGCCCGCGCCTTGGCCAGTTGGCGCGGCGAGCACTCC
Organism: Pseudomonadota bacterium; assembly: GCA_040751765.1. Taxonomy (GTDB): domain Bacteria; phylum Pseudomonadota; class Alphaproteobacteria; order Rhodospirillales; family Magnetospirillaceae; genus CALABS01. The sequence continues at coordinate 7,293 of JBFMHS010000186.1, read as the reverse complement.
ACCCCCAGGACATCGGCGCCGTGGCGCGCCATGTGCCGCGCCAGATGTCCGTCGCCGCAGCCCACATCGATCACCCGCTTGCCGGCCAGGTCCAGGGTCTCGACGATCACGTCCGCGTTGCGCCGTCTGTCCATGTTCATTCCTCTCTGGTCTGTGCGGTGAGAATGACCCGCACTCCAGGGCAGGGTCAAGCCGAGGGGTTCCGTGCTATAACCCGGTCATGCACGCCCCCTTCCCCCTCTTCGACGGCGCCTCCCTCTTCGATGTTGCCATCGTGTTGGGCGCCTCGGCGCGCCCCGACGGGACGCCGTCGCCGGCCATGGCCCGGCGGGTGGCGCATGCGGTCGAACTGGCCCGCGCCGGCCGGGCGGCGCATCTGTTGATGAGCGGCGGGCCGGTCCGCCATCCGCTGCCCGAGGCGTGGATGATGCGCGACATGGCGCTGGCGGCGGGGCTGGCGCCGGAGCGGGTGCACGTCGAGGACCGCTCGCGCAACACCATCGAGAACGCCCGGCTGTCGGCGCCGATCGTGGCGGCGCGGGGGTGGTCGCGGGCGGTGGTGGTGACCGACGCCTTTCACGCATTCCGGACATCCTACGTCTTCCGGCGCCTGGGACTGGAGGTAGCCGTTTCCCCGGTTTTCCCGCCCGATCGGCGGCGGAAGGAGTGGTGGCTGTCCTACCTGAGGGAGGCAAGCGCTTTCCCGTGGACGGTGCTAAGAGTGGAACGGAGCATCCTCTTGGAGAGATAAGGCCATGTCCACTCCGCTGCCGCTGGAGGGCATCCGTGTCCTCGACATCGCCACCTTCATCGCCGCCCCCTACTGCGCCACGGTGCTGGGCGAGTTCGGCGCCGAGGTGATCAAGATCGAGCAGCCGGGCACCGGCGACGGCCTGCGAGAGTTCGGCAGCGAGACCAAGCGCGACGGGGACACCTGCATGTGGTTGTCCGAGGCCCGCAACAAGAGTTCCATCACGCTGGACTTCCACAAGCCCGAGGGCCAGGCCCTGTTCAAGCGGCTGGTCGCCACCGCCGATGTGGTGTGCGAGAACTTCCGCCCCGGCACGCTGGAGAGCTGGGGCCTGGGCTGGGACGAGCTGCGGGCGGTCAATCCCAGGCTGATCCTGTTGCGCATTTCCGGCTACGGCCAAACCGGCCCCTACAAGGACCGCGCCAGCTTCGCCCGCATCGCCCATGCCTTCGGCGGCCTGTCGTACCTTGCCGGCATGCCGGGCGGCGTGCCGGTGACCCCGGGCTCGACCTCGCTGGCCGACTACCTGTCGGGGCTTTACGGCGCGGTCGGCGTGCTGATGGCGCTCAGGCACCGCGACGCCACCGGCGAGGGCCAGATGATCGACCTCGCCCTCTATGAATCCATCTTCCGTGTCCTGGATGAGCTGGCCCCCGCCTACGGCATGTTCGGCAAGGTGCGCGAGCGCGAGGGCGCCGGCACCGTCAACGCCTGCCCGCACGGCCATTTCCGCTGCGGCGACGGCCGCTGGGTTGCGCTGGCCTGCACCACCGACCGCATGTTCGAGCATCTGTGCAAGGCCATGGGCAAGCCCGAGCTGGCCGCTGCCGACAAGTGGGGCACCCTGCACGCCCGCCTGGCCGACCGCGCCCAGGTGGACGGGCTCGTCAGCGTGTGGTGCGGCGCCCGCAAGGCCGAGGAGGTACAGGCGCTGTGCCTGGAGTTCGACGTGCCCGTCGCGCCCTTGAACACCATCGCCGACATCTTCGCCGACCCCCAGTTCAAGGCCCGCGAGACCCTGCTGCCGGTGGACGAGCCCGGCCTGGGCTCCGTCACCATCCCCGGCGTCATTCCCAAACTGTCCGCCACCCCCGGCCGCGTCACCCATCTCGGCCCGCGCCTGGGCGAATCCAACCAGCGCGTCTATGGCGGGCTGCTGGGGCTGAGCGCGGAGGAGATGGCGAAGCTGAAGGACGGGGGGGTGATCTAGCAGCCGGCTCCCGCCGCCTTTCCCTCCAGCGTCCGCTTGCATTCCGGGCACAGGGTCGGTGCCAGGGCCATGGGGCTGTCCTCAAGGCGCAGGCGGCCGGCATCGAAGGTTTCCAGCGCGTCCGCCCACATGCCTTCGGCCTTCAGGCGCTGGCAGATGCTGCAGATGGGAACGGCCTCGGGGTCCTTGACCATGCGGTCGAAGAAGGCGCGCGGGGTCTGCGGCTCGATGGACACGAAGCGGTTCTCGAACTCCACCTCGTCGCCGATCGGGCGGATGGTCATTTCCATGTGGCGCTTCTCCACCGGCGAGTCGCAGCGATAAGCGAAGGTCACCGCCCGACCGGAGGCGCTGACCAAGCGCAGCAGGTCGTGGTAGATGCGCGCCAGCGTCGGATCGGTCAGATAGTCCCACAACCGTTTTCCGACGGCGCCATCGCCCAGGTCATCCTCGCCGTTGTCGACGGCGAAAAGTCGCCAGGCCTCGTTGACCCTGGTGATGACACCGTCGCCGTTGACGCGATAGATGACCGGCTGGGGCAGCCAGTCGCTCCTGGTATCGGTCATGGCAGCCCCCAAGATCGCCACGGATGATTTATAATCCGTCGAATACACCCCCTGGGCAAGTCCAGGATGAACGCCCCTTGCCGCCCCGCCCCCGTTTGGGGCATCTTTTCCGCTTCCCTTCGGGATTGGGCAGGACCAATGGCTGAACGTGTCTATCTCTACGACACCACCCTGCGCGACGGCGCGCAGACCCAAGGCGTTGATTTCTCGGCTTCCGACAAGGCCAAGATCGCGCGCGAGCTGGATGCGCTGGGGGTGGACTACATCGAGGGCGGCTGGCCGGGCGCCAACCCCACCGACGACGAGTTCTTCGCCAACCCGCCGGAACTCACGCGCGCCAAGATGACCGCCTTCGGCATGACGCGGCGCGCCGGCCGCTCGGCCGCCAACGATCCCGGCCTCAACGCGCTGTTCCACCCCGCCGTCCAGGGGGTGACCATGGTCGGCAAGAGCTGGGACTTCCAGGTCACGGTGGCGCTGGGCATCGAGCTGGAAGAGAACCTGCGCATGATCTCGGAGTCGGTGGCCCACGCCAAGACCCGCGTCGGCGAGGTGATGCTGGACGCCGAGCACTTCTTCGACGGCTACAAGAAGAACGCGCCCTATGCCCTTGCCTGCCTCAAGGCGGCCTATGACGCCGGTGCGCGTTGGCTGGTGCTGTGCGACACCAACGGCGGCTCTCTGCCCCACGAAGTCGAGCGGATCGTCGCCGAGGTGATCGAGGCCGGCATCCCCGGCAGCCATCTCGGCATCCATTGCCACAACGATTCCGACAACGCGGTCGCTAATTCCCTGGCCGGCGTGCGGGCCGGCGTGCGCCAGGTCCAGGGCACCATCAACGGCCTGGGCGAGCGCTGCGGCAACGCCAACCTGCTGTCGGTGGCGGCCAATCTGTCGCTGAAGATGGGATTCGAGACCGGCATCGACCTTAAGAACCTGACCCGCGTGTCACGGGCACTGGACGAGGTGCTGGACCGCCTGCCCAACCGCAACCAGCCCTATGTCGGCGCCTCGGCCTTCGCCCACAAGGGAGGCCTGCACGTCTCGGCGGTGGCCAAGGACCCCAGCTGCTACGAGCACGTCGACCCCGCCACCGTCGGCAACGCGCGCCAGATCGTGGTGTCGGACCAGGCGGGGCGCTCCAACATCGTCGCCCGCATGGCCGAGTTCGGCATCGACATGGCCAGCGTCAAGCGCGAGGCGCTGGTGTCGGTGGTCGAGCAGATGCAGGTGGATTTCGACCCGCGCGAGGTCAGCGACCTGGTCGATCTGGTCAAGCGCCTGGAGCACGAGGGCTATGCCTACGACCAGGCCACCGCCAGCTTCGAGCTGCTGGTCCGCCGCGCCCTGGGCCAGGTGCCCGCCTACTTCACCCTGGAGCGCTACCGCGTCATCGACGAGCGTCGCCGCAACGCCAAGGGCGAGTGGGTGACGCTGTCAGAGGCCACCGTCAAGGTCGAGGTGGCGGGCAAGGAATACATGCAGGTCGGCGAGGGCAACGGCCCCGTCCACGCCTTCGACGTCGCCCTGCGCGCGGTGCTCACCGGGGTCTATCCGGAGTTGGTGGCCCTGGGCCTGGCCGACTACCGCGTCCGCATCGTCGAAAGCACCGCCGGCACCGAGGCCAAGACCCGCGTGACCATCGAATCCACCGACGGCATGGGCCGCCGCTGGACAACCGTGGGCGTGCACACCAACGTTCTGGAGGCCTCGCTTGAAGCCCTCCAGGACAGCATCACCTACATGCTGTTCAGCCGCGAGCCCCAGGTGATCCAGTAATGTCCGAAGGCCTCCAAGGCCCCGCCGTAATCCTTGTCCGCCCGCAGCTGTCCGAGAACATCGGCACCGCCGCCCGCGCCATGCTCAACTGTGGCCTCACCGACCTGCGTCTGGTGGCGCCCAAGGAGGACTGGTTGCAGGACCGCGCCATCGCCGCCGCCTCGGGCGCCGACAGGGTGCTGATGGGGGCCAAGGTGTTCGCCACCACCGCCGAGGCGCTGGCCGACCTCAACCGGGTGTGGGCGACCACCGCGCGCAACCGCTTCATGGTCAAGCCGGTGGACACGCCCAGGACCGCCGCCGAGGCCATGCGCGCCATCGCCACCGACGGCCAGCGCTTCGGGGTGATGTTCGGCCCCGAGCGCACCGGGCTGGAGAACGACGACGTCTCGCTGGCCGACACCGTGCTGACGGTGCCGCTCAATCCCGAGTACACCAGCCTGAACCTGGCCCAGTGCGTGCTGCTGATCGGCTACGAGTGGTACCAGGCCGGCGACCCCACCCTGCCCGAGCGCCACATGACCAAGGGCGCCCAGCCGCCGGCCACCAAGGAAAAGCTGCAAGGCTTCTTCGACCACCTGGAGCGTGAGCTGGACGAATGCGGCTTCCTGCGCATCCCCGACAAACGCCCGGTGATGGTGCGCAACATCCGCAACATGTTCCAGCGCGCCCACCTCACCGGCCAGGAGGTGCAAACACTCCACGGCATCGTGCATGAGCTGGTGACGTACAGGCATCGGAAGGGCGAGGGCGAGGGCAAGGACTGACCGCCCCCTCCCGCTTGCGGGAGAGGGTCAGCCCTCCACCCCGTGGTGCCCGGCGAAGTCGGCGTCCACCACCGCCACCGCGTCCGACACCATGCCGTTGTAGCGCGCCGCCATCTCGCGGCCGTAGGCGCCGATGAGGTTGAACTCCACGTAGTCGCCGTCGGCCACGTCCTCGGGCAGGTCCAACGTGTAGGGCAGCCGGTCAGAGCCGTCGCAGGGGGGGCCATAGGCCACCATGGCCTTGAGCGCGCCGACGCGGTTGCGCCCATGCTGGTCGATGACGCGGTAAGGCAGGCTGAGATTCTCCTTGCCCCAATAGATCTCGGTCAGGCCGCCGAAGATGCCGTCGTTGAGATAGACCGCGTCCGGCTTCCTCAGATTAACCCGCGTCAGCAGCGAGCCGCCCTCGGCGGCCAGCGCCCTGCCCGGCTCGCACAAGAGGCGGATGCCGCGCGGCTCGGCCCACATTCGCCGCGCCTCGTCGATGACCCGGAAATACTCGGCCAGCGGCGGCGCCGGGGTGGTCCGGTAATAGGCCGGGAAGCCGCCGCCGATATCCATCAGCGTCACGTCGACGCCGGCGCCCTCGATGCATTGGGTCGCCAGCCGGATGCCGAGGCGGAAGGCCTCGGGGTCCAGGCACTGGCTACCGACGTGGAAGGTCACCCCCGGCGCCATGCCCATTCCGGCGGCGTGGCGCAGGGTCGGAATGAACACGTCCGGCGTGGCGCCGAACTTGGTCGACAGGTCATAGACCGCCCCGGTGCCCTTGGGGATGGCGAGGCGCACCATGGGCACCGCGCCGGGTCCGCCCAGGGCGGCCACCTTCTCCACCTCGGGGATGCAGTCCACCGCGTAATGGCGGATGCCCATGTCGCGGGCCAGCGCCATCTGGCCCGGAGTCTTCGCCGGGTGATGGTAGAACATCACCCCGTCGGGCACCGCTTCGCGGGTGCGGCGGATCTCGGCCGGCGAGGCGACGTCGAAATGGCGGATGCCCTCGGCGCGCAGGGTCTCCAGCACCAGCGGATGCGAGTTGCACTTGACCGCGAACAGCACGTCGCCGGGAAAACCCGCCATGAATTCCCGCGCCGCCCGCGCCAGCCTGTGGGGTCGGAGCAGATGGACGGGGACTTCGGGCTTTTCCTGGGAGACCAGTTCCGCGACCGAGCCGAAACGGCCGATCACTGTGCCGCGCTCCGCTTGGCTTGGCGGGTCATCATGCGCTTGACCTTGCGGGCCGCCAGGCCGTCGAGATAGGCACGCCCCATCTCGTTGGGGCCCTCGCGGCGGCCGGTGATCCACTTGCGGCAGGCCGACGACCCGCAGCCGCAGGCGAACTGGCGGTGCAGGGTATCCTCGGTGACGGCGTAGTCGATGGTCAGCAGCTCTCCGGCCTCGATGTCGGCCAGCGCCCAGATCTCCAGGCGCTGCATGTCCAGCACGCAGTTCGGCGCGCAGGAATGGGTCAGCAGGCCCACGAACCACGGGTCATGCAGATGGGTGTCGGGCGAAACCTGCAGCGTGTGCTGCAGGATCTTGTTGGACAGCTGGCCGGTAAACTTGGCCACCCTCTGGCCGCGTTGGAACCGCAGCTTGGCCTTGACCCCCATGCCCACCTTGCCGTTGACCGAGGTCACGGCAAACTGGTCGGCGGTGGGCAGGTCGGGATCGACACGGAACTCGGGAGGATAGATGTCGGTCATCGGGGGAATGCCTCGCCGCCGAAAGGGAAAGGGTACCGCAACCGTATTACTACGTACCGGGCAGCGTCAACGAGCGATGAGGCCCCACCTCAATCGATTTAACTCATTGTCCAAATTTGATTTTTTGATGACAGTCGCCATCGTGCGTCCATCCCGCCGCCGGCCCCGCCGAAGCCCTCGCCCAAGGGGCGGAAACCGTGATAAACAGGGGCCGGGACGCCAAGGTGAAGGGGGGACGTTTTCCGTGGCCGAGTCGACATCCATGGCAGCCGTGGGGGCGGCCGCCCCGCGCACGCAGGACGAATGGGAGCGCCACGCGCGCGACCTGCTCGACGAGGGCCAAAATTTCCTCGCGCACGACGTCTGCCGCGACGGCCTGCGCCTTTTCCCCAACAGCTTCAAGCTGGCGATCTTCGGTGCCATCGCGCTGTCGCAGACTGGCGCCGTCGACGAGGCCCGCAAGCTGCTGGCGCCGGTTCTGGACGTCATCCTGATCGACGAGGGGCCGTTCCGG
>JBFMHS010000185.1:0-2814 GCA_040751765.1 Pseudomonadota bacterium | reverse complement strand
CCGCAGCCTTGAAGGCAACGGCAACAGCCTGCATGAATCGAGCACAATCAAGGCGCTGGGACATGCGTTGGCGAAGAACACAGAACTTGGCCGCCTGACGTCCCGCCTGCTTTCGCCATTGTTCCGCAAATCGGCGACACCGCCGGAGATCATCCAACGAAGTGCGCAGCTTTTTCTGGACCGCCACGGCGAGGCCAAGACCCTGTGCGCTGAGCTGAAAGTCACCTGTCACTTCTTCATGCAGCCAATGATCGGCGACAAGCAACCGCATGGCGTAATCGAGACGCGCATCATGGACGACACCAATCTGACCTATCCAGGCTTCGACCAGGCTTATCGTGAATTCGCCGCGATTGCCCTCGCCGCCGCGCCGGACATTGTTGACCTTCGCTCTGCCCTCGACGGTGTCGAGGGCACGCTGTTCAACGACACCATTCATGTGATCGGTCTGGGGAACCGGCTATTGGCAACCACCATCATCGGGCACATTGGCGCGGAGCTTGGCCTGGATCAGCGACCCCGCTGATTTTCGACCGACGGAAGGTGAAGGCACCGACACCCTCCGCCGGCATCGGAACACTAGAAATGGATCGCCCGCCCGTAGGCCGACAGCACCGACTCGTGCATCATCTCGGACAGGGTCGGGTGCGGGAACACCGTGTGCATCAGGTCGGCCTCGGTGGTCTCCAGCGTCTTCGCGACCGTGTAGCCCTGGATCATCTCGGTGACCTCGGCGCCGATCATGTGGGCGCCCAGCAGCTCGCCGGTCTTGGCGTCGAACACCGTCTTGACCAGCCCCTCCGCCTCGCCCAGCGCGATGGCCTTGCCGTTGCCGATGAACGGAAAGCGGCCGACGCGGACCTCGTAGCCCTTTTCCCTGGCCTTGGCCTCGGTCAGCCCCACCGACGCCACCTGCGGATGGCAGTACGTGCAGCCCGGGATGTTGCGGATGTTCAAGGGGTGAACGTGGTTGAGGCCGGCGATCTTCTCGACGCAGATCACGCCCTCGTGCGAGGCCTTGTGGGCCAGCCACGGCGGCGCGGTGAGATCGCCGATGGCATAGACGCCCGGCTCGTCGGTCTCGCACCACTGGTTGGTGACCACGTGGCCGCGCTCCAGCCGAACCTTGGTGCCTTCCAGGCCCAGGTTCTCGGAATTGGCGGTCACGCCGACCGCCGAGATGACCCGGTCGACGACGACGTCCTGGACCTTGCCGGCGATCTCGACCTGCACGGCGACGTCGCCGGCGTTCTTCTTCAGGCCCTTGACGGTGGCCGAGGTGAGGATCTTCATCCCCTGCTTCTCGAAGGCCTTGCGGGCGAAGGCGGAGATTTCCTCATCCTCCACCGGAAGCACCCGATCCATCACCTCGACCACCGTGACATCGCTGCCCAGTGCATTGAAGAAGCTGGCGAATTCAATGCCGATGGCGCCAGAGCCGATGACCAGCAGCCGCTTGGGCATGGTGTCGGGCACCAACGCCTCGCGATAGGTCCATACGAACTTTCCATCCGGCTCGAGGCCCGGCAGCACGCGGGCCCGCGCCCCGGTGGCGAGGATGATGTGGGGCGCGTTGATCACGCCGGCATCCTTGCCCTCCACCTGCACCTTGCCCTTGCCGGCCAGCTTGCCATGGCCGTCGAACACGGTGACCTTGTTCTTCTTGAGCAGCCCCTTGACGCCGGCGTTCAGTTGCGCCGACACCCCGCGCGAGCGTTTGACCACCGCCGGCAGGTCGAAGCCGATCTGGCCGGCCGACAGGCCGTAGGCGGCGGCATGCTGCATGTTGCGGTAGACCTCGGCCGAGCGCAGCAGGGCCTTGGTTGGGATACAGCCCCAGTTGAGGCAGATGCCGCCCAGATGCTCGCGCTCGACCACGGCGGTCTTCATACCCAGCTGGGCGGCGCGGATGGCGGCGACATAGCCGCCGGGGCCGCCGCCGATGACCACCAGGTCGAAGCTGTTCTCGGGCATCCTCTTCTCCACGAAGCTCATTTTCGCAGTCCCTCGCCGGGCGCCGGCGCCGCCGGCCTGGCCGCCGCCTCAATGGCGGCTGTTGATTTCACTCCTTCGCCTGGCGCACGCCAAGCTAGGCGGCCAGCGGCCGCCAGGCCTGGTCCACATCGAAGGCCAGGTCGTGGTCGGCGACGTAGCGCCACAGGAAGGCGTCGAAATCGCCGCCGAATTCGTTGTCGATGAACGCCGCCAGGGCCACCGCCTTGGCGTGGTAGACCGGCATCAGGTCGAACTTCCATCCCACCGGCCCCTTCAGCACCCGCATCATGGTGCCGTCGTCCTCGCCGGCAATGACACGGCGGACCAGCCAGTTGCCGTCCTCGTCGAAGCCGACATGCTCGCCGACGGTCATCTCGTCCAGCAGGGCGTCCAGGTACGGAAAGGCGGTGAAGGCCATCAGGAAGGCCGCCTCGGGAGGCGCGTCGGCGATCCGGGCCGGCTCGGGCATGCCGCGGAAGCGGCAGACGAAGAACCGGGTCAGGGGATCGCGCCCGGCCAGGGCGTCCTTGCCGTCGCCGGCATAGATGTCCTTGACCTCCTCGCCCCACAGCACGGCGTTGCCGAACAGCGTGGCGGCGGCGGCGTTCATGCGGCCGTCGCGCAGGGTGTCCTTGAAGGACTCGAAGGCCGACCGGATGGCCGGCATCGAACGGGCGACCTCTTCATTCAAGGTCATGGCGGATTTCTCCCTAGACCAGCATGGACAGCGGGTCTTCGATCAGCTTCTTGAACGCGGCCAGGGACTCGGCGCCGACGGCGCCGTCCACCACCCGGTGGTCCACCGACAGGGTGCAGGTC
>JBFMHS010000184.1:0-8622 GCA_040751765.1 Pseudomonadota bacterium | reverse complement strand
GCCCGCACCGCCGAGTCGACCAGATTGATGAGATCGGGGAAGGCGTCGCGGAAGAAGCCGGACACGCGCAGGGTCACGTCGACGCGCGGCCGGTCCAGCACCCCGGCCGGCAGGATCTCGAACCCGGTCACCCGCCGCGAGCCGGCGTCCCAGGTCGGCCGCACCCCCATCAGCGCCAGTGCCTGGGCGACGTCGTCGCCGCCGGTGCGCATGTTGCTGGTGCCCCAGGCGGTCAGCGCCACCGCGCGCGGCCAGTCGCCTTGTTCCTGGAGGTGGCGTTCCAGCAGCAGTTGGGCTGACTTCCAGCCCAGCGTCCATGCCGCCGGGGTGGGGACGGTGCGGGTGTCGACGGAATAGAAGTTGCGCCCGGTGGGCAGCACGTCGGGCCGGCCCCGGGTCGGCGCGCCCGACGGCCCCGGCGGCACGAAGCGGCCGTCGAGACCGTTGAGCAGCCCGGCGATCTCGGCCGCGCCGCAGGCATCCACCGCCGGGGCCAGGCGGTCGCGGATTTCCGCCAGCACGGCCTGGGTGCGCGGCCCGTCGAACGAGGCCTCGCCCGCGACCAGGGCGCGGGCCAGCAGTTCCAGGCGTTCGACGGTGTCGCCGATGGTGCGCCAAGGTCCGTCCGCCAGCACCGCCGGTCTGGGTCCCGCCCATTTCTCCCCCAGCACGCAATCGAGGGGATCGAAGCCCAGGCCCAGGTCGTCGGCCAGGGTGCGCAGCAGCGACGCCTCCCCCGGCGCGGTCCCGCGCGGCACGCGGGCCAGGGCGACCAGCAGGTCGGTGCGCTGGTCGCCGGTGGGGCTGACCCCGAAGACGTGCAGGCCGTCGCGGATCTGCAGCTCCTTCAGCTCGCACAGATGGTTGTCGAGCTTGGCCAGGGCGGCGTCGGGGTCGTCGCCCGGCGCGATGCCGAGATCGGCGTCGAGGCCGGCGACGGCGGTCAGGCTGAGGATCTCCCGGCGCAGCACCTCCAGGCGGCGGGGATCGACACCGGCGGCCTCGTAGTATTCGTCGACCAGCCGCTCAAGCTCGCGCAGGGGGCCGTAGCTCTCGGCGCGGGTCAAGGGCGGGGTCAGATGGTCGATGACCACCGCCTGCGCCCGGCGCTTGGCCTGGGTGCCCTCGCCGGGGTCGTTGACGATGAACGGATACAGGTTGGGCAGCGGACCCAGGCAAGCCTCGGGGAAGCAGGTCTCCGACAGCGCCAGCGACTTGCCCGGCAGCCATTCCAGGTTGCCGTGCTTGCCCATGTGGACGACGGCATCGGCGCCGAAGCCGTGGCGCAGCCAGGCATGAAAGGCCAGGTAGTTGTGGGGCGGCACCAGGTCGGGGTCGTGGTAACTGGCGGCGGGGTCGATGTTGTAGCCGCGCGCCGGCTGGACGCCCACCGCCACCGCCCCGAACCGGACCACCGGCAGCAGGAACTGGCCGCAGGACAGCTCGCCGGCCCGGAAGAAGGGGTCACCCTCGGGCGGCCCCCAGCGCTCGCGCACCGCGTCCTGGACCGCCTGCGGCAGCGACGCCAGGAACAGGTGGTAGTCGGGCAGCGCCAGGCTCTCGCGGACCTCGCGCTCGGCCAGCCGGGTCCAGTCGTTGGTGGGGCCGCGCCGGAGGATGTCGAGCGGGCGTTGCCGTCGGCCGGCAGGTCGCGCACGGCGTAACCGGCCCCGGCCAGGGCGCGCAGCACCTCGACGGTGCCGGCGGGGGTGTCGAGGCCGACACCGTTGCCCAGGCGGCCGTCGCGGTTGGGATAGTTGGCCAGCACGATGGCCACCCGGCGCTCGGCCGGCGGCTTGCGTCGCAGCCGCGCCCAGTTGGCCGCCAGCTCGGCCACGAAGGACACGCGGTCGGGCACCGGCCGATGGGCGGCGATGTCGCACTGGGTGGCGTCGTCGCGGCTGGCGGCCTTGAACGAGATGGCGCGGGTGAACACGCGGCCGTCCACCTCGGGCAGGGCCACGTTCATGGCGATGTCCTTGGGGCCGAGGCCGTGGGTGCCGTCGCGCCAGGCCTGCTCGGTGCCGCCGGCCAGCACCACCTGCAGCACCGGTCGGTCGGCGGCGGCGAAGGGGGTGTCCCCGGGGCGGCTGGGCGCGGCAACCGCGAAGCCGGTGGCGTTGAGGATGACCTCGGGCGGGTGGTCGGCCAGCACCGCCTCCACCGTGCCGGCCGACACCGGGTCCTTCAGCGAGTGGACGTAGAGCGGCAGCGGATTGAGTCCCTGCCGGTCCAGTTCGGCAGCCAGGGCATCGATGGGGGCGGTGTCGCCGGCCAGTTCCAGGGCGCGGTAGAACACCACCGCAGCCACCGGACGGCCATCGGGGCGGAAGGTGCCGTGGATGCCGGCGGGCGGCAACGGCCGGGGCTCCAGGGCGTCGAGGCCGGCGAGCCAGCGCAGCGCCTGCTCGGCGTTGTCCACCCCGCCATGGACCAGATAGCGCCACAGCCGTTGCCAGTCGGGCAGGGTGCACAAGGCGCCCAGGGAGGGGTCGGGCTTCTCGTCGCCGGGCAACACCGCCAGCGGGATGGACTTGCGGCGGCAGGCGGCGGCGATCTGCTCGACGCCATAGGGCCAGTACGAAGCGCCGCCCAGGAGCCGCACCACCACCACTCGCGCCTTCTCGACCACCTGCTCCACATACAGGTCCACCGACATGTGGTGGGCCAGGCGCATCAGATTGGCGAGGCGAAGCGCAACAGTGCCGCCCATGCGCCGCCGCGCCGCCGCCAGGCAGGCCAGCTCGGTGTCGGCTGCCGACAGGATGACCATGTCGGCGGGCGTCTGGCCCAGGTCGACGGCCTCGGAACCGTCGGTGATGGCGCCCGGCTGGGCGGCGAGAAGGTGCATGCCTTAATCCAGGATCATGGCCTCTATGGCCTCTCTATCCAATCCCTTCCGCCCGATCACCACCAGCCGGCTCCGCCGCTCCTCGCCCGGCTTCCATGGGCGGTCGAAATAGCGCTCGACGCGGGCGCCCACCGCCTGGACCACCGCCCGGGTCGGCTTGCCGGCCACCGCCAGGAAGCCCTTCAGCCGCAGGATGTCGTGGGCGGCGATGGCCGCGACCAGTCGCTGTTCCAGGGCCTCGGCGTCGGCGATCTCCGGCAGGGCGACGGCGAAGCTCTCGAAGTCGTCGTGGTCGTGGTCGTCCTCCATGTCGTGATGGCTGGGCCGCGATGCCAGGTCGTCCTCGGCCGCCGCCGACAGGCCCAGCAGCACCAGCGGGTCGATCGCGCCCATGCGGGTGGGCAGCACGCGGACGCCGGCGCGCAGGCGGGCCGACAACTCGCCGTGCAGGGCGTCGAGCGCCGCGCCGTCCACCAGATCGCTCTTGTTGAGCAACACCATGTCGGCGCAGGCGAGTTGGTCCTCGAACACTTCCTCCAGCGGGTTGTCGTGGTCGGGCTGGGCCATCATCTCCGGGGTGTCGGCAAAGCGCCCCGAGGCGACGGCGCCGGCGTCCACCACCGCCACCACTCCGTCCACGGTGACGCGCGAGCGGATCTCCGGCCAGTGGAAGGCCTTGACCAGCGGCTTGGGCAGGGCCAGGCCCGAGGTCTCGATGACGATGTGTTCGGGCGGTGCGGCGCGGTCCAGCAGTTTCTGCATGGTCGGCAGGAACTCGTCGGCCACGGTGCAGCACAGGCAGCCGTTGGCCAGTTCGATGACGTCGTCGTCGGAGCAGCCCTCGATCCCGCATGACGCCAGCAGGTCGCCGTCCACGCCGACGTCGCCAAACTCGTTGACGATCAGCGCGATGCGGCGGCCTCGGGCGTTGGCCAGCAGATGGCGGACTAGCGTGGTCTTGCCGGCGCCGAGGAAGCCGGTGATGACGGTGGCGGGAACCTTGCGCTTCATGTCTGATCCTTGAGGACGAGAGGAAGGCCGGCGGCGACGAACACCACCCGGCGGCAGGCCTGGGCGACCCGCTGGTTGACGCGGCCCTGGGCGTCGCGGAAGGCCCGGCCCAGCGGCGTTTCCGGCACCAGGCCCAGGCCGACCTCGTTGGACACCAGCACCACCGCGCCGGCGGGGTCGGACAGCACCTCGCACAGCCGCGCGGTCTCGCGGTCGACGTCGCGGCCGGCATGCATCAGGTTCGAGATCCACAGGGTCAGGCAGTCCACCAACACCGGCCGGTCGGGGTGAAGCGCGCGTTCCAGCGCCTCGGCCAATGCCAGCGGCTCCTCGACGGTCGACCAGTCGGGGCCGCGGCGCGAGCGGTGTGCGGCGATGCGCTCCGCCATCTCGCCGTCGAAGGCTTGGCCGGTGGCGAGGTACAGCGCCGGCCCGCCGGCCAGCAGGGACTCGGCGTGGGCGCTCTTGCCAGACCGCGCTCCGCCCAGCACCAGGGTGGAGACGGGGATCACGGCTGCTTGGGCCGCGCGTTGTAGCCCTCGCAGCCGCCGCATTGGTAGACCATGTCGGCCTGCATCTTGCCCAGGTCGAAGCCGTGCATCATCTCGCGGCCGCAATGGCCGCAGAAGCAGTTGTCGCCGCCCAGTCCGACCATGGACACGCCGGTGTTGATGACGGGGCGCTCGCCCACCTTGTCGGGGGTGATGGCGACCAGGACGATATCGGCCATGATGTTCCTCTGCGTGAATGGGGTTACCAGCCGGCCACCGCACCGGCTCCGCGTGGGTCGCAGGCCCCCTCGACGACGCCGTCGGCGCGGCGCATCAGGGCGCCGGCCTCGCCGACGGCGGCGGCGTCGAAGGGCGCGGCGGATTCGACGGCGTGGCCGGCGGCCTCCAGCGCCTCGGCGATGGCGGGATCGAAGCGGGCCTCGATCCGCACCCGTTCGCCCAGCGCAAGGCGTGGCGCGGCCACCGCGTCCTGGAGGTCGGCCCCGGCCAGGACCGCGCGGGTGAAGACCTGCGCCTGGGTCAGGGGTTGGGTATCGCCGCCCGAGGCGCCCCAGGCCAGCGTGCGGCCGTCCTTGAGCCGGGCCAGCGCCGGGGACAGCGAGCTCAGCGGCTTGCGCCGCGGCTCGAGCGCGTTGCGGTGCTGCGGGTCCAGCGAGAAGGCGGCGACGCGGTCGTGCCACAGGATGCCGGTGGCCGGCGACACCACGCCCGACCCGAACGGCCGGTACAGGCCCTGGGTGTAGCTGACGGCGCGGCCCTGGCCGTCGACGACGCCCAGCCACACCGCCTCGCCACCGGCGGCAGGCACGCCCCAGGGCGCGGCGCGGCCGGGATCGACGTCGCCGGCCATGCGGTCCAGCAGCGGCTCGGACAGGTAGGTGGTGGCGTGCACCGACATGCGGTGGGGATCGGCCACGTGGACGTCGCGCACCCGCAGCGCCTGCTTGGCCGCCTCGACCAGGCAGTGCGCCCAGGCGGCGCCGTCGCCGGCGGCCACGCCCAGGCGCTGGAACACGCCCAGCAGGATCAGCGACGCCAAGCCCTGGGTCGGCGGCGCGGCGTTGAACAGGGTGCCGGCGGGCGTGCCCAGCGACAGCGGCCGCCGGCGCATGCCGCGATGGCGGGCGAGGTCGTCCGAGGCCAGCGGGCTGCCGGCGGATTTGAGGTCCTCGGCCAACTGGCGGGCTACCTCGCCGCGATAGAAGTCGTCGAGCCCGGCGGCGGCCAGGCGCGACAGGGTGTCGGCGAGGGCCGGATTGGTCATCACCGAGCCAGCGGCGGGCGCCTTGTTGCGGGCCAGGAACACCGGCGCGAAGCCGGACGCCTTCTTCAATTCGGGCAGCAGGCGCGCCGTCGCCTCGGCCTGGGCGCCGGTGACGGCGAAGCCGGAGCGGGCGGCGTGGACGGCATCCTCGAACAGGCGGTCCAGCGGCATGCCGCCGCCCCATTGGCGCGAGACGTCCAGAGCCAGTTGCCAGCCCGACACCGCGCCCGCCACGGTGCCGGTCGCCAGGGGGCCGCGCGCCGGGATCGCCGCCTGGCCGGTGAACAGGCCGGGCTCGACCCGCGCCCCCGAGGCGCCGGAGCCGTCGATGGATACCGGCGGTTTGCCGGGTTCGGCGATCAGCCAGAACCCGTCGCCACCCAGGCCGTTGACATGGGGAAGAACCACCGAAAGGGTGGCGGCGGCGGCGATGGCCGCCTCGATGGCGTTGCCGCCGTCGCGCAGCACGGCGAGTCCGGCCGTGGAGGCGAGGTGGTGCGGGGAGGTGACCATTCCCCGGCGGGCCATCGGCGTGTGCGACATGATCTTGGGAACCTGGGCGGGTGAGCTTTCGATGGGCCGATTTTGCGTCGCCAGACTTTGCACCGCAAGCCCCCGTGGTGTCTAATGCGCCGCGTTCCACGGAGGAGCCCGTGATGAGCCAGGACTACCGCCTCGCCGCGACCATCGCCCTGACCTGGGACGACATGCATCGTGATTGCGCCCGCCTGGCCGGGCTGCTTCGCGGCAAGGGGCCGTTCACCGGGCTGGTGGCGGTGTCGCGTGGCGGCTTGGCGCCGGCGGCCATCCTGTCGCGCGAACTGGACATCACGCTGGTCGAGACGGTGTGCGTGCGCAGCTACGACGATCGCCGCCAGGGCGGGCTGGAGGTGATCAAGCCGGTGCGCGGCGACGGCGCCGGCTGGCTGATCGTCGACGACCTGGTGGACTCGGGCGCCACCGCGCGGGCGGTGCGCGGCATGCTGCCCAAGGCCCACTACGCCACCCTGTTCGCCAAGCCCGAGGGCATGGCGCTGGTCGACACCTTCGTGGCCGAGGTCGACCAGGCGGTGTGGATCGTCTTCCCGTGGGAAGCGCCGCCGCGCGACGAGTGACGCCTACTTCAGGTCGGCGATCATCCGCTTGATCTCGGCGCGGTCCTCGGACTCGGGCGGCAGAAGGTCGTGCAGGCGGGTCCACAGGGTCTTGGCGCGGCCGGCGTCGCCGGCCTGGACGGCGGCGATGCCCAGGAAGTACAGCGCATCGGGCTGGTCGCCGTCGATGCGGTTGACGTCGGTCATCACCTTGACGAACTCGGCCGGCAGCGGCGCTCCCTGGGGCACGTCGGCGACGAGCATGCCGGCGTAGTCCAGGCGAACCTGGGTGTCGCGCGGCATCAGGCGCATGGCCTTCTCGTAGGCCTCGACCGCCTGGTCCCGGCGGCCCAGCACGCGCAGCGAGCGGCCCATCATCGCCCAGCCCTTGCCATCGTCGGGATTGGCCTCCAGCTTGGCGGCAAGCTGGGCCACCATGCCCTCGAACAGAGCGGCCTGCTCCGCCATCTGGCGGGCGGGGTCCTCGCGGCCGGCATGGGGCACGTCCGGCAGCTGGGGCGAGCCCAGCGTGGCGTACAGGCCGAAGGCGGCGACCGGCAGCAGCACGGCGACGGCGGCGGCCGGCAGCATGACCCGGCGGGGGGTGGCGGCGTCGGCCTTGCCGCCGGCCTCGGCGGCGGCCAGCATGCGGCGCTGGATTTCGACCCGGGCGGCCCCGGCCTGGTCGGCGGTCAGCACCCCGCGCTCGACGTCGCGGTCCACCTCGACCAGCTGGTCCTTGTAGACGGCGAGGTCATAGTCGGCGCGGGCGGTGGTCTTGGCGCGGCCGCGCAGCAGCGGCACCAGCACGAAGCCCATGGCCGCCGCCGTCATGAGGGCTAGGATGACCCAGATCATTTACCGTCACCGTCCTTGAGCAGGGCTTCGAGGCGGCGCTTCTCCTCGGGGGAGAGCGGCGCCGGGGCGATGGTCGGCGCCTCGGCGGCGCGGCGGGCATAGACGCGCCACACCACCGCCAGCCCGACCACGAACAGCACGAACGGGCCGACCCACAGCACCAGGGTCGAGGCCTTGAACGGCGGCTTCAGCAGCACGTAGTCGCCGTAGCGGTCGACGACGAACTTCATCACCTGGTCGTCGCTGTCGCCGGCGCTGATGCGCTCGCGCACGATGACGCGCAGGTCGCGGGCCAGGTCGGCGTTGGAATCCTCGATGCTCTCGTTCTGGCAGACCAGGCAGCGCAGGTCCTTGCCCAGCTCGTGGGCGCGCTTCTCCAGCGCCGGGTCCTTCAGCATCTCGGAGGGATCGGCGGCCAGGGCCGGTCCGGCCAGCCCCAGCCAGGCGGCGGCGCAAAGGGCGAGAAGTCTCATTTCTTCTCCAGTTCCCGGATGATCGGCAGCAGGGTTTTTTCCCACACCTCGGGGGTGACCGGGCCGATATGCTTGTAGCGGATGATGCCCTGCTTATCGACGATGAAGGTCTCGGGGGCACCGGTGACGCCGAAATCGACCGAGGCGCGGCCGGGGGCGGGGTCGGCGCCGACGCGCTCGTAGGGGTCGCCGTTCTTCTTCAGCCATTTGGCACCCTCGGCCGGGTCGTCACGCCAGTCGATGCCATGGATGGGCACGATGCCCTGGGCCTTGATCCAGTTGAGCACCGGATGCTCCTGGACGCAGGCGATACACCACGACCCGAAGATGTTGACCATGGACACCCGGCCCTTGAGGTCGGCGGTGGAAAGGCCGGTGTCGGCGCCGCGGCCGGGCAGCGGCGCCAGATTCATCTCGGGCACCGGCTTGTCGATCAGCACCGACGGGATCTCGCGGGGATTCAGGGTCAGGCCACGCATGAAAAACAGGGCCAGGATGCCGAAGATGGCGACGGGCAGCAGGTAGCCCAGACGGCGCATGGCGTCCTCCCCTTTCCTAG
>JBFMHS010000183.1:787-2659 GCA_040751765.1 Pseudomonadota bacterium | reverse complement strand
GCTTGTCCTATGAGGAACGAGGGGAACCACACCCATGGCCGGAAAGCGGGAAGCCGTCCTGTTGATGACCCATTTCGTCGACGACGCCATCGTGGCCCTGTACCGGCGGCTGCGGGCCGAGTCGGGCGGGCGCGACACCTACGTCCTGCTGAACCAGACCGACAACCCCGATCCGGGGTTTCCCATTCCCGGCGATGTCGAGGTGTCCGCCTTCACGGTGGCCGACCTGCGGGCGCTGGGCTATCCGCTCAAGGGCCGCCGCATCCGCGACAAGGACATCGAGTTGTTCAGCTTCACGTTCTGGAAGCGCCATCGCGGCCGCTACGACCGCATCTGGGTGGTGGAATACGACGTGGTGTTCACCGGCGCCTGGCACGAATTGTTCGACGCCTTCGCCGACGACGACGCCGGCCTGCTCGCGACCAGCGTCCACCGCCACGCCGTCAACCCCGGTTGGCCCAACTGGCCCAGCGTGCGCACCCCCGACGGGCCGCCCGACCTGTCGCGCATGGTGCGCGCCTTCATGCCGCTGTACCGGCTGACCGACGAAGCCTACCGCACTCTTGACGCCGCCTACCGCATGGGCTGGGAGGGCTTCTACGAGGGCATCGTGCCGGCCATCCTGATGCAGGCGGGGCTGGAGGTGGAAGACATCGGCGGCGACGGCGAGTTCGTCCGCCCCGGCAACGAGAACCGCTTCTACACCTCGACCCCGTCCGACGACACCCTGTCGCCGGGCACTTTCGTGTTCCGCCCCGTCCACGCCGAGGCGGGTCCAGAGCCGGGGCAGCTGTGGCATCCCGTCAAGCCGCCGGCGCACCAGGTGGGTTGGCCGATCCAGCGCCGCCAACGGATCGTCCACCGCGCCCGGGTGGTGGCGGCGCGGCTAACGCAGATGCTGGGGCGCTGACCCCCCGTTCGGCATGTCCATATGGCAGCCATTCCTATCCATCCGCCGGAATTGCCAAAAGGTGGCGACCGCGCCGATATGAATTACGACAGAGCGGTGGGCGCTTCTATTTGTCCGAATATTGACACACCCACCGAACGGACTAGCCGACCCACAACCCTTGCCGGGAGCATTGGATGATGGTGGCCGACGACTCCGACAACACCGGGCCCGCCCAAGCCCTTTCCGTCCTGTGGAGCCGCAAGGGCCTGATCGGTGCCGTGGTCGCCGGGGCGACGGGCCTCGCCGTGCTGGCCTTGCAGCTGATCGAGCCCACCTACACCGCCGAGGCGCTGGTCGCGCTCAACACCCGGACCAGCGCCGCCGAGAGCCTGCTGACCACCAAGCCGACGGTGACCACGCCCCCGTTGACCACGGTTCTGGTCTCGACCGAGATCGACATCCTGGAATCGCGAGGCCTGGCCGCGCAGGTGGTCGATGCGCTGGCGCTGACCCGCGACCCCGAATTCAATCCCCTGCTCGACCAGGCCGACCTGCCGCCGCCGCTGGCCACCGCCCTGCGCACGGCCAAGGACCTGCTGCGCGGCGACCGGCCCGAGAAGGACCCGCGCACCCAAACCATCGACGCGGTGCTGGAGAACCTCGAGGTCAAGAGCGCCGCCGACAGCTACGTGCTGCGGGTGGCCTTTGAATCCGAGGACCCCAGGAAGGCGGCGTTGATCGCCAACGCCTTCGCCGATCTCTACATCCGCGGCCAGCGCGAGGCCAAGCTGGAGGACATGCAGTTGGCCACCGACTGGATCACTGCCCAGATCGCCGCGCTGCGCCGCGACCTGGCCGAGAACGCCGGCTCGATGGTCGCCTTCCGCCAGAAGCACGGCCTGTCGCCGGCCCAGGTGCGCGACAAGGGGCTGGTGGCGACCCAACAGCTGGTGGCGCTGTCGACGGAACTGGCCGAGGCG
>JBFMHS010000183.1:0-777 GCA_040751765.1 Pseudomonadota bacterium | reverse complement strand
GCGCCCGGCGCGGGGGGGGTGCTCCGGCGCCCCGCGCCCGAGGCCGCCCTGTCCCAGGCCCGCAGCGCCGCCAAGGGCGGCAACGTCATGGCGCTGACCTTCATCGAGGACTCGCCCTTCTTGCAGGAAATGCGCCGCGAGGAAGCCAAGATCCTGGGCCGCATCGCCGAGATGAGCGTCGGCTACCGCACCGACAGCCCCGCCGTCGATGCCCTGCGCGGCCAGTTGGCGACCCTGCGCGCCGAGATCGGCCGCGAGGTCGGCAAGCACGTCGACCGCCTCGCCAACGCCGCCGCCCAGGCCAAGGCGCGCGAAGACGCCTTGCGCCACCGCATGGACCTGATCAGCGAGCGCACCGCCGCCGCCGACCCGGCCATGACCGAGCTGGAGCAGCGCGAGAAGGAGATCGAGGCCAAGAACCTGATGCTGGAAAGCTTCCTGTCACGCTACGCCGAGTTGACCAACCGCGCCGAGATCGACGAGCCCGACGCCCGCGTCGCCTCGCGCGCCACCCCGCCCGCCAAGCCCTCGCACCCCAAGCCGGTGCTGTTCCTCGGCGTCGCCCTGGCGGGGTCCATGGGCCTGGGCATGTCGCTGGCCTTCATGCTGGAGCACTTCCGCTCGGGCTTCCAGTCCACCCGCCAGGTGCGCGAAGCCCTGGACCTGCCGACGCTGGGCATCATCCCCGACGTCGCCAAGCTGCCGGCGCGCACCCTGCCCGGCGACTATCTGGTCGACCGTCCGGAATCGGTCTACGCCGAGGCGGTGCGCTCCGCC
>JBFMHS010000182.1:0-4567 GCA_040751765.1 Pseudomonadota bacterium | reverse complement strand
GCCGACACCGGCATCGGCATCGACCCCCGTCACCACGCCAAGGCCATGGCCTCGTTCGGCCAGGTCGATTCCGGCCTGTCGCGCCGGCACGAAGGGCTGGGGCTCGGCTTGCCGCTGTCGCGCCGGCTGATGGAGATGCACGGCGGCACGCTGGAACTGGACAGCACCCCCGGCCGGGGCACCGTGGTCACCCTGCGCTTTCCGCCCGAACGCACGCGGCCGGTGGCGGCCTGACGTCAAGCGTAATTCCCGCCGAGCAATCGGGTGAAGCCCTCTGACCTTAGCGCCGCCCCAGCAGCCTGAGCCCCAGCCCCACCGCCAGCCCCGGCGGTGCCGCCAGCAGCACTGCGACGGCCGGAAACAGGATCGCCTTGCGGGTTGGCCGGGTCTGGTCGCGCCACACCGCGCCCAGCACGGCGTCGGCGGCCGGGCGGTCCGGGCGGCGGCCGGCGCGATTCAGCACCACCCGGCGTACCTGCTGGCGCCAGTCGCGCCCGGTCCAGGCCTCGGGATCGGCCTGCAGGCCCAGGCGGGCGGCGTGCTCGGCAAGCGTTGCGGCGATGCGCTCGAAGGCGGCGGCGTCGAAGACTACGTCATCCAGCCCTGCGGCGGCCCGCCAATAGGCGTTGGCGCCGTGGCAGCGATAGCGGGCGGCCGGGCGCGGGTCCGAGGCGATGCGGCCATGCAGCCCGGCCAGGGAGTACAGGTATTCGTCGGCGCCGATGCGGAACCGTTCGGCCGGCATCGGCAGGACCCGCTCGAGATAGGCGCGGGACCAGAAATTGCCGCTGGTGGGCACCACCTGATGGGCCCAGGGGCCGAAGGCCAGCAGGCGCCGGCCCAGCTCGCCATGGGGCAGTGGGTGGCCGGGCAGGATGCCGCCCTTGGGCCGGCCATCGGCATCCACCATCCACAGCGGCGCCATCCATTGCGACAGGCCGGGATCGGCGGCCAGCGCCGCCGCCGCCCGCGCCGCCGCGTCGGCCTCCAACAGGTCGTCGGCGTCGAGGAAGTTGACGATCGCGCCCGAACAGGCGGCGAAGCCCGCGTTGACCGCCGATCCCTGGCCGCCGTTCTCCTTCAGCACCGCGATCACCCGGTCGCCGTGGCCGGCGATGACGTCGCGGGAACAGTCGGTCGAGCCGTCGTCGACCACCACCACCTCGGTGCGGGGATGGGTCTGGGCCAGCGCACTGGCGATGGCGTCCCCCAGATAGCGGCCGTAGTTGAAATTATTGATGACGATGCTGACCAAGGGGGTGTCGTGGGGCTGTTCCATCCGGCCGCTCCCGCTCCGATGTGGTGCGCTGAAAGTGTGGGGACCGCCCGGATGGCCGGCAATCCTCCGCCGGATGGTCGCCGGCGGCCCTTGCGGGGCAGGCCGAAACGCTACCGTCGTGCGCCTTCCGGCCAGTCCACCCTACATCTGGGGGCGGGTAACTTTCGGGCTCCAAATGATTGATTTTTCATCCCGAACGGGGCATCCTGCGCAGGACTTCCGGCCAGGATGGCCGCTCCAGGGGGGGACTGGAGGGTGCCAGCCGATCGGGCGGGGTCCCAAAAGGGGGGCACGCGCGCCTGCGGGCGGCGTGATCCTGATGGTAGGGCTTTCACAGGATACGGGGCGGTCATGGGCGACACGACGATGACGCGAGGCGAAGCCGAGGAGCAGGTGGACGGAATGACCCCCATTCCCGACGCCGATGGCGACAAGGCGGCCCCCGCGCCGCTTGCCGCCCGCACGGTCGCGGCCGATTTTGCGGCCCCCAGGGGGCGGCGGAGCGGCGGTGGGCTGCTGCACGCCAGCGCCGGCCTGGTCACCCTCGGCTGGCTCGGCTACTGCGCCTCCTATCTCGACGCGAATATCGGCTGGGGCAACCTGATGTACATGCAGCCCCAGGAACTGGGCGGCATCGTCGGGGCGGCGCTGGTGCCGGTGGCCTTCCTGTGGATGGTCCTGGCCTGGCTGGACCGTGGCCGCCAGATGCGGGTGGTCGCCGACGAACTGGCCCGGCACCTGTCGCGCCTGACATATCCCGCCGACGGCGCCGAGACCCGGGTCAAGGCGGTGTCTGAATCGCTCAGGGTCCAGGCCGCCCAGCTGACCGACGCGTCGTCGCGGGCGGTCACCGAAGGCGAGGCCGTGCGCGCCATGTTGGCCTCCCAGATCGACGCCATGTCGTCGGTGGTCGGGCGCATCAACGGCGACGCCAAGGCCGCCGTCGAGGCCCTGCGCGGCGAGGTCGACCGCCTGACCCAGGCCGCCGACAGCGCCACCGCCCGAGCCCGCGAGATCGAGCACCTGCTGCGCCTGCAGACCCAGGACCTGACCACGGTCACCGACAACGCCGCCGCCAAGGTGCGCGAATTCGGCGAGACCATGCACCAGCACGTGGAGGCCATCGAGGAGACCTCGGCTCGCGCCGCGTCGCGCGCCGAAGGCTTGTCGGGCCAGATCGCCAAGCACACCCAGGCGCTGGACAGCGTGTCGCGCGGCGCCGTCGAGCGCGCCGAGCAGATCGCTCAGTTGTTCACCGAGCAGGCCGCCACCCTGTCCAACGCCGCCGACACCGCCGCCACCCGCACCGAGGCGGTGGCGACCACCTTGTCGCAGCGGGTCGAGGCGCTGGAAGGCCTGTTCAACCGCCAGAACTCCGACCTCGAACAGGCCGCCGAGCGCCTGGGCGAGCAGACCGGCCGCATCAGTGCCTCGTTGCAGCAGCAGGCCACCGGCCTCGACCAGATCACCGACCGCGTGTTGTCGCGTATCAAGATCGTGGAAGAGGCGCTGTCGGTTCAGTCGCGCGAGCTGTCCTCGGCCTCGGACCAGGCGATGTCGCGCTTCCGCGAGATGGAGGAGGTCATCGGCCGCCACGCCGACCAGCTCAAGACCACTGCCGACGACGCCTCGGCGCAGCTGGGCGGGGTGGGCGAGGTGTTCACCCAGCGCCGCGAGGAGGTGGACGCCGCCGTCGAGCGTGCCGTCGGCCGCATCCGCGAGGTCGCCGAGGGCTTCCAGGCCCAGACCCGCAACCTCTCCGCCGCCTCGGACCAGATGCAGGTCCGCGCCCGCGAGGTCTCCGAGACCCTGCGCCTGCACATCGAGGACCTGGGCAAGGGCGCCGAAAAGGCCGCCGGCCAGGCCGAGGCCATCCGCCAGACCCTGCGCAAGCAGGCCGACGAGCTGGCCGATGCCGCCAACGTGGTGTCGACCCAGTCGCGCCTGTCCGAGGCGTCGCTGAACCAGCAGTCGCGCCACCTGATCTCGACCTCGGACCAGGTGATGGCCAAGGTCAAGACCATCGCCGACACGCTGCGCCAGAACACCAACGACCTGATCGCCATGTCCAGCCGCGTCGGCGTCGAACTGGAGGCGGTGGGCGAGGGGCTGCGCCACCGCACTTCCGAGGTCGGCGTCGCCGCCACCAAGGCCATCGACGAGACCACTTCGGTGGCCGAGATGCTGGACAAGCGCTCCGAGCAGCTGGCCACCGTCGCCGAGCAGGTTTCCAGCCGCATCCGTGTCACCACCGAGGGGCTGCGCCGCCAGACCGAGCAGCTGATCGCCTCGGCCGACCAGGCCCAGGCCAGTGTCGGCAGCGTCGGCGAGACGCTGACCAACCAGTCCTCGGCGTTGCAGCGGGTGGCCGACGATTCCTCCGAGATGCTCAACACCTTCGGCCAGGCCATCCAGAAGCATGCCGTCGAACTGGGCGAGGCCGCCCAGCGGGTGTTCCATCACTCGCAGACCGCCGGCGACGCGCTCAGGACCATCAGCCGCGACTTCGAGGAAACCTCCAACAAGACCGCCGCCCAGGTCACCGCCGCCGGTGACATGCTGCGCGCCGGCATCCGCGAGCTGACCAATTCGTCCGAGCGCATCACCGCCCAGGTTCGCGCCGCCGGCGACTCGCTGCGCCGCCAGGCCCAGGAGCTGCAGGAAAGCACCGACCGCACCGGCGCCAAGCTGGAAGGCTCGTTCGAGATGATCCGCCAGAAGTCCAACGACCTCGGCATCACCGGCGACCGCCTTGCCCAGCAGGCCGAAAGCCTGGCCGCCACCTTCGCCCGCCAGGCTGAGGAACTGGTCAATTCGTCCAAGCTGGCCGAGGTCCGCGCCCAGCAACTGGACGAGAAGCGCGCCTCCGCCTCGGTGGAGCATTTCCTCCAGAATGCCGCCTTCATCGTCGAGAAGCTCCAGTCGCTGTCGGTGGACATCGCCCGCATCTTCTCGGCCAACGTGGACGAGAAGGCGTGGAAGGAGTTCCATGCCGGCGACCAGAGCGTCTTCGTCCGCAAGATCCTGAAGAATCTGGACAAGCACCAGATGGCGGCGATGAAGAACAAGTTCGAGGACGACGGCGAGTTCCGCGACTACGTTACCCGCTACCTGTCGGAATTCGAGGCCCTGCTGAACCAAGCCCGCCAGTCCGACTACGCCGACGTCCTGACCGGCACGTTCACCTCGTCCGAGGTCGGCAAGCTGTATCTGGTCCTCGCCCGGGCGCTGGGCCGGCTGGAATAGGAGCGGCGGTCTCCTCGCCGAGACACTCAGGGCACGGAGGGG
>JBFMHS010000181.1:0-24133 GCA_040751765.1 Pseudomonadota bacterium | reverse complement strand
CGGGTCCTGGCCCGCATCCCCGGCCGCTCCGCCACCGCCAGCATGATCGCCGAGTTCCTGCCCGATTACGGTTGGCAGCCCGCCCGCGACGAGGTGACGGCGGTGATCTCGTGGCTGGACCGCTCGTGCCTGGTCAAGGCGGCCGAGGACGAGGGCCTGCTGGGCGCCATGCTGCTGGACCTGGGCGGCGACGTGGCCGCCGGCCGCGCCATCGTCCCCGGCGTGGCGCCGGCGCCGACCATGGGCTGGCTCCAGGCCAACCTGGAGGCCAAGAGCATCCGCCTGGGCGCCCACGACCTGGTCGGCCACGTCGATTGGTGCCGCGACCACCAGCTGGTGACGATCGGCGACGGCGGCGTGGATCCGACCCCTCTGGGCATCGACGTGGCGCTGGGCCGTCAGGAGGTCGCGGGCGTTAAGGCGCCGTCGTCGGCCACCATCATGCGGCTGGCCTCTAACGCCGCGCTGGGGCGGCTGGGGGGCTGACATGGCCCACGCCCCCGAGACCCGCGAGGCCGTTCGCCGCTCCTACGTCTCCGAGCGCCTGTCGCTGGAAGCCGCCGCCGCCCGGCACGGGGTGCCGTTCGGGACCGTCCGCAAGTGGAAGGCCGCCGACGAGGCCAGGGGTGACGACTGGGACCGGTCGCGCGCGGCCGCCGCCCTGTCGTCCACCGGCGCCGCCACCGTCGCCCAACTGGTGCTGCACGACTTCCTGCTGCTGCACGAGGCCACCGTCGAGGCGCTGAAGGCCGACCAGAACCTGCCGGCGCTGCAGAAGGCCGAGGCCATGAGCCGTCTGGCCGATGCCTTCACCAAGACCATGTCGGCGGTGGCCAAGGCCGCTCCGGAACTGGGCCGCTTCGCCGTGGCCACCGAACTCCTGGCCGACCTGGCCTCGTATGTGGCTGAGCACTTCCCCGAGCACCAGCCGGCGCTCGCCGAGATCTTCGAGCCCTTCGGCGCCTTCATCGCCAAGAAATACGGCTGACGGCCATGGCCAGGAAGGTCAAGCCGGAAGACTTCCTCAAGGAGATCTCCGCCCTTGCCGCCGACATGCGCAAGCGCATCGAGGCCGAGGTGGACGGCTTCGATCCCGACCCCAGGGCCTCGCGCCAGCGGCGGCGCGGCGCCGAGAACGACTTCCGGTACTTCTGCGCCACCTACTTCCCCCACCACGTCAAGGGCGAGCCCTCGGCCTTCCACGCCTTTCTGTTCGAGCGCCTGCCCGAGATCGCCGCGGCGCCGGAGGGGCAGCGCGACCTGATCGCCGCCCCGCGCGGCAATGCCAAGTCCACCTATGCCAGCCAGCTGTTCGTGCTGTGGTGCCTGCTGACCGGGCGCAAGCGCTATGCCGTGCTGATCTCCGACAGCTTCGACCAGGCCGCCGTGCTGCTGGAGGGCATCAAGGCCGAGCTGGAGGCCAACCCCCGTCTGGCCGCCGACTTCCCCGAGCATTGCGGCGCCGGGCCGACGTGGCAGGTGGGCGTGGCGGTGACGGCCAGCGGCGCCAAGCTGCAGGCCGCCGGTTCGGGCAAGAAGCTGCGCGGCTTCCGGCACGGCGCCCAGCGCCCGGACATCGTCATCCTGGACGATATCGAGAACGACGAGAACGTCCGCACCCCCGAGCAGCGCGACAAGCTGGAGCAGTGGGTGGACAAGGCCGTCGATCCGCTGGGCCCGCCCGATGGGTCCATGGACATCATCTTCGTCAACACCTTCCTGCACCACGACGCGGTGGCCAAGCGCAAGAGCCGCAACCCCATGTGGCGCTCCGTCGTCTTCAAGGCGGTGATCCGCTGGCCCGATCGCACGGACCTGTGGGACCGCTGGGAAGAGGTGCTGCGCAACGACGGCCGCGAGGCCGCCGATGCCTTCCATGCCGAGCACCGGGCGGAGATGGAGGCCGGCTCGCAGGTGCTGTGGCCCGCCGTCCAGCCGCTGAAGAAGCTGATGGAGATCCGCGTCCGCGTCGGCCGCCAGGCGTTCGACAGCGAGTACCAGAACGATCCCCTGGACGAGGCGGCGGCGCTGTTCGCCAACCTGACCTTCTGGGTCAACCGGCTGCCGGAATGGGTGTTCATCGGCGTCTGCGATCCCAGCTTGGGCAAGAACAACCGCCGCTCCGACCCATCGGCCATCCTGGTGGGCGGGTTCAGCCGCGAGACCGGCGTGCTGGACGTGGTCGAGGCCGACATCCGCCGCCGGGTGCCGGACCGCATCATCGAGGACGTGATCCGCTATCACCAGGAGTACCGCACGCTGAAGTTCGGCGTCGAGGTCGTTCAGTTCCAGGAGTTCCTGCGCACCGAGCTCGTCAAGCGCTCGGCTGCCCGGGGCTTCCCGGTGCCGGCGGTGCCGATCCACAACTCCACCGACAAGGCGCTGAGGATCGAGAGCCTCCAGCCCCATGTGGCCAACCAGCTGATCCGCTTCCATCCCAGCCACGCCACCCTGCTGGAGCAGCTGCGCCACTTCCCCCAGGCCGACCATGACGACGGCCCCGACGCGCTGGAGATGCTGTGGCGCCTGGCCCAGACCGTGCGCGCTTCCGGCGGCCTGATCCGGACGGGCGGCCGCCGGTCCATGGCGCGCGGCGGCTTCCGCGCATTCATCGGAGGATGACATGAAGGACGACACGAAGACAGGCGTGCCCAAGCCCTTGCGCCACGAGATCGCCTCGGTCCGGCGCGACGTGGCTATGCCGGTGTGGGGCAACGTCATGCTGCCCCAGGACGACGTGCTCGTCACCCAGGGCAACGGCCGCGGCGTCCGCATCTACCAGGACATCGGCCGCGATCCCCATGCCTTCGCCGTGCTGCAGAAGCGCAAGGTGGCGGTGGTGGCGCGCAGCTGGACCGTCGAGCCGGGCGGACCCGGCGCCGACGACGAGAAGGCGGCCCAGCTGGCCGAGCGCTGGCTGGCCGGCGAATGGGGCTTCGCCTTCGACCGCACCTCCATCGAGCTGTTGGACGCGCTGCTGATCGGCTATTCGGTGGGCGAGGCCATGTGGCACCTCACGCCCGAGGGCTTCGTGGTGCCGCGCGAGGTCCGCCTGCGCAGTCCCCAGCGCTTCACCTTCGATCCCGAGGGCCGGCCCCGGCTGATCACCTTCGAGGACATGGTCGAGGGCGAGCAGTTGCCGCCCCGCAAGTTCGTGGTCCACCGGTGCGGCCACGCTCCCGACGACCCCTACGGCCGCGGCCTGGGCCACCAGTTGTTCTGGCCGGTGCTGTTCAAGCGCCAGGGCCTGGCCTTCTGGCTGGTGTTCGCCGAGAAGTTCGGCAGCCCGACCGTCATGGCCGAGTACCCGGAAACCATGCTGGACGACGCCCAGCAGAAGCTGCTGGAGACCATCAGCAACCTGTCCCAGGAAAGCGCCATGATCTTCCCCAACGGGGTGGTGGCCAAGTTCCTGGAGGCGTCGCGGTCGGGCACGGTGACCTATCCCGACCTGGTCCGCTACATGGACGAGCAGATCTCGGAGGCGGTGCTGGGCGAGACCCTGTCCACCAACGCCGGCGAGCGCGGCGCCAGGTCGCTGGGCGAGGTGCACAACGAGGTGCGCGCCGAGCTGACCGACGGCGACGCCGACCTGCTGTGCGGCGGGCCGTTCAACGAGCAGCTGCTGCCCTGGATCACCGAGATCAACTATCCCGGCGCCGCCCCGCCCAAGGTGTGGCGGCCGCGTCCCGCCCGCGAGGAGGACGAGGCCAAGGTGCGCCAGGAGCGGGCCAAGGCGTCCAAGCTGATGCTGGAATTCGTCGAGGCCATGCGGGCCGCCGGCTATGAGCCCGCCGAGGAAGCCGACGGCGGCCTGGACGCCCATTTCGAGGGCCAGTGGGCCTACACCGGGCGCAAGGCGCCGCCACCCCAGGCGGTGGTTGCCCCGCCCCAACCCCTGGCGTTCGCCGACCCGGCCTCCCGCGACGCCGCCGACGATCTCGCCGGCCAGGCCGAGGCGGCGGCCGGCGCCATCATCGACCAGGCGCTCTCGAAGGTGCGCGAGCTGGTGGCCAGTGCGGCCAGCCTAGAGGAAGTGGCGGACGGCCTGCTGGCGCTCTATCCGGCCATGCCGCGCGACGAGCTGGCGGCGCTGATGGAGGACGCCATGGTGGTGGCCAACCTGACCGGCCGGGCGGAGATCATTGATGGCTAAGGTCAAGGGCGAGGGCGTGCCCTTCCAGGAAGCCATCGACTTCTTCCGCCAGAAGACCCGCTTGCCCAGCAACACCTGGTCGGACCTCAAGCACGGCGCCCATGCCCGGTCCTTCGTGGTGGCCGGGGCCACCTGCGACGCGCTGCTCGCCGATCTGCAGCGCGCCGTCGGCCGCAAGCTGACCGAGGGGATCACCATCGACCAGTTCCGCAAGGAATTCGACGAGATCGTCGCCCGCCACGGCTGGGACTACAAGGGCGGGCGCAACTGGCGCACCCGCGTCATGCTCAACACCAATGTCCGCATGGCCTATGCGGCCGGCCGCTGGCAGCAGGCCGAGCGCCTGGCCGACCCCGTTGGGCGCTACACCGCCGTGCTGGACAGCGACACCCGCGCCGACCACCGCCATTGGCACGGCACGGTCCTGCCGCTGGCGGATCCGTGGTGGAACACCCACTATCCGCCCAATGGCTGGAACTGCCGCTGCACCGTCCAGTTCCTGCCCCGGCGGGCCGCCGAGCGCAAGGGCTGGCAAGTCTCGGCCCAGGCCCCCGAGGTCACGATGGAGCGCCGCCAGGTCAACCGCCCCGACGGCGGCACGGAGACCTGGGCCGAGCCCGCCGGGGTGGATACCGGCTTCGGCTACAACGTCGGCCGCAGTTGGCTGCATGGCGCCGTGCCGCCCCCGCTGCAGGAGCCCCTGCCGCCGTTCGGCCTGCCGCCGGCGCCGCTCAACCCGCCGCCCCTGCCGGCGCCCCGGCCGGGCCGGCCGCCGCTGCCCGACGACCTGCCGGAGGACGCCTATGTGGACCGCTTCCTCCAGGCGTTCGGGGCCACCCGCGAGCGGCCGGCGCTGATCCGCGACGCCGCCGGGTACCGTCTGGCCATCGGCCGGGAGTTGTTCCTGGAGCGGGACGGAACGCTGAAGATCAAGAAGCGCGAGCGCCACCGCTATCTCCTCGACCTCGTCGACTGCCTGCTGTCGCCGGACGAGATCTGGGTCGGCTGGGGATTGGCCAACGGCAGGCCGGTGCTGGTCCGGCGCTACCTGCGCGCGGTCGAGCATGGCGGCAAGGGCGGGGGCGTGGCCGCGTTCGAGTGGTCCAATGCCGGCTGGTCGGGGCGCACCATCTTCGTGCCCGACGACACGGCCTATGTGGATGGCCAGCGCCGCGGCGCCCTGCTGTACCGGAGGGAAGAGGATTGAAGCCGGGTTGCCTGATCCGGCCCCGCCCGGAAATGACGAGGCCGGGCGCCCAGCAGCACCCGGCCCGGGTGACGAAGGACTACGAGGCCGATGCTGGCGGCTTCCTTCGTCCCCATCATCATACACCATTTCGGCGCCGGCGGTACACGCTCAACCACCCCGCCCGGATGAGCGGCCGTACAGGCCGTTTGGGCTGACAGCAGGCCCGTCGGTATAGGCCGGTGGGGTTACGCCGCTCCCAGATGCGTTAGAGACCCGTTAGCGGATGCGCGCGGCGCCCACGTGAGGGGCGGGTCCACAACGGCGGTTGCCTTTCGCGCCGGCCGGAGCAAGAATGCCTCCCGCTTCGCCGCAGGCCGCCCGATGAGACGGAAGCGGTTCCGCGCGGAAAATCCTCCCTCGACCCGGCATGGTCCGTCCATCGCATTCAGATGGGCGAGCGACCCGTGCCGAAACTTCGTGAACCGATCCAGATCTCCAAGCCCGGGCGGCATGTCGCCAGCGGCGGCACCCAGGTCGTGACCTTCTCGGACAAGCCCGGGGAGCCGTTCAGCCTGGTGGACGTGGCCGCCGTCTATGATCCGGCGCTGCACCAGGCGCCGCTGGTGGTCGGCCATCCGCAGACGGACGATCCCGCCTATGGCTGGGTGACCGGCCTGTCCTTCGCCGAGGGCGTGCTGCAGGTCGAGGACGTGGAGCAGCTGAACGCCGAGTTCGCCGACCTGGTCAATGGCGGGGCCTTCAAGAAGGTCTCGGCCTCGTTCTTCCTGCCCGACAGCCCCAACCATCCCAAGCCCGGCACGCTGTACCTGAAGCATGTGGGCTTCCTGGGCGCGGCGGCGCCGGCCGTCAAGGGGCTGAAGTCCGTCAGCTTCGCCGGCGACGGCCAGGGCACCATCACCATCGAGTTCGCGGACGACCTGGGCTGGACGCTGTCCTCGGCCCTGCGCGCCGTCGGCCGCATGGCCCGGGGCATCCGGGAATACATCATCGAGCGCGACGGCAAGGAGACCGCCGATCGCGTCGTCGAGGGCTGGGACCTCGACCGCCTGGCAGAACTGGCCGGCGACGCCGAACCCGCGCCCGCCCACGCAACCTTCTCTGAAAACAACCCCGAGGATGGACCGATGCCCCTGACCGAGGAGCAGATCAAAGCGCGCGAGGCCGACCTGGCCAAGCGCGAGACCGCGCTTGCGGGCCGCGAGGAGGCGGTGCGGACCAAGGAGGCGCAGTTCGCCGACATCGAGGCCAAGCATCGCCGGGCCGACAACGAGCATCTGCTGGACCAGCTGATCAAGGACGGCCGCTTCGTCGCCACCCAGCGCGACCAGGTGCTGGCCTTCATGGACGGCCTGGATCACGCCACCGCCACCATCGACTTCGCCGACGCCGACGGCAAGACCGTCAAGGTCAGCCCGCTCGACGCCTACCGCGAGCAGCTGAAGAAGTCGCCCAAGGTGGTGGAGTTCGGCGAGATCGCCGGCGCCGACAAGGCCGCCGCCACCATCGACTTCGCCTGCGCCCCCGGCTCGCTGGCCGACCAGGACCGCCTGGCTCTGCACCAGAGGGCCCTGGCCTTCCAGGCCAAGAACCCGGGCACGGACTACATCGCCGCCGTCAAGGCCGTCGGCGGCAACTAAGGGAGACCCCGCGTGAAAGCCCACAACCCCCTCCGCGCCGAGACGGTCACCGCCGCCGGCGCCGTCGCCGCCAACCGCGCGGTGACCTTCGCCAACCTCCAGGCTTCCGTCGCCGGCGAGAAGGTGCTGGGCGTCGCCCAGTACGGCGCCGCGCTGGGCCAGGACTTCGCCGTCACCACCCACGGCGAGGTTGTCATCGAGACCGGCGCAGCGATCACCCGCGGCCAGGGCCTGGTGGTCGATGCCCAGGGCCGCGCCGCCCCGGCCGCCGACCTGGAGGTCGCGGCGGGCGCCGTGGCCGTCACCTCGACCGCCGCCAACGGCGCCATCCTGACCGGCGGCGAACTGCCGGTCCACGTCTTCGCCGACGCGCTGGAGGATGCCGCCGGCGCCAGCGCGTTCATCCGCGCGATCATGCGCCGCTAATCGAAAGGATCAGCCGTGAACTCCATCCTCAACACCGCCGGCGTCCGCGTCGTCGATCCCATCCTGACCACCCACGTCCAGGGCTACCGCCATCCGGGCAATGTGGGCCACCTGCTGTTCCCCCGCGTGCCGGTCGGCGTGTCCGGCGGCCAGGTGCTGGAATTCGGCAAGGAGAGCTTCAAGCTCTACAACGCCCGCCGCGCGCCGGGCACCGACACCAAGCGCATCCAGTTCGGCTATGCCGGCAAGCCCTTCGCCCTGAAGCAGGACGCGCTGGAGGCCGCCGTGCCGCGCGAGTGGATGCGCGACGCCTCCAAGATCCCCGGCATCGACCTGGCGCGCCGCGCGGTCAACGTGGTGCAGGGTGCCATCGAGCTCGGCCGCGAGAACGAGAAGGCGTCGATCGCCACCGACGCCGCCAACTACGACGCCAACCACAAGCTGGCCCTGGCCGGCGGCGACAAGTGGAGCGCCGACACCGGTAAGCCGGTCAAGGACATTACCGACGGCAAGGAGGCGGTGCGCGCCACCATCGGCGTGCGTCCCAACACCCTGGTGCTGTCGCCGCTGGCCTGGAACGCCGCGCGCGAGAACCCCAGCGTCATCGAGCGCTTCAAGTTCACCACCCCCGGCCCGATCACCCTGGAGCAGTTCGCCAAGCTGGTGGAGATCGAGACCATCGTGGTGGGCGAGGCGGTCTACGCCGACGACGCCGGCGACTTCCACGACGTGTGGGGCAACGCCGCCGTCCTGGCCTACGTGCCCCGCGCCTCGGAGGGCATGGAGCAGCCGTCCTATGGCTACACCTACACCATGGAGGGCCACCCCTCGGTCGAGAAGCCCTACTGGGACGACCGCGCGAAGTCCTGGGTCTACGGCGTCACCAACGAGGACGCGCCGCTGCTGACCGGCATGGTCGCGGGCTTCCTGTTCCAGGATCCTGCCTGATGAGCCCGAAGGTCAGCGTCATCGTCAAATCCCCGATCAAGGCGGGCGGCAAGCGCCGTCCGCCCGGGGAGGAGATGGATCTGCCGGCCGGCGACGCCGAGGCGCTGCTGCGCCTCGGCGCCGTCGAGATCGTCGGTCCGGCCGAGGACGCCGAGGGCGGCGAGCGCAGCCTTGACGAGGCGGCGCTGGCCTCCATCGATCCCGACCTGGTCGCCATGACCGGGGGAACCCCCGCCGCCGGAGGCGGCTCGTCTTCTGATGGCGGCTCCGCCGCCGGGGATGCGCCCGTGGCTGATCCCGCCGCCCCGGCGCCGGCGGCCAAGCCGGCCCGCAAGGCCGCCCCCAAGAAGAAGGGCGGCGCCAATGGCTGACCTGTTCCGCGCCCGGCACCGCCAGCTGACGGCCGAGGAGGCCGCCGCCATCGCCCGGGTCAAGGCCCTGGCCGAGGATCTGTGGGGCGCCGTCGAAACCGGCGTGCCCGACGGCCGTGAGAAGGCCCTGGCCCGGACCAACCTGGAGCAGACGGTCATGTGGGCCGTGAAGGGCATCACGGGGTAACGCCATGGCCTACGCCACCCTCGCCGATTTGGAGCGCCGCCTGCGCAGCACCGAGCTGGTGCAGATCGCCGACCTGGACGAGGACGGCGTCGCCGACGCCGACGTGGTGGCCGACGCCCTGGCCGACGCCGGCAACGAGATCGACGCCTATCTCTCCGGCCGCTACGACCTGCCGCTGAACCCGGTGCCCGACCTGGTCACCCTGTGGGCGGTGTTCATCGCCCGCTACCGGCTGTGGTCGGCCAAGGACGACATGCCCGATCTGGTGCGGACCAACTACCAGGACGCCATCCGCCAGCTGACCATGGTCCAGCGCGGCGACATCATCCTGGAGAGCGCCGCCAAGGCCGAGCCGGCCGAGCGCGCCAGCCAGGCGGTGCGTGGCACCACGGCGGCCAAGGTGTTCGCGGGCGGCGGCCTCAAGGGCTTTCTGTCATGAACGGCGCCACGCTGGTCAGCGACTTCCGCCAGCTGCCCCTGGTGCAGCGCGCCCTCAGGGACGTGGCCGAGCGTGCCACCGACGCCAGCGACCTGACCGAGGAGATCGGCAATCTCCTCCAGGTGTCCACCCGCGACCGTTTCGAGACCCAGACCGACCCCGAGGGACGGCGCTGGCAGATGCTGTCGGCCGAGACCGTGCTGGCCCGCGCCGGCGGCCGCCGCAAGGTCTATACGGCCAAGGGCGGCCTGCGCAAGCCGGCGGCCCGCAAGATCGCCGGCATGCTGACCCTGGTGGTGGAAGGCATCTTGCGCGACAGCATCACCCATGTGGCCGGGCCGGACTTCGTCGAGGTCGGGTCCAACGACCAGCGCGCCCGCATCCACCAGTTCGGTGGCCAGGCCGGGCGCGGCCGCAAGGTCACCATCCCGGCGCGCCCCTATCTGGGCCTGAGCGCCGATGACGAGGCCGCGATCGTCGCCGCCGCCCAGGACCATCTGCGGGGGCCGCTATGATCGGTGAGATCGAGAACGCCATCATCGCCCGCCTGGAGGGCGCCAGTCCGGGCTACAAGCTGCACGTCGCCACCTATGGCGGCGAGCTGGACGACATCGAGACCCTGGGCACGGTGGTGCCGAAGTTCCCCGCCGCCCTGGTGGTGATGAAGGGCATCGGCCGGCCGCAGCCGTCGGCCGGCGGCCGCATCGTCCCGGTGACCTGGACCGTCTTCGCCTGCGCCCAGAACCGCCGCAACGAGCGGGCCAGCCGCCACGGCGCCCGCACCGGCGCCGAGGTGGGGTCGTACCAGCTGGTGACCGACATCCGCGCCCTGCTGAAGGACAGCCGGCTGGGGCTGGAGATCGGGCCGATGGTGCCCGGCCTGGTCAGCAGCCTGTTCAACGGCAAGCTCAAGGCGGCGCTGATCAGCGTCTACGCCTGCGACTTCACCTGCACCTTCTTCGAGGACGACGTGGCGGCCGAGGACGCCGCCGCCGGCGACCTGTCCGACTTCCTGACGCTCAGGGCCTATTGGGATCTGCCGCCGCACGGCAACGTCCAGCCGCCGCTGCCGCCCCAGGAGGCCGACGCCACCGACATCATCACCGTGAGGAGCGAGTAATGGAGATCCACGTCAAGCCCGCAATCGTGGGCGGCAAGCCCCTGGTGGTGCGCGACCCCGCCGACAATCAGCCGCTGCCCGCCGAGGGCAAGACGGTGACCCGCGACAGCTACTGGATCCGCCGCATCACCGACGGCGACGTGATCGAGATCGCCGCCGCGAAGAAGAAGGCCAAGGAGTAAGAGGCCATGGAATTCGACACCATCCCCATCAATCTGCGCGTGGCCGGCCAGTTCGCCGAGATCGTCAACACCCGCGCCAACCAGGGCCTGGTCGGCATGCCGGTGAAGATCCTGGTGGTCGGGCAGAAGCTGGCCGCCGGCGCCGCCGTCGCCAACGTGCCGGAACGCATCCTGACCGCCGACCATTCGGCCCAGCAGCACGGCCGCGGCTCGATGCTGCACGGCATCGTCACCCTGCTCAAGCGCAACAACCGCTGGACCGAGGTGTGGGCGGTGGCGCTGGCCGACGACGGCGCGGCCCAGGCC
Organism: Pseudomonadota bacterium; assembly: GCA_040751765.1. Lineage (GTDB taxonomy): Bacteria > Pseudomonadota > Alphaproteobacteria > Rhodospirillales > Magnetospirillaceae > CALABS01. The sequence continues at coordinate 13,151 of JBFMHS010000181.1, read as the reverse complement.
GCCACCGGCTCGATCAAGTTCACCGCAGCGCCGACCGCCGCCGGCACGGTGTCCGTCTATATCGACGGCATCCGCGTGCGGATCGGCGCGGCCGCCAACCAGACGGCCGCCGCGCTGGCCACCAGCCTGGCCGCCGCCGTCAACGCCAACGCCGACCTGCCCGTCACCGCCGCCGTGGACGGGGTGGACACCGCCCAGGTCAACCTGACCTGCAAGTGGAAGGGCGAGACCGGCAACGATATCGACATCCGCGCCGGCTACTACATCGACGACCGGCTGCCCACCGGCCTGGCGCTGACCGTGACCGCCATGGCCGGCGGCTCGGCCAATCCCGACGTGGGGCCGGCGCTGGCCGCGGTGACCAACGAGTGGTTCACCGACGTGATCTGCCCCTACACCGACAGCACCAACCTGGTGCAGCTGGAGGACGAGGCCCGCCGGCGCTTCGGCGGCACGGTGATGATGGACATGCATGTCTTCGCCGGCCTCAAGGGCACCCATGGCGCGCTGGCCACCGCCGGGTCGGCCCGCAACAGCCAGCACCTGTCGCTGCTGGGCGCCAAGGGCGCGCCCCAGGCGCCGTGGAAATGGGCGGCGGCGCTGGGCGGGCTGGCGTCGTTCGAGGCCAGCCAGGATCCGGCCCGGCCGCTCCAGACCTGCGTGCTGGAGGGCATCATGCCGCCGCCGGTGTCCGACCGCTTCGGCCTGGACGAGCGCAACCTGCTGCTGTTCGACGGCATCTCGACCTGGACGGTGGACGACGGCGGCCTGGTCCGGCTGGACAACGTCATCACCACCTACCAGACCAACGCCTACGGGCTGGAGGACCCGTCCTACCTGCAGATCGAGCGCCTGAAGACGCTGGCCTTCTGCCGCTACTCCATGCGGGCGCGCATCAGCCAGAAGTACCCGCGCGCCAAGCTGGGCAAGGACGGCACCAAGGGCAAGGGCGTCATCACGCCCACCGACATCCGCACCGAGCTGGTGGCGCTGTTCGGCGACTGGGAGGCGGCCGGCCTGGTCGAGGACCTGAGCCAGTTCAAGCGGGACCTCTATGTCGAGGTGGACGCCAATGACGGCGACACCGCCAACGCCATGGTCCCGCCCAACCTGATCGGCCAGTTCCGGCGCTTCAAGGCGCGGATCGAGTTCATTTCCTAACGGGGGCCGCGACCATGCAGCTGCTGAACAAGTTCACCGTCAAGAAGGACGGCCAGATCATCCGCACCGTCGAGGGCGGCACCCTGACCCTGGCCGGCGAGGAGCGCACGCCCGTCGTCCACGACGACGGCACCGTGGGCTTCACCTCGGTCTACAAGGAGTGCTCGCTGGAGGCCGAGACCACCCTGGCCAAGGGCGAGCGCCTGTCGGACCTGAACTTCCACGACGTCACCATCTCGGCCGTGGGCGACACCGGCCAGACCTTCATCCTTCGGAACGCCTTCACCCTGTCGCCGCCCTCGGCCAAGGGCGGCAAGGTGCCGCTGAAGATCTCGGCCGAGACCTGCGAGGAGATGTAAGGCCATGGCCACCATCACGATCACCCTGCCCAAGGGGTTGAAGACGCTGCGCCATGTCCAGGGCGCCGAGGCGGTCGAGGTCCGCCACACCGAGGCGGTGCTGCGCGAGTTGACCACCGGCGACATGATCGCCGCCGCCGAGGCCGCCGAGAAATGCGTGCTGGGCGACGACGGCGCCTATCACCTGGTGCAGAGCCCGGGCCGGGCCGGCATCGAGCTCTTGTGCCGCCAGGTGGTGCGGATCGGCGAGGTGGAGGGGCCGCTGACCCTGGACGAACTGCTGAAGCTGGAGCGCGAGGACTTCGTGTTCCTGCAGGCCATGGCCAGCCAGCTGGACAATGCCGGCGCCGAGGCGATGCGGGGCGCGACCGAGCGGGGGCGAGATCATCCGGCATCGTGACGGCATCGAGACCCTGGTGCTGGCCCTGACCGTGCGTCAGGCCGGCACGAGGTCCGAGATCCTGGCGATGCCGGCACGGCATGCCGCCGTCCTGATCAAGAAGCTGGTGAAGTAGATGTCCGACCTGCGCGCATATCTGGGGCTGTATCTGCGGGGCGACGCCGCCGCCAAAGCCCGCGACGTGGAACAGGCGTTCGAGCAGCTGGGCCGCCGCGGCGCGGCCAGCGTCGGCGCGCTGTCGCGCAGCATGTCGACGGCGGGCAAGGCGCTGGATGGTTTGGCGAACCGCTACACCGCCCTTGCCTCTGGCGCCATGGGTGCCGGCACTGCTCGGATGATCGCCAATTTCGATACCGAGCTGACGAAGCTCCAGATTGCGTCGGGCGCCACCGCCGAAAAGATGGACGCCTTCAAGAAGCGCATGTTCGAGGTGGCGCGCCTGCCGCATATCCGCCTCGATCCAGGACAGCTTCTCAGCGCCGTCGCGGAGATCGTCGAGAGGACCGGCGATTTGGACTATGCCATCGCCAACCTCGAAGACATGGGCGTGGCGATGCGCGCCACCTTCTCGGAAGGGATCGACATTGGCGGCTTGGCCTCTGAACTCAAGAAGCTGAACATCGCCACCGATGGCGTGGGAACGTCCCTCGCCGTCCTCAAGGCGCAGGGCGACATGGGCGCCTTCACCCTGCAAAAGCTGTCCACCAAGGGCGCCGAAATGATTTCGGCCTACGCGACCATGGGCCGCACCGGGATCGACGCGGTGCGGGAGGTGGGCGGCATTGCCCAGGTGGCCATGCAGGCCACTGCGCAGGCCGACACCGCGAAGACCGCCGTGGTGTCGCTGATCAACGAGTTGCAGAACGCGGAGAAGCAAAAGAAGCTGAAGGCCCTGGGCATCCAATTGTTCGATCCCGAGCAGTTGAAGCAGGGCAAGCGGGTCTATCGGTCCATTCCCGAAATCATGAAAGAGGTCATCACCAAGACTAAGGGAAACGGGACCAAGATCGGGGCCATCTTCGGCGACGAGGCCATGAAGGCTTACAACACGGCCATCGTCGATTACCAGAAGACAGGCGGTTTCGAAAACACCCTGGACAAGTTCGTCAACGCCAAGGCCGATACCGCCAAGGTGATCGAGGACGCCAAGACCGCGACCCAGGCGGCGGGCGTTGCCCTGATGACCTTCACCAGCGCCTGGGAGGTCTACGCCAACAAGCGGTTTGCCGAACCCATCAAGGACTTGGCGCGGTGGGTCAACAGCATCGACGAGGGCAAGCTGGAAACGGCCATGGACGTTGCCACGCTCACGGCGGGCGGGCTGGGGGCGGCCATCGTCGGCCGGAAGCTCTATCAGGGTGGCAAGGCCGTTGCCGGTGCCTTCGGCAAGCGTGGCGTGGCTGAGGCCGTTGCCGGGGCGGCGGGCGCAGTTGGCGCCAAGGGAGCCATGCCGGTGATCGTCACCAATTGGCCGGGCCAGTTCGGCGGTGGTGGCATGGGGCTGGACATGTCCGGCAGCCGTTCGGCCAAGGGCCGGGTGCCATCGGCGCGGGGTGGGCTTGCCGGGCTGGCTGGACGCGGCGGGCGATTGCTGGGGATGGTCGGGCGCGGCAACGTCGCCCTGGCGCTGACGACCGGCGCCGTGGACATGGGCAGTTCACTTCTGTCCGGGGACACGCGCGGCGCCGTCACGGCGGGCGGACGGACGGCTGGCGCCCTTGGTGGCGCGGCGGCCGGGGCCGCAATCGGTTCGGTGGTGCCGGTGGTGGGCACCGTCGCTGGCGGTCTGGTCGGGGGCATCATCGGGGCGATGGGCGGGGAGGCCCTGTTCCAGAAGCTCTACGACTTGATGGCCTCGGATAAGGAAGAGAAGCAGAAGCCCGCCGAAGTCGAAGGGAGCATCCACGTCCGGCTGGACGTGGGGCAAGGCGTCAACGCCCGAGTGCAGAGCATCCAATCATCCGGCGGGGTCGGGCTGGACGTGGGCAAGACGATTGGCACGGGGAATTAACCAATGATGTCCAGCCTACCGCTTGACGATAGACAGATGGATAACATTGGGCTGAACCACCGTGAGCTCAATTATCCGCCCGTTGACTTGCTTTGTCGCCGTGCCGCCCGATTTTGCAAGCGCAGAGATGGACTGAGACGCCCAGGTCGCTCCATCGTCCCACTGCGCGCCCGTGGCAACCAGGCTGGGGATCGTGAGCATGAGGGCCAGGCCGTTCGTCTCAGCGACGCCGCCGACAGCAATGACTTCCTGAACGTCCTTCGCGGGACCAAGGAACGTCACCAGAATGCCCTTGTCTGGCCGCTGGGCTCGAATGCCCCTGTCGAATGGCTTGAAATCCTTGGCATTGAGAAGGCCGGGCATGCTCGCCGCCTCCACCAATTGGTCGCGGGCAACCTCCCCAGCGAGCGCTGGCCAGCCCGACAGCATCAACACCACCGCCACGGCCGCCGCCACCATCGTCATTCCGCGCATCTGTCCGCTCCTTCGCAATCTTTCGTGAGGGTAGCACAATGAGCGCGCCCGACAACTGGCGGAAGGGCAGCTGGCGCGGGGTGCCGTTCTGGTGGACCGAGGCGACGGGGAAGCCCGGGCGGCGCACGGTGCGCCACGACTATCCCCAGCGCGACGACGCCTATGTGGAGGATCTGGGCAAGAAGGCGCCGGAGTTCACCCTGCAGGTCTATGTGCTGGGCGACGACTACATCGCCCAGCGCGACCGGCTGGAGGACGCCTGCAACCAGCCCGGCCCGGGCACGCTGGTGCATCCCACCCGGGGCGAGATGCAGGTGGTGTGCACGGGGTGCGAGGTCACCGAGAGCACCCGCGAGCGGCGCCAGGCCCGCTTCTCGCTGACCTTCGTCAAGGGGGCCGAGAACAACCAGCCCCAGGCCACGGTGGACACCCGCGCCCTGGTGGCGGAGAAGGCCGACGCGGCCGACATCGCTGTGGCCGGGGACTTTGCCGAGGGGTTCTCGGTGGAGGGGCTGCCGGCCTTCGTGGCCGAGGAAGCGGCGGCGGTGCTGGAGATGGCCTCGGACGAGATCGCGGGGGCGCTGGCGGGGCCCATGCGCATGCTGGGCAAGGGCAACCAGCTGGCCACGGCGGCGATGGGCCTCAGGGGCAACGCCTTGGGGCTGGTGCAGATGCCGCAAAGCCTGGCGGGCCAGGTGACGGGCCTGTTGTCCCGTTTCGGATCGCTGCTGGGCGGCCAGGGCGGCTATGGCGGGTCGGGCGCCGGCGCCCTGCGCCCGCTGGCGCGGCTGGGCGGGTTCGGGGCGGATTTGCCCACGGTCCAGCCCACCACCACCGCCCGGCGCCAGCAAGCTGCCAACCAGGCCGCGCTGGCGGCGCTGGTGCGCCAGGCGTCGGCGGTGGAGGCGGCGCGGCTGTCGGCCGGGCTGTCCTTCGACAGCTACGACGATGCGGCCGAGGTGCGCACCATCGTGGTGGACCGCCTGGACGAGGAGCGGTCCGGCGCCGGGGACAGGGTGTTCAGAGCATTCGGCGGCCTGGTCTCGGCGGTGGTGCGCGACACCACCACCCGGGGCGCCTCGCGCGAGCGGCTGGCCGTGGTGCAGACCGAGGCGACGCTGCCGGCGGTGGTGGTGGCCCACCGGCTGCTGGGCGACGCCGCCCGCGCCGACGAGATCGCCACCCGCAACCGCATCCGCAACCGCCTGTTCGTCCCGGGCGGCGTGCCGCTGGAGGTGCTGAATGGCAGCCGTTAATCCGCACCGCATCGGCCTGAAGGTTAACGGCCGCATCTACGAAGGCTGGACCGGTGCGCGCATCCAGCGCGGCGTCGAGCAGCTGGTGGGCACCTTCTCAGTTCAGCACACCGACCGCTGGACCGGGCAGGCCGAGCGCAGCCCCATCGTGGCCGGCAATGCCTGCGTGCTGACCATCGACGACCAGGTAGTGATCAGCGGCTGGGTGGACGACGACGAGGACGGGCTGGATGCCAAGGAGCACGGCATCTCGGTCAGCGGTCGCGACGCCGCCTGCGACCTGGTGGACTGCGCGGCGGTCCACCAGGCCGGCGAATGGCATGGCGTCACGCTGATGGACATCGTCGCCGAGCTGGTCAAGCCGTTCGGCATCCCGGTCCGCTCCGAGGTCGCGACCGGCAAGGCGTTCGAGGTCTTCGCCATCGACAAGGGCGAGACGGTGATCCAGGCGATCCGGCGGCTGTGCGACCATCGCGGCGTGCTGGCCGTCAGCGACGGGCTGGGCGGCATCGTCATCACCCGGTCGGGCACCAAGCGCTGCGGCGGCGCCCTGATCGAGGGCGAGAACGTCAAGCGGCGCCGGCGTCGGCGCAGCCACGCCCAGCGCTTCTCCGAGTACCGGGTGCTGGGCCAGGACGGCGCCGGCGAGGACGACGCCATGGCGGCGGCGCCCACGGCGGTGGCCCGCGACCCCGGCGTCACCCGCTACCGCCCCACCATCATCAAGGCCACCGACGAGGGCGACGGCGTCAGCTTCGCCGAGCGCGCCGCCTTCGCCGCCCGGGTGGCCAGGGCGCGGGCGCACACCATCGAGGTGACCGTCCAGGGCTGGACCATGGCCAACGGCCTGGTGTGGCCCATCAACCAGCTGGTGCCGGTGCGGCTGCCGTCGATCGGCGTGGACACCGACATGCTGATCGCCGGGGTGGAGTTCACCATCGACGAAAACGACGGCTCTCTGGCCGTGCTGCAGCTGGTGGGCAGCGGCGCCTATGAGGTGCTGCCGATCCCCGAGGAGGCGGCATGATCCGCGAGATGCTGTTCAACATGCTGGGCCGGGGCGCCATCAGCGGATGGACCGACGGGCCGCGTCCGCGTGCCCAGGTCTCGGGCCTGGCCGACGAGGTGCTGGACGACCGCGACGCATTCCAGGATTACGGTTTCGCCAGCCACCCGCTGGCTGGGGCGGCGGCGTTTTTCGGCTGTCTGTTCGGGCGGCGGTCCAAGGCCATCGTGCTGCGCACGCCCGACCGGCGCTATCGGGTGACGCTGCAGCCCGGCGAGGTGGCTGTCCATGACGACCAGGGCCAGGTCGTCCACCTGACCCGCGACGGCATCCTGATCCAGACGGCCAAGACGGTCACCGTCCAGGCCGGGCCGCTGCTGCGGCTGGAGGGCGACCACGTCCAGATCCATGCCCGGCAGAAGCTGTCTTTCGACATCAACGGCTATGGCTGGCACATCCGCCATGTGGATGGGTCCACCTGGGAGAACCTGACCTGGCAGGTGGGCGCGGTGATGGCGCCGGTCGATCCCCTGCCCATCAATCCGCCGGAGGGACCCTGATGGCCGACCGCGCCCTGTTCTTCGACGCGGCCAAGCTGCGCGCCGACCTGATGCTGAAGGACGGCCAAGTGGCGCTGGACGACGGCCTGGCCACGGCGGTGATCATCAGCCTGTTCACAGACCGCCGCGCCAATGCCGACGACCGCCTGCCCGACGACCAGCGCCTGGCCGCGCGGCCCGACCGCCGCGGTTGGTGGGCCGACCCCAAGATGGGGTCGCGCCTGTACCTGCTGCACCGCGAAAAGCAGAGAGCGGTGGTGCTGGCCCGCGCCCGGGAGTACGCGGCCGAGGCCCTGGCCTGGCTGATCGAGGACGAGGTGGCCAGCAGCGTGGACGTGGCTGCCGAAATCCTGGGGGAAGGGACGCTGGGCCTGACCATCCGCATCCGCCGCACCGACGGCACCGAGGCCGAATACCGCTTCGACTATGTCTGGGAGACCCGCGATGCCGTTTGAGCGCCCGAGCCACGACCAGGTGCTGGACGCCGTGCTGGCCACCATCGAGGCCCGCCTGGCCGGCGCCGACGCCCGGCTGCGTCATTCCGACCTCAACGTCCAGGCCCGCGTGCTGGCCGAGGCCCTGCACGACCTCAACGGCTTTGGAACCTACGTGGCCAACCAGGTGATCTATGACCGCGCCGAGAGGGAGTTCCTGGTGCGCTGGGCCGGGATCTGGGGCGTGGAGCTGAAGGAAGCCGCCACGGCCGCCGGCGCGGTGACCTTCACCGGCACGAGCGGCAGCACCGTCCTGGTGGACACCCTGCTGCAGCGGACCGACGGGCGGCGCTACAAGACCACCGCCTCGGCCACGCTGGAGGGCGGATCGGCCACCATCGCCGTCACCGCGCTGGAGGCCGGGTCGGGCGGCAACGCCGACGCCGGCGCCAAGCTGCAACTGGTGGCCCCGATCGCCGGCGTCCAGTCGGCCGCCACGGTGGCGGCGCCGGGGCTGGCGGGGGGCACCGAGGAGGAGGACACCGAGAGCCTGCTGGCCCGGCTGCTGGAGCGCATCCAGGCCCCGCCCCACGGCGGCGCCGTCTCCGATTACGTCCGCTGGGCCAAGGAGGTGGCCGGCGTCGCCAAGGCGTGGAGTCGGATCGTCGAGGACGAGCCCGGCCACAAGCGGGTGGTGGTCTATTTCACCATGCAGGGTGCCGACCCCATCCCCACCGCCGCCGACGTGACCGCGGTGCAGGCCCATCTCGACCTGGTGCGGCCGGTGACCGCCCAGGTGAATGCGGTGGCGCCGGTGGCCGTGCCGCTGGCGCTGACCATCCAGGGGCTGACCCCCGACACTCCGGAGATCCGCGCCGCCATCGAGGCGGAGATCGCCGACCTGCTGCTGCGCGAGGCGGCCCCCGGCGCCACCATCCTGCTGTCCCATATCCGCGAGGCGATCAGCCTGGCCGCCGGCGAGCACGACCACCAGCTGGCGGCGCCGCTGGCCGACGTGGTCCACGCCGAGCATGAGATGGCCGTGTTCGCCCCGATCCAGTGGACCTGACCCATGCGCGCGACCTCGGACCAATATCTTTCCCAGCTGATGGCCCTGCTGCCGCCCGGGGCGGCGTGGCCGCGCGACCCCGACACGCTGCGCGCCCGGCTGCTGGGCGCGGTGGCGGAGCAGCTGGCTGGCGCCCACAACCGCCTGCTCGACCTCATCGAGGAGGCCGACCCCCGCACCACCCAGGAACTGCTGACCGACTGGGAGCGCGTCTGCGGCCTGCCCGATGCCTGCACCGGCCAGGCCGAGACCACCTCGGAGCGGCGCGACCGGGTGGTGGCGCGGATGACCGCCCGCGGCGGCCAGAGCCCGGCCTATTTCACCGCCCTGGCTGCGGCGCTGGGCTATCAGGTCACCATCGAGGAATGCTGGCCGCTGGCCTGCGACGATGCCTCGGACGGCTGCCTCAATCCGTGGCCCTGGCCGCTGACCTGGTTCGTCCACGCCCCCGAGAGCACGGTCCGCCTGATGACCTGCGACGGCGCCGCCGACGAACCCCTGGCCGACTGGGGCAACCAGGCCCTGGAATGCACCATCCGCCGCTGGGCCCCGGCCCATACCACCCCGATCTTCGCCTACGGAGACTGACCCCATGGACCGCATCAATTCCGCCAACAAGGCGGTGGACCTGTTCGGCGCCGGAAAGCACGGCTTCAAGGCCGGCGTGCCCGCGACCGGCGAGCGGGCCACCTACATGACCCCCGACTGGTGCAACGCCGTCCAGGAGGCGCCGGCTCGTGCCATCGAGCGCTTTCTGGGGCCTTTGGACCCCGCCGACCACGAGCAACTGGCGGACGCCATCGAGGCCGCCATCGCCGCCGCCCTGGCCGGGTATGTCGGCTTCCTGCGCCCCGACGTGGCCGCCACCCTGTCCGCCGGCTATTTCACCGCCCCGGTGCCCGTCGCCATCGCCGCCGGCCATGCGGCGCTGGACCTGGACGCAGGCAACGTCATCACCATCGCGGTGGACGGGGCGTTCACGTTGGACTTCCCGGCCGGGTTGGCGGGCAAGGCCGGCATGGTGTTGGTGGTCGCGACCCAGGACGGCGTCGGCGGGCACGCGCTGACGCTGGCGGCGGGCTATCGCCTGGCCTCGGGGGCGTGGGACACCACCGCCGGGGCGGTCAACCTGTTGTGGGTCACCTCGGACGGCGGCGGGGCCGCGTTGGACGTGGTGATCGCCCAGCGGGGGGCCTGACCATGCTGCCGTTCCTGACCGTGCCGGCGGTGGCGCCGGCCTGCTACAAGCCTGCCGAACCCATCCCCTCGGCTTTGGCCTTCCGCGCTGCCGCCTCGGCCCACCTCACCCGGGCCGCCGTCGGTGGCAATCGCCAGACGTGGACCCTCGCCGGCATCCTGATGCTGGCCGGCACCGGCGACAAGGTTGTGTTCGGCGCCGGCACCTCCTGGAGCGGCAACCGCTTCGTGTTTTCGCACGGCGCGGACGGGCGGTTCTTCGCAAACTCCCAGCGTGGGGGGGCGTATGAGTGGGATTTCTCCACCACGGAGTATTTCCGCGACTATGGGGCGCCGCTCCCCTTCGTCCTGTCTTGTGACACCACCCTTGGCGCCAACGGGATGACCCTCGAAATCGACGGGCGCGCGGTCGGCCTTTCGTGGTCCATCGGCATGGCGCAGAACCATTTGTCGTGGGTCAACGAAATTACCGTACCGCACCGTTGGGGCCGCCACAGCGACGGTGCCATGTATCTCGACGGCATCGGGTCGCATTTCCTCCAGGTCGATGGCGCCAAGCTTCCATTTTCCGCGATCTTCGAGCCCAACATCCACGGTGTCTGGGTGCTGCGCCAGCGGGCCGACATTTACGCGAGCATCGCGGCGGCCGGGGGCTGGGGCGCAAACGGCAGCCACCTGGATTTCTCCGACCCACTCAGCCCCGGCCTGGACGTGAGCGGCCAGGGCAACCACTGGACCGCCAGCGGCTTCGACGCGGCCGGCGCCGACACGGTGGACAGCACGCCCACACTGGTCTACCCGGCGTTTCAGCCGTTGGCCCCGCATGGGCCGGCCTTGACGCTTTCGCACGCGAACCTCAGGGCCACCACCGGCGGCTCGGGTGGACCGCCGTACAACTACACCATCCCCACCTCCATGCCGATCCGGGCGGGCAAGCGTGCTTGGAAAACCAAGCTGGTCAGCCGTAGCGCCAATCTGGCGGGCGTCGGCCTGATGCCCGCCAATACCCCGCTGGACGGCTCCAGCAAGGCAGGCGTGGCGGGGACCGTGCTCTACTACGACGATGGCAAGCTGTACGTGGGCACGACGTCCACCGTGGGCTGGGGCGCAGCTTTGGCGGTCGGGGACGCCTGGGTGACGGCCCTGAACGCCGACACCGGCGAGGTGTGGTTCGGCAAGATCACCGCCGACACGGGCCCCGTGGCATGGCAAGGCGGCGGTGACCCGGTTGCCGGCACCAACCCCGCCGCCACGCTGGCCGCGTCGCCGGGCGGCTATCTCCCTTTTATCGAGGCAGGGCAAGCAACCACCCTCGCCACCTTCGAGGTGGATTTCGGTCAGCGCGGGTTTGTGCCGCCGAGTGGATTCGAGCTCCATTGCACCGACACCCTTCCGGAGCCCGTGGTCAAGGACCCTGCCGAGGCGGTGGTGGGGGGCGTCGCCACCGGCGCCAACCTGCCGTCGGTCATGGACGCAGCCACCGCCCATTGGGAAGGGGATGATTACCTGGAATGGGCCTTCAACCGGGCCGGCGGCGGCGTGGTGCGGTCCACCGTGCGCGGCCTGGGCTACTCCACCGCGCTGCATTCCACTGCCGCCGAGGGCGCCTTCGCCGGCTTCAGCGGCGCGGCCAATTACGTCGCCCATCGCTGGCGGCTGGGCGCCAGGTACGGGTGTCTGGACGTAATCGTCAATAAGGCGGTGGCGGGAGCCGAAACCTTCGCCCACGGCATGGGCAAGGCCATCGGCATGATGGTCGCGCGCGACCTGAACGGCGGCGACACCTACATGTTCCATAAGGTGCTGGGGGGCGGCCGGTGGATCAAGATGAACACCGATGGCGTGGCGGTCACCGACGCCACCGCCTGGGCCGACACCGCGCCGACGCTCCAAGACTTCACCTTGGGCACCGCGTTCCCGATCGGCGCGCGGGTGGCGGTCAGCCTGTTCGCCGACATCCCCGGTCTGTCGGATTTCACCGAATACACCGGTACGAACAGCGGCACCACCGACGGGGCCTTCGCGCCCATGTCCATCCTGCCCCAACTGGTCATCGGCAAGCACCACGACAGCGTGAGCAATGGCAGCTGGTGGCTGGCCGACACTGCCCGCTGTCCCACCAACCCGGTCAACAAGGTGGTATGGCTGTCAGCGGCTGCCAGTGCCGAGGGGACCTACGATTTCGACTTCGATGTGGGTGCGCTGAAGCTGCGGAACACCGCCTTCGACATTTCCGGAAAATGGCTGGTGGCGGCATGGGGCCGCCCCATCGGCGGCGTCTGCGTCGCCCCTGCTAACGCGAGGTAAACATGTCCGACCGTATCGCCATCACCCAGGGCTCCGCCGTGCTGTCCATGCCCCGCAACGCCAAGGGCATCACGTTGCCGGACGGCGCCACCGTCATGGGGCCGCTGCGCGCCCTGCCGCACCCCGCCGGGGATTACACCATCCGGGCGGTGATGGTGGACGGCCCCGAGCCCGGCCCGCTGGAGATCGGCGGCACCGAGCCGCCGGCCGTCGAAGGCGACGTGGTGGTGATCCGCCGCACGGTGACGCCCATGGGGGCCGAGGCGGTGGCGGAGCTGCTGGCCTCGCGCAAGGCCGACGCCAAGGCCCAGGTGGACGCGGCGGCCGAGGCGGCCCGCCAGCGGTGGATTACCCCCGGCGCCGGCCAGTCCATGGTCTATCAGCAAAAGGCCACCGAGGCCCGCGCGCTCAAGGCCGGCGGGGCCGGTCCCTGGCCGCATTTGGAGGCTGAGGTGGGCATTACCGGCCCCACGGCCGATGACGTGGCCACCATCGTGCTGGCCATGGAGGATGCGTGGCTGGGCGTGTCGGCCCAGATCGAAGCCCAGCGCCTGACCGCCAAGCGTGACATCACCGCCGCCGCCGATCTGGCGGCCGTGGAGGCGGTGCTGGCCGCCCTGGCCTGGCCGGAGCCCGCCTGATGCTGACCCTGCGTTTCAGCGGCGGCCGGGGGCTGGATGCCCAGGTGGTCAAACTGGCCACTTGGTCGTGGTGCAGCCACGTGGACTTCGTTCTGCCCGACGGCCGCCTGCTGGGCGCCGTGCCCGGCCGGGGCGTCTGCATCCGTGATGTGGAGCTGGATGACGCGCGGGTGGAGTGCTACGCCGTGCCGGCGCTGCTGTCAGACGCGCCCGTGACGGTGGCCCCACCCCAGCACCCCGGCCCAATCGTAGGGCTTGCCTTCCTGGTCCATGGCC
>JBFMHS010000180.1:3852-5674 GCA_040751765.1 Pseudomonadota bacterium | reverse complement strand
CCCCACCTTTGCCGTTTCCGCGGGCGCGGGCGGCCGCATCGCAAAGGTACCCGGCACATGCTGCTGATGATCGACAACTACGACAGCTTCACCTACAACCTGTGGCATTACCTGGGGGAGCTGGGCGCCTCGGTGGAGGTGCGGCGCAACGACGCGCTGACCACCGACCAGGCGCTGGCCCTGGAGCCCGAGGGCATCGTCATCTCGCCGGGCCCCTGCGATCCCGACAAGGCCGGCATCTGCCTCGACCTGATCCGTCGCGCCGCCGGCAGGATACCTCTGTTCGGGGTGTGCCTGGGCGAACAGTCCATCGGCCAGGCCTTCGGCGGCCGCGTGGTGCGCGCACCCCAGCCAATGCACGGCAAGATCGACGAGATTCACCACGACGGCACCGGCTGCTTTGCCGGCCTGCCCTCGCCCTTCCTGGCCACCCGCTACCACTCGCTGGTGGTCGAGCGCGACAGCCTGCCCGATTGCCTGCACGTGTCGGCCTGGAGCCGCGACGGGCTGATCATGGGCCTGGCCCACAAGGACCTGCCGGTGTGGGGCGTGCAGTTCCACCCCGAGAGCATCGAGACCGAGCACGGCCACGCCATGCTGCGCAACTTCATCGACCTGTGCCGCCGCACCAAGGGACACGCCGCCTGATGACCACCGCCGCCCCTGCCCCTGCCCCCGCGACGCTCGCCCTGATGAAGGAAGTGTTGGGCCGCGTCGCCGCCGGCCACCACCTGTCCGAGGCCCAGGCCGAGGAGGTGTTCGAGGTCATCATGTCGGGCGACGCCACCCCGGCCCAGATCGGCGGGCTGCTGATGGCGCTGCGGGTGCGTGGCGAGACGGTCGAGGAGATCACTGGCGCCGCCCGCATCATGCGCTCCAAGGCCATGCACGTCGCCGCCCCCGAGGGCGCGGTGGACACTTGCGGCACCGGCGGCGACGGCTCGGGCACCTACAACATCTCCACCGCCGCCGCCTTCGTGGTGGCGGGCGCCGGGGTGCCGGTGGCCAAGCACGGCAACCGCGCGCTGTCGTCCAAGTCCGGCTCGGCCGACGTGCTGGCGGCGTTGGGCGTCAAGGTCGACGCCGACATGGAGCTGGTCAAGGAAAGCCTGTGGGAGAACAATCTCGGCTTCCTGATGGCGCCGCGCCACCACAACGCCATGCGCCACGTGGCTGGCCCGCGCGTCGAGCTGGGCACGCGGACCATCTTCAACCTGCTGGGGCCGCTGTCCAACCCCGCCGGCACCCGTCGCCAGGTGGTGGGCGTTTTCGCCGACCAGTGGGTCAAGCCCATGGCGGAGGTGCTGGGCCGCCTGGGCGCCGAGCACGCCTGGGTGGTTCACGGCTCCGACGGCCTCGACGAGCTGACCACCACCGGTCCCAGCAAGGTGGCCGAATGGAAGCACGGCAAGGTCACCGTGTTCGAGGTCACGCCCGAGGGCGTCGGCCTGCACCGCGCCAATCCGGCGCTGCTCAAGGGCGGTGACGCCGCCGCCAATGCCGCCGCGCTGAAGGCGCTCCTCGGTGGGGAGAAGGGTGCCTATCGCGACATCGTCCTGCTCAACGCCGCCGCCGCGCTGGTGGTCGCCGACAAGGCGGCCGACCTCCAGGCGGGCGTCGCCCTGGCCGCCGAGTCGATCGATTCAGGCAAGGCCATGGCGGTGCTCGACCGCATGGTGGCCATCACCAACCGCGAGGCTTGATCACGCCATGACCGGCACCCCCACCATCCTTGACCGCATCTGCGCCGAGAAGCGCAAGCAGGTCGCCGAGACCAAGAGCCGCCGCCCCATCCAGGAGCTGCTCAAGCGCGCCCAGGACC
>JBFMHS010000180.1:0-3842 GCA_040751765.1 Pseudomonadota bacterium | reverse complement strand
CGGCTTCGCCGCGGCCATGGAGGCGAAGATCGCCGATACCGGCATCGCCCTGATCGCGGAGATCAAGAAGGCCTCTCCGTCAGCCGGCGTCATCCGCTCCGACTTCAACCCGGCCTTCCTGGCCCGCGCCTATCAGCGCGGCGGCGCCGCTTGCCTGTCGGTGCTGACCGACCAGAAGTTCTTCCAGGGCTCCGACGCAGACCTGGGCGCCGCCCGTTCGGCCTGCGAGCTGCCGGTGA
The DNA here is from genome assembly GCA_040751765.1 of Pseudomonadota bacterium. GTDB lineage: Bacteria > Pseudomonadota > Alphaproteobacteria > Rhodospirillales > Magnetospirillaceae > CALABS01. The sequence continues at coordinate 3,603 of JBFMHS010000180.1, read as the reverse complement.
TCCGCAAGGACTTCATGGTCGACCCCTACCAGGTGATCGAAGCCCGTGCCCTTGGCGCCGACTGCATCCTGCTGATCGTCGCCGCGCTGACCGATGACGAGATGCGCAACATGGAGGACATCGCGCTCGGCTACGGCATGGACGTCCTGGTCGAGACCCACGACGAAGCCGAGATGGAACGGGCGCTGAAGCTGAAGTCCAAGCTGATCGGGGTCAACAACCGCGACCTGCGGGTGATGAAGACCGAGTTGTCGACCACCGAGCGCCTGGCCCCGATGGTGCCGGCCGACCGCATCCTGGTTGCCGAGAGCGGCATCAACAGTCCCGTCGACGTCAAGCGTCTGGCCGAGGCCGGCGCCAAGGGCTTCCTGGTCGGCGAATCGCTGATGCGCCGCCAGGACGTGGAGGTGGCGACCCGCGTCCTGCTGACCGGCTTCGCCGCCGCCGGCAAGTCCCACTAGATGAGCGACGACCTCACCCATTTCGACGCCGCCGGCAACGCCCACATGGTCGACGTCTCGGACAAGGCCGAGACCGAGAGGGTGGCGGTGGCCCAGGGCAGCGTGTTGATGGCTCCCGCGACCATGGCCCTGATCCAATCGCGCGGGGTCAAGAAGGGCGACGTGCTGGCCGTGGCCCAGCTGGCCGGCATCATGGGGGCCAAGCGCACCCCTGACCTCATTCCCCTGTGCCACCCCCTGACGCTGACCAAGGTGGCGGTCGAGCTGACCCTGGACCCGGCGCGCGACGCCGTGGACATCGAGGCCACCTGCAAGCTCAAGGGACGCACCGGGGTGGAGATGGAGGCCTTGACCGCCGTCACGGTCGCGGCGCTGACGGTGTACGACATGGTGAAGGCGGTGGACAAGACCATGCGGATCACCGATATCAGACTCGTCCACAAGTCTGGTGGCAAATCCGGCACTTACGAGGCGATGTGATGATTTCGGTCGAAAACGCCCTGGAACGCATCCTGGCCGCCGCGTCGCCGTTGGGCCCAGAAATTGTGGCCCTGCCCCAGGCTCTCGGCCGGGTGCTCGCCGAGGACTTGGCCGCCCGTGTGGCGCATCCGCCGGTGGCGGTGTCGGCCATGGACGGCTACGCCTGCCGCGCCGAAGACATCGCCACCGTTCCCGTCACCCTGAAAGTCATCGGCGAATCGGCCGCCGGCCACCCCTGGGGTGGCTCGGTGGGGCCCGGCGGCGCCGTGCGCATCTTCACGGGCGCCGCCGTCCCCCAGGGTGCCGACGCCGTGGTGATGCAGGAGGACACCGAGCGCGACGGTGGCATGGTCACCGTCAGGACCGACAAGGGCGGACACATCCGCCCGGCCGGCAACGACTTCTCGGTGGGTGACGTGCTGCTGCGCGCCGGCGCCGTCATGGGGCCACGCCAGATCGGCCTTGCGGCGGCCATGAATATTCCCTGGGTGGCGGTGCGCCGCCGCCCACGTGTCGCCGTGCTGTCCACCGGCGACGAGATCGCCATGCCCGGCGAGCCCTTGGCACCCGGACAGATCGTGTCCTCCAACGGTCCGGCGCTGGCTGCGCTGATCCAGCGCCAGGGCTGCGAGGTGATCCAATTGGGCATCGCCCGCGACAGCCGCGATTCGCTGGAGGCGATGCTGCAGGCGGCGGCCGGTGCCGACCTGTTGGTGACATCGGGCGGCGTGTCGGTGGGCGATTACGACATCGTCCAGGACGTCATGGCCCAACGCGGCATGAGCCTGGACTTCTGGAAGATCGCCATCCGCCCCGGCAAGCCGCTGATGTTTGGCACCCTCGGGGCGGTGCCGGTGCTCGGCCTGCCCGGCAATCCAGTGTCGGCGCTGGTGACCGCCTATGTGTTCCTGCTGCCCATGCTGCGCGCCATGCAAGGATTGGCCCCGGTGCAGCCGCCGGTTCCAGCCGTGCTGGGATGCGATCTCAAGGCCAACGGCGAGCGCCAGGACTACATGCGCGCCGGCCTGGAACGTCGCCCAGACGGCACCTTGGTGGCCACCCCCTTCGCCAAGCAGGACTCGGCGGTGCTGTCGGGGCTGGCCGCCGCCGGCTGCCTGGCCATCCGGCCGCCGCATGCACCCGCCGCCAAGGCCGGCGACAGGGTCGACGTGGTGCCGCTTCCTGACGGACTCTGATTGTTCTCATTTTCCCCTTGACGACGCGCACGGAACGGGCATAGAACGTTTCTTGAGTTTAGGCTTTGTTCCAACGGCGCGCGCCGGTTGGGGGGAGGATCGGATCATGCTGACCCGCAAGCAGTACGAACTGCTGATGTTCATTGACGAGCGCCTGCGCGCCACCGGCATTTCGCCCAGCTTCGACGAGATGAAGGATGCCCTCGACCTCAAGTCCAAGTCCGGCATCCACCGCCTGATCACCGGGCTGGAGGAGCGCGGCTTCATCCGCCGCCTCGCCCATCGTGCCCGCGCGCTGGAGGTGATCAAGCTGCCCGAGAACATCGCCGACCAGCCGCTGCCGCCGGCGTCGTCGCGGTTCTCGCCCACCGTCATCAAGGGCAACTTCGCCCAGAACGCGCTGCCCGGTGCCGCCCCCGTCGCCGCCGGCGCCGACGCGGTCAGCCTGCCGCTCTATGGCAAGATCGCCGCCGGTACCCCCATCGAGGCGCTGCGCGACCATACCTCCACCATCGAGGTGCCCATGGCGCTGCTGGGCTCGGGCGAACACTACGCGCTGACCGTCGAGGGCGACTCCATGGAGGAAGCAGGCATCCTCGACGGCGACACCGTGCTGATCCGCCGCTGCGACACCGCCGAGGCTGGCACCATCGTGGTCGCCCTGGTCGACGACCAGGAGGTGACGCTCAAGCGCCTGCGCCGCAAGGGCGCGTCCATCGCGCTGGAGCCGGCCAACAAGAAGTACGAGACCCGCATTTTCCCCCCCGACCGGGTCAAGGTGCAGGGCAAGCTGGTCGGTTTGCTGCGGCTCTACTAGGGAGAACGGGTCATGCCGTCGCTGCGCTTCTCGTTCACGGTCGACGGCCGCGCCGCCGAGGGCGCCGGCGACATGACCGTCACCTATGTCGGCCGCGTCAACCGCAAACTGGCCGAGGCCGATGCCCGCCGCCGGTTCGAGGAATGGCGCGACACCGGCAATCCCATCGCGCGCCGCTTCGCCCGCGACCAAGTGGTCGTGGCCTGACACCCGAAGGACGGGCCACCTCCTCCGTCCCGACGACGCGGCGCTTCATGGTCGCCACGCTTCTTCCACCTGGATCGTCACTGGCGGAACGGCGGCTTCAGCCAATGGCCGTGCTCGACGGACATCGCCGCGACGCAATGCATCCAGCGCCTGGCCTGATCGGTCATCTGGTTTCCTAAATCTCCGCCGGCTGCACCGTTCGCACCGAGGGAAAGCCGAGGCGGACGCGGGTGCCCTTGCCCACCGTGGACTCCACCTCCAACGTACCGCCATGCAGCTCCATGAAGCCCTTGGCCAGCGGCAACCCGAGGCCGGTGCCTTCGTGCTTGGGGGCGAGGGCGTTCTCCACTTGGCCGAAGGGCTGCAGCACCAGCGGCAGGTCCTCGGGGGCGATGCCGACTCCGTCGTCCTCGACCTCCAGGGTGACGGCCCCATCGACCAG
>JBFMHS010000018.1:0-9369 GCA_040751765.1 Pseudomonadota bacterium | reverse complement strand
CGCCACCGCCCGTCCGTTGCGATCCGAGAAGACGTCGATCTCATGACCCCGCCGCGCCAGCCGGGGGCAGATCTCCCCCAGCGCCTTGTCGATGCCGTCGCGGGCGGGCCCTCCTCCGCGCGTACCGATGACCGCGATTTTCATAGGATTGGCAATCCTCTTTCCCGGGCTCTCGGCTGGTCGCCGACGACAGGGATTGTCGGCGCGGCGCGCGCGCCGGCTCAATCCGTGCATCCGGGGTAAGCGGGCCTCTTCGGGCCTAGGAGGAGGGCTTATGCCGCCCCGCGCGCCTGCCGGTCGATCGGGTGGACAAGATCGAGGAAGCGCCGGGCCACCGTCTCCCATGAGTGCCGGCTGGCGTGGTCGCGGCACCGGTCCGGCGGTATTGACAGCGCCGCCAACGCCGCCTTGGCGAGGTCGTGGTCCAGCACGCCCACCGGCTCGCCGGCCAGCACGTCCAGCGGTCCAGGCACCGGAAAGGCAGCCACCGGCACCCCCGAGGCCAGTGCCTCCAGCATCACCAGGCCAAAGGTGTCGGTGAGGCTGGGAAAGACGAAGCAGTCGGCGGCGGCGAAATAGCGCGACAGCTCCTCGTCGCCGTTGGCGATCCGCCAGTGGACCTGGGGGAAGCGCCGCATCAGCCCAGCCCGCGCCGGCCCGTCGCCGACCACCATCCTCGATCCCGGCAGGTCCAGCGACAGGAAGGCCGGCAGGTTCTTCTCCACCGCCACCCGGCCCACATACATGAACAGCGGCCGGGGCAGGTCGAGGAAATCCTTGGGCTGGGGACGGAAGGTGTTGGTGTCGACGCCGTGGGCCCATTCGGCGGCGTTGGCGAAGCCCCACTCCCTCAGTTCGCGCAGCACCGACGGCGACGGGCACATCACCGCCGCCGACGGATTGTGGAAGCGCCGCATCACCGCGTATCCCCAGGCCAGGGGCGCGCCGGTGCGGGCGCGGACGTAGTGCGGGAACTTGGTGTGGTAGGCGGTGGTGAAGGGGTGGCGGTTGGCCAGGCACCACGCCCGGCCGGCCCAGCCCAGCGGCCCCTCGGTGGGCAGGTGGACCACGTCGGGCACGAAGCTCTCCAGCATGCGCGCGACGCGGCCGCGCGGGAACAGAGCCAGCGGAATCTCCGGATAGCTGGGGCAGGGAACGGTGCGGAAGCTGCCCGGCTCGATCACCAGCACGTGGTGGCCCATCACCCGCAGGGTGTCCGCCAGGGTGGACAGCACCCGCACCACGCCGTTGCGTTGCGGGTGCCAGGCGTCGGTCACGATGGCGATGCGCATGCGGGTCTCCGTTTGGACCGCCCATCGGTGGCGCGGCCGGCGCGGGAACGCAAGTGACGCTATGGTGAAATCAAATATCCACCAGTTCCGGGGTCGGCAGGTCGAGGGCCGGGAACATCCGCCGCGCCACCCGCGCGAAGCGGTCGGGGGCGTCGGTGGTGGTCAGCCGGATGCCGCCCGTCTGGCCCCACGGCGCCGCCGTGGCGGTGGTGGCGAGAACCTGGGCAGCCTGCTCGGCCACCGCCTCGGCGCAGTCGATCAGCACCGGCCCGATGCCGACCACCCGGCGCAGGGTCTCGGTCAGCAGCGGGAAATGGGTGCAGCCCAGCACCATGCAATCGGCGTCGCCAGCGGGAGGGAACAGGCCGGTCAGGTAATGGGCGGCGATGGCCTCGGCGATGGGGCCCTCGGTCAGCCCCTCCTCGGCCAGGGCGACGAACAGCGGGCACGGCCGGCCGGTGACCCGGGCATCGGGGCGGTGGCGCAGGATGGCACGGTCGAAAGCTCCCGACCGGCAGGTCCCCTCGGTGGCGGCGACGATGATCGCGCCGGTGGTCGAGGCCTTGGCCGCCGCCTCGGCGCCGGCCTCGACCACGCCGAGCACCGGCAGGCCGGGATGGGCGGCCGCCACCGCGTCCAAGGCGTGGGCCGAGGCGGTGTTGCACGCCACCACCAGCATCTTCACCCCCTGGCCGACCAGGAAATCCGCCGCCCGCAAGGCATAGCGGACCACCGTCGCCGGTGACTTGGTGCCATAGGGCAGGCGGGCGGTGTCCCCCAGGTACAACAACGTCTCCGTCGGCAAGCGTCGCCGCAAGGCCGCCGCGACCGTCAACCCGCCGACCCCGGAGTCGAACACGCCTATGGATTGCCCGTCGTTCGCCGTCACTACGGTATTCACCTGAAAGTTTTCCCCGCTTTGTCCACCGCCGCTGTGGAAAACTTGCACGATGCGGCATGATGATGGCGTATACTGCGATTTATTTCGCCAAGGCTAGTGTCAGATAACTTGGCCGGTGCGCACAAATGCCTTATAAGCGCTCGAACGGGGAGATCACCGCCCCTTGGGTTTCGAGGCGGGGAAGAGTGGTGCTGGGACACGGAACGATCGCGGGACGACGCGGCGAGCGCGCGGCCATTGCCGGCGCGGCGCGGGGAGTCTGACGCATGTTCTGGACCCTCTCCCGCAAGGTTTCCGCCGCCCTCGCCGCCATCCTGCTCAGCACCATGGTGCTGACCGCGCTGTTCGGCTACCACAAGTTCCACGACCTGATGAGCGCCCAGGTGGGCTCGCGCTACAGCTTCGTGGTCTTCACCATCAAGAAGAACGTCGAGGACCGCCTGAGCCTGGGCCTGGCGCTACGGCAGCTGCGCCAGATGCAGGACATCGTCGAGCGCGAGAAGGTGGGCGACGCCAACATCCTGGGCATCGAGATCTACGACGCCAAGGGCGAGATCCTGTTCAACACCGACCGCGGCGGCATCGGCGCCAGCGTCGCCCCGGAATGGCTGGAGCCGCTGAAGGGCGCCACCAACCATCCCTTCGCGCTGCGCGACGAGGACAACCTGGTGGTCGGCCTGCCGCTGGTCAACACCCTGGGCAAGGTCGAGGGGGCGGTGGTCCTGCGCTATCCCGCCGCCTACCTGGAGAACGAGTTGGGCGACCTGCTGGCCAAGCTGGCGGCGCAATGGTCGGTGGTGCTGGCGGTGTTCGCGGTCATCGGGGTGGTCGGCGCGCTGGTGCTGTTCCGCCCGGTCGGCGTCAAGCTGAGGGCCATGGAGACCGCGCTGGGGAAGGTGCTGGCCGAGGGCGGCGAGGTGGTTCCCGACCCGGGCTCGGCCGACCCCTTCGACGCCCGCTTCGCCGAGTTCGCCGCCAAGACCCGCGAGGCCATCGACCACATCAAGGGCGCGACCGACGAGGTCGAGCGCCTGGACCGGCTGGCGTGAGGACGCGATGACGCTCGACAGCTCCCGCTCGCTGCTGATCCGCCTGTTCACCCTGGCCTTCCTGGTGCTGGTGCCGCCCACTGCCATCCTGTCGCTGGTGGCGCTGTCCGATTTCGAGCAGGGCATGATCCCCGAGCTGGACCGCAAGGCCGCCGCCGTCGGCCGCGACCTGGCGGCGCAGGTCGAGCGCGCGGTCGGCTACGGCATCCCCATCGACCGGCTTGTCGGCATGGACGAGTTCTTCTCGCCGGTGCTGGAGGCCAATCCCGAGATCCGCTACCTGGCCGTCACCGACGAGCGGGGCCGGGTGTTGTTCCTCAAGGGGGCTGAGCGCGAGGCGCTCGAGCCGCATTACCGCTCGGCCGATTTCGATCTCGCCCGCGACGGGCGCAAGGCCAGCATCGCCGACTACCTGGATCTGGCGCTGCCGGTGGCCGAGGGCGGCCGGCGCGTCGGTCAGGTCCATGTCGGCTTCGACGCCGGCTATGTGCGCGGCCGCCTGATGGGCATCCTCTACGATGTCGGCGTGGTGGCGGCGGTGTCGCTGATCGTCGCCTTCGAGATCCTGCTGTTCGTGGTGTTCTTCAACGTCACCGGCCCGATGAAGGCGGTCGGCCACATCCTGGACCAGGTCCGGCGGGGCGACTTCTCACGCGTGGCCGCCGTGCCGTCCCAGGACGAGGTGGGGCGCTTCGTGCGCGCCCTGACGGCGGCGTTGCGCTCGGTCGACGATCTCTACCGCCGCCTGATGGCCTATATCGAGGAGGTCAAGACCGCCCATTTCGACAAGGGCGTGGTCGAGCGCGTGGGCGAGGTCGAGGCGCGGGTCAACTTCCTGTACCGCTTCGCCACCGCCGGAAGTCCCAAGCCGATGCACGAGCGCCGCGCCACGGACATCCGCTTGCCGTTGTTCCTCTTCGTGTTCGCCGAGGAACTGAGCCGCTCGTTCATGCCGCTCTATGTCGGCGAACTGATGCGTCCCATTCCCGGCCTGACCCCGGAACTGATCACCGCCATCCCCATCGCGGTGTTCATGGCCTGCATCGCCCTGGCCACCCCCTATGGCGGCCGGGTGGCGGAGCGTCTGGGCAGCCGGCGGGTGTTCCTGATGGGGATGGTGCCGGCGTTGCTCGGCTATGTGATGACCGGCCTGGCCCACAGCGTCTACGACCTGGTGCTGTGGCGGGCGGCCACCGGCGTCGGCTACGCCCTGGTGACCATGGCCTGCCAGCGCTACATCTCCAAGGCCGTCAGCAGCGAGGCGCGCACCCAGGGGCTGGGCGTTTTCATCGGCGCGGTGCTGACCGCCTCGGTGTGCGGCACCGCCATGGGCGGCGTGGTCGCCGAGCGATTCGGCTATCAGTCCACCTTCCTGGTGTCGGCGGCGCTGGTGATGCTGTCGGGCTGGATGGTCTACCGGCTGCTGTCGGGCACCGCCGAGGAGTCCGGCGACCTGCGCGAGCCGTCGCGGGGGGAGCTGGCCGGGCTGCTGCGGAACTGGCGGTTCTCGTTCCTGGTGCTGTTCGCCGCCATCCCCAGCAAGATGGCGCTGGCCGGGTTCCTGTTCTTCCTGGCGCCGCTGCATCTGGCGGCTGCCGGCTTCGAGCTGGGCGACATCGCCCGCACGGTGATGCTGTACCCCATCGCGGTGGTGCTGCTGTCGCCGGTGGTGGCGCGCCTGGCGGACCGCACCGGATGGCGGGCCGGCTTGGTGGCGGTGGGCGGCATCGTCGGCGGGCTGGGCCTGGTGGCGCCGGCATTGCTGCCCGGCATCTGGCCGGTGGCGGTGGGCATCGTCGCCCTGGGCGTATCGCACGGCCTGTCCGCCAGCCCGCAGCTGTCCATGGTCCCCGACGTGTGCTGGATCGAGTGCCGCAACATCGGTCAGACCAACGTCCTGGCCTTCGTCCGCCTGCTCGAACGCCTGGGCTCGGTGGCCGGCCCGCTGCTGGCGGCGGCCTTCGTGCCGGTCTGGGGCCTGTCGGGTGCCATCGTGGCGCTGGGCGCCATCGTCCTAGGGATGGCTGCGGTGTTCGCGGTGGTCTCTGGTGCCTATGGCAGCGGCCCGCACATCTCGGCCGAGGAGGTGGCATGATTCGCCGGCTGCTCCTCGCCCTCGCCGTGGTGCTGGCGGCCGCGCCCGCCGTCGCCCAGGACACGCCCAAGCGCCCCTACCGTATCTACATGGCGCTCTATCGCGGCTGGGAAGAGGCGGCGCAGGGGTTCAAGGACTACTTCACCAACCAGAACATCCCGGTCGAGCTGATCGTCCGAGATGCCGGCCAGGACCGCGAGAAGATCAAGGGCTTCGCGGCCGAGGCCAAGGCGCTGAAGGTGGACCTGGTGTTCACTTGGGGCACCAGCGTAACCCAGGAGATGCTGGGTCCGTTTGATGCTCCCGACCCCGCCAGGCACATCACCGACATCCCGGCGGTGTTCGCCATCGTGTCGCAGCCGGTGGGCGCCAAGGTGGTGCCCAACCTGGAGTCCTCGGGCCGCAACATCACCGGAACCAGCTATCTGGTGCCGGTGGAGACGCAGCTGAATTTGGTCCAGTCCTATCGACCGTTCACCCGCCTGGGCATCGTCTACAATCCGCTGGAAAAGAACTCGCTGGTGGCGGTCGAGGAGCTGAAGGCCCAGGGCCGCTCCATGGGCTTCACCCTGACGGCGGCCCCCGTCGACGTGGTCGACGGCAAGCCGGCGCCGGCCAGCATCCCGGCCAAGGTGGCGGAGGTGAAGGCGGCCGGCGTGGATTACCTGTACATTCCGCCGGACACCTTCCTCAACGTCAACCGCGACATTCTCACCGGCGCGGCGCTGGAGCAGGGCATCCCCACCTTCGCCGCCGCGGAGAACCCGGTGCTGACCTCGAAGGCCATGTTCGGCGGCGTCTACCGCTATTACACGGTGGGCCAGCTGACCGCCTACAAGGCCGAGCAGATCCTGGTGCACGGCGTCAAGCCGGCCGACATCCCCATCGATGCGCCGAAGCGGCTGTCGATCATCATCAACATGCCGGTGGTGCGCGCGCTGGGCTTCTATCCGCCCATGAACCTGCTGGGAGTGTCCGAGGTCATCGACGGCGGGGAGGTGCGGCCATGAGAATCGTCGTCTGCACCAAGCGCGACCTGGCCGGCTGCCTCGTCCTCAACCAGATGCTGCCCCGTCTTGCCGGCCACACCGTGACGGTGCTGCTGTCCGACAAGACCCGGCCGGTGGAGAACGTGGTCCCCGAACTGGCCGAAATGAAGTTCTTCGAGCGCGATCTGCCGGTGGACACCTTGTTTCCGCTGGTGGACAAGGTGGGCGGCGAGGGCGCGCGGCTGGCCACCTTTGCCGGTGTCGCGGCGCGGCACGGCGTGGCCATGAAGGTGGTCAAGGACATCAACGGTCCCGAGGGCGAGGCGCTGCTGCGCGACTTTGCCCCCGACCTGATGGTTTCGGCCCGCTTCTCCCTGATCTTCAAGCGCCACATCTTCGACATCCCGCGCCTGGGCACCTACAACATCCATCCTGGCGCGCTGCCGCGCTACGCCGGCCTGTTCGCGCCCTTCCGCTGCATGGTCGAGGGTGGCGACAGCATCGGCTGCACCCTTCACCGCGTCGATGACGGCATCGACACCGGGCCGGTGGTCGGCATCGGCACCTTGCCCATCGACCCCGCACGGTCACTGCTGTGGCACGTGGTCAACACCTACCGGCCGGGGCTCGAACTGTTCTTCGCCATGCTGGCGGACATCGAGGCCGGCCGCCCGGTCGAGCCCCGGCCGCAGGACCGCTCCCAGCGCGTCTACGGCAGCCTGCCCGACGCGGGGTCGTTCCGGACCTTCCTGGCCAAGGGGTTCCGGCTGTTCGATCCCCACGAATACATGGACATCATCACGGGCTTCCTGCCGCCCGGCATGCAGGTTCCCCATGAAGTGGCCGCCGGCGTGATGGGACAAGAAGTGGGGGCACCATGCTGCTGCGCACCCGCGTAACCCTGATCGTCTCGGTCTCGTACTGCATCCTGGTGGCCGGGCTGATGTTCGCCGGCCTCAAGAGCGAGGAGCTTGCCGACGAGCGCTATGCCCAGGCCACCCTGAACGGCCAGGAGATCTTCTGGCGCAAGCTGGTCGAGAACGCGGTCCAGCGGCTGGAGTCGGATTCCCGCACGGTGGCCGGCGCGGCCGAGCTGGCCCAGGCGGTGGCGCGGCGTGATCCGGCGGCGGTGCTGGCGGTGGCCTCGCCGCTGGCCGACGCCCTGCGCTCGCGCGCCCGCATCACCCGCTTCGAGGTCATGGACCCGACGGGCGAGTTGCTCTACAGCTCGCGATCGCTGCTCGAGCCGCCCACCATCGACGCCGGAACCGTGCGCACCATTGTCGAGAACCGCCAGCCCGTGCGCGGCGTGCAGCAGGACGCCTCCAAGACCTTCACCGCCACCGTCGCCTTCCCGCTGGAGGCCGCCGACAGCGTCGCCGGCGTCGCCGTGCTGGCCGCCGACCTGCATCCGCCGCTCAACGAGTTCAAGGCCTCGACCGGGGCCGACATCTTCATGGTCGATCGCTCGGCGCGGCTGTCCATGGGCACCGATCCCGAGCTGTGGAAGGTGTTCGACGGCCGCATCTCGGTGCGCAAGAGCCGGCTGGAGACCTGGGAGGAGGGCCAGAAGTTCTACTCGGTGGTGGTGCTGCCGCTGTACGACGGCTTTGACCGCGTCATCGGCGCCCTGGTCACCGCCCGCGACTTCACCGCCACCCAGGCTCGCCAGAACATGATCCGCCAGGTGTCGATCGCCGCGGTGATCGGCTTCCTACTGGTGGTGCTGGGCATCTTCTACGTCTATCTGCGCCGGTCGTTCCATCCGCTCGACGAGGCCATCCGGGTGCTCAACGCACTGTCGGCCGGCGATACCTCGGTGACGCTGGAGGTCAAGAACGACAAGGACGAGATCGGCCGCATCGCCGGCACCGTGGGCGTGTTCCGCGAGAACGCGGTCGAGCTGGAAATGCTTCAGGAGCGCCGCGAGCGCCAGCGCCGCCGCCAGGAACTGTTCATCCGCCTGCAAATGCAGAAGCTGTCGCAGATGCTGGAGGAGGACGCCCGCGCCGCCGTGCTGGCCGACCTCAAGCAGATCGAGGAACTGTCGCGCCAAGCCAAGGGCCAGGCCGGCGGCAAGGGCGAGCTGGAGGTCCTGGGCGTCGCCTTCCAGACCATGTCCGACCGCATCCGCGAGCAGCACCAGAGCCTGCAATCGCTGATCGCCGAACGCACCCGCGACGTGGAGATCCTGAGGGAGGCGCTGCGGACCCGCGACCAGCTGGCGGTGCTGCGCCAGGAGCTGGACTTCGCCCGCGAACTCCAGCTGTCGTCGCTGCCGCAGGTGTTCCCGCCCTTCCCCGACCGCAACGAGTTCCAGATCCACGCCGCCATGGTGCCGGCCAAGGAGGTGGGTGGCGACTTCTACGATTTCTTCCTGATCGACCGCACCCATCTGGCCTTCGTCATCGGCGACGCCTCGGGCAAGGGCGTGCCGGCGGCCATGTTCATCGCCATCGCTCGCTCGCTGATCAAGGCGGTTGCGCCGCTGTCGGGCAGTCCCGGCGAATGCATGGCTTTCGTCAACACCATGCTGGCCGCCGACAACCCACAGACCCTGTTCGCCACCTGCTTCTACGCGGTGCTCGACACCACCACCGGCGAGGTCGCCTTCTGCAACGCCGGCCACCCGCCGCCGATGATCCTGCGCGGCGGCCGGACGGTGGAGGCGATCCGCGACGTGTCGGGCGTGGCGCTGGGCGTCATGGAGGATCTGGAATACGAGACGGGCTCGTTCTCGCTGGCGCCGGGCGATGTGGTGCTGTTGTATACCGACGGCGTCACCGAGGCCCAGGATTCCGCCGAGAAGCTCTATGACGAGCCGCGCCTGATGGAGACCTATGGCGGGCTCGGCGGCCTCGATCCGTCCGAGGTGATCGGCCGCGTCCAGGCATCGGTGGAGGAATTCGTCGGTGACGCGCCGCAGTTCGACGACATCACCATGCTGACCCTGCGGTTCGACCAGCCGTCCGAGGCCACCGGCGAGGACACCCACGTCCAGCGCCGCCTGATGCTGACCGGCTTCAAGCCCGCCCCGGCCGAG
>JBFMHS010000179.1:0-6145 GCA_040751765.1 Pseudomonadota bacterium | reverse complement strand
CGCCGCGACGCCGCGCCCGTGCTATCCGGTCGACGGCCGCAAGATCCCCGACCTCTACACGACGCCGCCGGAATTGCGCCATGAGGCGCAGGCGGAGCTGGGCCGGTTTCCGCTGTTCCATTTCTGGGGCCCCACCGCCGACATCCGCTCCAGTCGCTGGATCGCCGGCTGCGCGCTCTAGGTGATGGGCGAGCGGCGGCCGACGCTGACCCTGGTCTACCTGCCCCATCTCGACTACGACCTCCAGCGCTTCGGCCCCGATCATCCCCGTGCCGCCCGGGCGGTGGCCGAGGTGGACGCCCTGTGCGGCGAGCTGATCGACGCCGCCCGCCGCGAGGGGATGGCGGTGGTGGCGCTGTCCGAATACGGCATCGGCGCGGTGACCGGCGCGGTGGCCGTCAACCGGGTGCTGCGTCGGGCCGGGCTGGCGGCGGTGCGCGAGGAGCTGGGCCACGAGCTGCTCGACCCCGGGGCCTCGGCCGCCTTCGCGGTCGCCGACCACCAGGTGGCCCACGTCTATGTCCGCGATGCCGCCCGCGTGGCCGAGGTGGCGGCGCTGCTGGCCGCCGTGCCAGGCGTCGAGCGGGTCCTGCATGGCGAGGAGCGGCGGCTGGCCGGGCTCGACCACCCCAATTCCGGCGAGATCGTCGCCATCGCCGCCGCCGACCGCTGGTTCAGCTACGGCTGGTGGCTGGACGACGACCGCGCTCCCGACTACGCCCGCACCGTCGACATCCACCGCAAGCCCGGCTACGACCCGTGCGAGCTGTTCCTCGATCCGGCACTGCCCTTTCCCAAGCTCAGGATCGCTTGGACCCTGGCCCGTCGCAAGCTGGGCCAGCGGCCGGCCATGAACGTAATCCCGCTGGACGAGTCCTTGGTCAAGGGATCGCACGGCCGCCCGCCCGACCACCCCGACCACGGCGCCGTGCTGATCTCGTCCGAGCCCGACCTGCTGCCCGAGGGCGGGGTCGACCCGCTGGCGGTCAAGTCCCTGCTGCTTGCCCACATGTTCGGGGCGGAGGCGGCATGAGCGTCGTCGAGCAATCCATCCGGCTGGACTTCACCTTCCCGGTGGCCTTCACCCGCGCCGCGCTGGCGCCCGGCAATCCGGTTCTGGCCGAAGCGGTGCGGCGTCTGGAGCCCGACCGGCGCCACCGGGTGGCCGCGGTGGTCGACGGCGGCGTGGCCGAGGCCTGGCCGGGGCTGGACGACATGCTCCGCGCCTATGCCGACGCCCACCGCCTCGACCTTGCCGGGTCGCGGGTGGTGCCCGGAGGCGAGGCGGCCAAGGACGGTCTCGGGGTGGTCCAGGACCTCCATGCGTGGATGCTCGAAGCCCGCCTCGACCGCCAGTCCGTCGTGCTGGCCATCGGCGGTGGCGCCGTGCTGGACATGGCGGGATTCGCCGCCGCCACCTTCCATCGCGGCGTCCGGCTGGTGCGCATGCCCACCACCGTGCTGGCACAGAACGATGCCGCCATGGGCGTCAAGAACGGCGTCAACGGCGCCGGCGTCAAGAACCTGATCGGCAGCTTCGCGCCGCCCTTCGCGGTGGTGGCCGATTTCGACTTCCTGGCGACGCTGGAGCCGCGCGACCGTCGCGCCGGCCTGGCGGAGGCGGTCAAGGTGGGAGCCATCCGCGACGCCGACTTCTTCGCCTGGCTGGAGGCCAACGCCCCGGCGCTGGCGGCGTTCGAGGACGAGGCCGGCGAGGTGATGATCCGCCGTTGCGCCGAATTGCACCTGGAGCACATCGCCACCGGCGGCGACCCGTTCGAGCTGGGCAGCGCCCGGCCGCTGGACTTCGGACACTGGGCCGCCCACAAGCTGGAAAGCCTGACCGCCCACCGCCTGCGCCACGGCGAGGCGGTGGCCATCGGCATGGCGCTCGACTCGCGGTACGCCGCCGAAGCCGGGCTGATGCCGCCCGCCGACGCCGACCGGGTGGTGGCCCTGCTGCGACGCCTTGGCTTCACCCTGTGGGACGCAGCGCTGGACCGGCGCGACGGCGAGGGGCGCCGGCTGGTCCTGGCGGGCATCGAGGAGTTCCGCGAGCATCTCGGCGGCCGGCTGACCATCGCCATGCTGGCCGGCATCGGCCGCGCGGTGGACGTCAACGCCATGGACCCGGCCGCCCTCGAGCGCGCGCTTGCGGCCTTGGAGGGACGGAGGCCATGAAACTGGACGGCGGGCGCGGACACCTGACCTATTGCACCAACATCCATCCCGGCGAGCGCTGGGCGGATCATTTCGCCGAGCTGTCCCGCCGTCTGCCCGCCATCAAGCGCCTGGTGTCGCCCGACGCGTCCTTCGGAATCGGACTGCGGCTGTCGGCGGCGGCTGCGGCCGACCTGGCCGAACCGTCCACCCTGGCCGCCTTCAAGACCTTCCTGGCCGCCCACGACCTCTATGTCTTCACCGTCAACGGCTTTCCCTACGGAGCCTTCCATGGCACCCGGGTCAAGACTGCCGTCTACCGCCCCGATTGGAGCCGGCCGGAGCGTCTGGCCTACACCAAGCTGCTGGCGTATCTGCTGGCGGACCTGCTGCCCGAGGGTGTCAGCGGCAGCATCAGCACCGTACCCGGCGGCTGGGCCGGCGACGATGCCGACATGGACGCCATGATCGTCAACCTGCGCGCCGCAGACACCCATCTCGCCGTCCTGCATGAGCGCACCGGCCGCCGCGTCACCCTGGCCCTGGAGCCCGAGCCCGGCTGCCTGCTGGACGCCACCGCCGACGCCGTGCCGCTGTTCCGTCGCCTCGCCGGGGTCCGCCATCTCGGGCTGTGCCTCGACCTGTGCCACCTGGCGGTGGGCTTCGAGGAGCCCGCCGAGACGCTGGCGCTGCTGGAGGCCGAGGCCATTCCCATCCACAAGCTGCAATTAAGCGCAGGCCTGAGCCTGGCGCCCGGCCAGGCCGGCGCGCTGGCGCCCTTCGACGACGGGGTCTACCTGCACCAGGTGGCGGCCCGCACCGGGACCGGCCTGCGCCGCTATCCCGACCTGGGCGACGCCTTGGCCTGTCCCGACGCCCGCGCCGCCGAGGAATGGCGGGTGCATTTCCACGTGCCGCTGTGGTCTGAGTGCCTGGATGGCATGGCCTCCACCGCCGAGATCACCGGGCGCATGCTGGAACTACACGCGGCGCGGCCAGTCTGCGATCATCTGGAAGTCGAGACCTATACCTGGGACGTGCTGCCGCGCGCGCATCGCGGCCGCGACCTGGAGACCGACATCGCGAGGGAACTGGAATGGGTGCTGGAACGGCTGGTTTGACCGATATCGGCGTGCTGCTGCGCCTGGGGCGGGTGTCCAACCTGCCGACGGTGTGGACCAACCTGCTGGCCGGCATGGCGGTGACCGGTGCCGTGGCGCCCGGCGCGCTGGCCCTGCTGGTGCCGGCGGCCAGCCTGTTCTACGTCGCCGGCATGTTCCTCAACGACGCCTTCGACCGCGAGATCGACGCGGTCGAGCGGCCCGAGCGCCCCATCCCCTCGGGCCAGGTCGAAGCGCGGGCCGTCTTCGTCGCCGCCGCCGCCATGATGGCGGCGGGGCTGGCGCTGGTGGCGCCGCTGGGCTTGCCGCCGCTCGCCGCCGCCGCCGCCCTGTGCGCCGCCATCGTCTATTACGACGCCGACCACAAGGGCAATCCCGCCAGCCCGCTGGTCATGGGTGGCTGCCGCGCCCTGGTCTACGTGCTGGCCGCCCATGCCGTGGGCGGCGCGGGCACCGCCTGGATGCTGCCGTCCCTGGCCCTGCTGGCCTATGTCGCCGGGCTGACCTATGCCGCCAGGCAGGAGAACCTGGCGCGCTTCACCAACGCCTGGCCCTTGGCCATGCTGGCGGTACCGGTGGCCGTGCTGCTGTCGCGGCTGTCGCTGGAGGCGGTGCCCTTCGTGCTGCTGTTCCTGGCCTGGACGGCCCACGGCCTGCGCCTGATCCTGTCACCCGCCGTCCGCGATATCCGCCGCGCCGTCGGCACCCTGATCGCCGGCATTTCCCTGCTTGACGCCGCCCTCATCGCCACCGCCGGCGCACCGCTGGCAGGGACAGCGGCGGTGGCGGCGTTCGGGCTGACGCTGGCGCTGCACCGCAAGGTGGCGGGGACCTAACGGGGATGAATGACGTGCGGATGATGCGCGACGGCCTCCCCCATGGACTACGAAGCCTTCCTGGCCAAGCGCCGCCGGCTCATGGCGCAAGTAATCAAGAAGGGGGACGAGCGGTTGCTGTGACGGAAGATGCCCTCAGCGGGCGCAAGCCAGCGAGGCCAGCCTGCGGATGACGACCTCTCCGCTCGCGGTATCGAAGCGCACCGTCATGCCCTTGCGGCCGCCGACACTCTGCGCGATGACCGGGATGCGGTGGCGGCGGAGTTCCTGCAAGGCGACGCGGGCGTTGTCGATGCCGATGGACAGGTGAGGTTCGGCCAGCGGCAGCACGGCGCCGCCGCCGAACACCTTGGCGACCAGCCGGCGCGGCGAGGCGCCAAGGTCGAGCATGGCCGCGACCAGGGCCGGGACCGCCGCGTCGCCGTAGCGAGGATCGCCCGACCTGGCGCCACCGCGCGACAAGACGATGTGGTTCATGCCGCCGGCCCGAATCCCCGGCTCCCACAGGCAGACCGCAACGCACGATCCCAGGATGGTTGAAATCACCGCCGGTTGGGCGGTGGCGTGGATCTCACCTTGGCCCAGGAAGACGGCGGCGGGCTGATGCAGGGCGCGGCCCGGGCTCATGGCCGGTCGGCCTGCATGATCTCGGCGGCCAGATGGTCGAGCGGAACCACGCGCTCGGCAGCGCCCAGGGCGATGGCCTCCTTGGGCATGCCGAAGACGACGCAACTGGCCTCATCCTGGGCGACGGTGGCGGCGCCGGCCTGGCGCATCTCCAGCAGCCCCTTGGCGCCGTCGTCGCCCATGCCGGTCATGATGATACCCACCGCGTTGCTTCCGGCGTACTGGGCAGCGGAGCGGAACAACACGTCCACCGAGGGGCGGTGACGCGACACCAGCGGTCCGTCCTTGACGGTCACGTGGTAGCGGGCGCCGGAGCGCTGCAGCAGGGTGTGGCGGTTGCCGGGCGCGATCAGGGCGCGGCCGCGCAACACCACGTCGCCGTCCTCGGCCTCCTTCACCTCGATGGCGCACAGCCCGTCCAGGCGGCGGGCGAAGGCGGCGGTGAACTTCTCGGGCATGTGCTGGACGATGACGATCCCGGGGGTGTCGGCTGGCAACTGCTCCAGCACCTGGCGCAAGGACTCGGTGCCGCCAGTGGAGGCGCCAATGCACACCACCCTCTCGGTGGTCCGCGCCATGGCGCCCTGGCGCGGCGGCGGCATGATGACGTCGGCGGACAGCTTCTTCTCCACCGTCCGCGACAGCCCCTCGCGGGTGATCGGGCGGCGGGCGACGGTGGCGGCGGCAGCGGCCTTGACCACATCGCGGATGCGGGTCTTGGCCTCCAGCAGGTGGTCCTTGACGTCCACCTTGGGCTTCAAGATCACGTCCACGGCCCCAGCCTCCAGCGCCTGCATCAGCGTCTCCGACCCATCTTCGGTCAGGGACGAGCACATCACCACCGGCATGGGGTGCTGGCTCATGATCTTGCGCAGGAAGGTGATGCCGTCCATGCGCGGCATCTCGACGTCCAGAGTGACCACGTCGGGCACCTCGTGGGCGATGTGCCGGGCGGCGGCATAGGGGTCGGCGGCAGTGGCGATGACCTCGATGGCCGAATCCTCGGACAGGATGGCGGCCAGCGTCTGGCGCACCGAGGCCGAATCGTCGACGATCAAGACACGGATCTTGCGCACCATGGCCTCAATCCCGGCGGAAGACGGTGGTGGCGACCGCCTTCAGCGGCAGGTCGAGCCCGGCGATGGTCTCGGAATGGCCCAGATACAGCATGCCGCCGGGCCTAAGATGATCGCACAGCCGGCCGAGCACCTTCTGCTGGGTGGGCTTGTCGAAATAGATCAGCAGGTTGCGGCAGAACACCACGTCCATGTCCCGGTCGAGGCCGTACTCGCCGTCCATCAGGTTCAAACGCCCGAAATGGACCATCCGCCGCAATTCCGGGACGATGCGCACCGGCGGCGAAGGTCTGCTGGCGGCCCGGCAGCGCCGCCATCCCGGCCT
>JBFMHS010000178.1:0-7325 GCA_040751765.1 Pseudomonadota bacterium | reverse complement strand
GAGTATATTGCCGAACAAAAGCAGAATATGGCGGGAGGTCGGGCATGACCATCCCCAACCGCCCCAGCCTGGCCGACCTGGCCCGCATGCCCATCGGCGAGATCGTCTCCCTGTCCGGCGAAACGCTGGCGCTGTTGCAGGATGAGGCCGAGGAGGCCCTGCGCCGTGCCAAGGCCGCCAAGGACTGGCTCGACGGCGCACTGGAGCGCAAGTACGGCGTCTTGGCGGCGGAACATCGCCGCGTGGAAGGCAAGGACACCGGCACCGTTCGCTTCGACGATGGCGCCGTCACCGTGGTGGCCGATCTGTCCAAGAAGGTTGAGTGGGACCAGACGCAGCTGGCGGCCATCGTCGAGCGCATCCGCACGGGCGGTGGCGAGCCGGGCGAGTACGTCGAGACCTCCTTCAAGGTGTCCGAGCGCAAGTACGGCGCCTGGCCGGCCCACATCCGCACCGCGTTCGACGCCGCCCGCACGGTCAAGACCGGCAAGCCGACCTTCGTGCTCAAGCCCAACAGCCCCTGAGACACGGCGGGGCAGCCCGTTCCGCAAGGGCGGGCAGGTTCCCCTCCGGCGCCCGGTCAACGCCCCGCCGTTCCCGTTCCGAACTGGAGATCCATTCCCATGGCCGTTCGCATCATCACCGCCGACGAGCGCCTGTCCGCCGCCGGCAACAAGACCTCGGTGGCCATCTTCGGCCCGCCCGGCGTCGGCAAAACGTCGCTGCTGAAGACCCTGCCGCCCGCCCAGACCGTCTGCCTGGACCTGGAGGCCGGCATGAAGTCGGTACAGGACTGGCCAGGCGCCAGCATCCCGGTGCGCAGCTTCGGCGACTTCCGCGATCTCGCCGTGCTGATCGGCGGCCCCGATCCGGCGGTAGACCCCAATGCCTGGTACAGCGCCCAGCACCACCAGCATGTGCGCTCGGTCTATGCCGGTTCCGGGGTCGAGGAGTTCCTCGCCACCATGCCGGTGGTGTTCGTCGATTCCATCACCGACCTCACCCGCCAGGCCATGGCCTATGCCAAGCAGCAGCCGGAGGCGTTCTCGGATCGCACCGGCAAGCCCGACATCCGCGGCGCCTATGGCCTGCTGGGGCGCGAAGTGATCCAGGCGCTGAAGCACCTGCAGCACGCGCCGGGCAAGACGGTGATCTTCGTCGGCGTGCTCGAGAAGGTCACCGACGAATTCAACGTCGCCACCTGGCAGCCGCAGATGGAGGGATCGAAGGCGGGGCGTGAACTGCCCGGCATCGTCGATCAGGTCATCTCCATGCACCTGTTTTCCAAGGACGCCGACGGCAACTGGGAACTGAACGAGAAGGCCGCCGAACGCCGCCTGGTGTGCCGCTCCGGCAATCCCTACGGCCTGCCGGCCAAAGACCGCTCCGGCCGCCTCGACATGACCGAGGCCCCCGATCTCGGCGCCCTGCTCACCAAGATCAACCGCGTCTCCGCCTGATTGAAAGGAACCCACCCCCCCATGTCCTACGACTTCAACGATGCCCAGCCGCAGATGATGCCCTCGGGCGAGCTGATCCCCGACGGCACCTTCGCCAAGATCCGCATGTCCATCCGCCCCGGCGGCACCAACGGCTCGGCCCCCATGGATGCCGGCCTGCTCAAGGCCTCGGCCGACAGCGACGCCAAGATGCTAGACTGCGAATTCACCGTGGTCGAGGGGCCGTTCGTCCGCCGCAAGTTCTGGCAGAACTTCACGGTGGCCGGCGGCAAGGTCGACGACAAGGGCCAGTCCAAGGGCTGGAACATCTCCAAGGCATCGTTCCGCGCCATGGTCGACAGCGCGCTCGGCCTCAACCCCAAGGACATGAGCGACGCCGCCAAGGCCAAGCGGGTGATCCAGGGGCTGAAGCAACTGGACGGCATCACCTTCGCCGCCCGCATCATGGTCGAGCCGGCCAGCGACCCCAAGTACCGCGACCAGAACCGTCTGGCCAACGTGGTGCTGCCCGGCGAGCCGCAATACGATCCGGTGATGAAGGGCGAGGCGGTGGAGGCGGATCCCGTCAACGCCAAGCCGCGCAAGCCGGCCAATGCCGGCGCCGGACAGAACGCCCCGGCCTGGGCCACCGACGCCGCACCGACGCAGGCACCGCAGCAGCAGGCCGGCAATGTTCCCTGGAACCAGCAGGGGGCGGCCCAGCCGCAGCCCGCCACCCAGCAGTCCACCGCCCAGCCGTCGGCCGACGGCCCGGCCTGGCTCAATGGCTGATGGAGACGCCGCCCGTCGGCCCGGCGGGCGGCTTCCCCCATGACGGACGATGAATGGCAGGCGCATGTCACGCGCCAGGCGGCAAAGGCGATCGGTGAATGGCTCGAAGCCCGCGGAAGACTGCACCAGCCCATCAGGGTTCTCGCCCTGTGGGAACTGGAGGCCATGGCCCAGGCCGCCATCGCCAAGTTCGTGGTGCTGGGCTGTTCCCGGATCAAGGACGAGCCGGGCGAACACCCGGACCTGACCCGGTTCTTGCTGGCCTGACCCTGTGCTCGGTGTGCAACCGGGAAGCCAAAGGCTTCGGCTACGTCCACCGCCTGCGCCACGACCAATACCCGTTCCATCACTTCTGTTCCCGCCGCTGCCAGGAGGCAGGGGCAAAGATCGCAGGGGATCACCACGGCATGATCGACAAGACCGCCCGCGAAACCCAGGCCATCAAGGATGCCCGTCCGCTCTTCGCCGAGGCGCTGACGGCGCTGGGCCTGATGGAGCATTTCTTCAACCGCTCCGCCGCCGACATCGACCGCCTGATCGAGGCTGCGGTCACCGGCTACGTCGAGTCCATGCAGCGGCAGGCCGGTGTCAAGGAACGCACCGGCACCGCCTTCGACGATCCCATCCCATTCTGACGGCCGCCGCCATGCTCGATCTCAACCACGGCTCCAACTGCCAGTATCTGGGACCCGCCCGCGATCCCGGCATCACCGTCGCAGTGAACGCCGCCATCGACCAGATGCTGGTCGCCCGCAACCGGGCGCAGGTGGCCCGCCAGTACGTCAGCACCTCGGGCATCGGCCGGGAATGCCTGCGCCAGATCCAGTACGACTATCTGGCCGTGCCCAAGGACGACGGCCGCGACTTCGAGCCCGCCACCCTGCGCATTTTCGAGGCCGGCCATCGCGGCGAGGACGTGGTGGCGGCGTGGCTTCGCGCCGCCGGATTCGACCTGCGCACCGAGCGCCGGGACCGGCGGCAGTTCGGCTTCGCGGCGCTGAACGGCCGCTTCAAGGGGCACATCGATGGCTGCCTGGTCGGCGGCCCGGTGGCCATGGACTATCCCGCCTTGTGGGAGAACAAGGCGCTCGGCGCCTCATCGTGGAAGGACGTGGTCAAGCGCGGCGTGGTGTTGTCCAAGCCGGTCTATGCCGTCCAGATTGCCCTCTATCAGGCCTACATGGATCTGCCGGCACCGGCGCTGTTCACGGCTCTCAACCGCGACACCTGGGAGGTCCACTGCGAGCTGGTGCCGTTCGACGCTGCCCTGGCCCAGGCCATGAGCGACCGTGCCGTCCAGGTGGTGCAGGCCAGTGATGCCCACGAGTTGCTGCCCCGTGCCGCAGCCGAACGCAGCTCGGTGGTCTGCCGCGGCGGCAAGAGTGTGGGCGGCTGGCACGGGGCCTGTTCCTGGCAGGACCGCTGCTGGGGATCCTGCCGATGAAGACCCGCCCCCTCAGCTACGACGTGCTCCTGGTGCGCGACACCAGCGGCCCGCGCACCGTCGCCCGCCTGTGGTGCGCCCAATGCGGCGAGACGCTGGACCTCACCCTGAACAGCACCCATCACGCCGATGGTGTCGAGCGCATGGCTCGGGCCAAGGGCTGGGACTGCGACAAGAATCGTCCGCGCCGCACCACCTGCCCCGACTGCAAGGCCCGCCCGCGCCCGCCGGCTTCGCCGGCAAACGTTGTGACCCGGGGTTCCGCCCCGCCGGTCAAAGCGGCAGCGCCGAAACCCATCAAACCAACCATCCCGAAGGAAACGCCGATGACCACGTCCGCCCTCCGTCCCGCCACCCCCGACGAACGCATGCGCATCCGCCACAAACTGGACGAGGTGTTCGACGATTCCAAGGGCATGTACCTGGACAGCTATTCCGACCAGCGCGTCGCCGAGGACCTGAAGCTGCCGCGCAAGATGATCGAGCAGATCCGCGAAGCCGCTTATGGCCCCATCCGCACCGATCCCGAACTCGACCAGCTGCGCACCGACATCGCCGCCCTGGTCGCCCAGGCCAGCACCCTGGCCAACCGGCTGGCCGAGGTCGAGAAACGCTTCCAGCCCCGGTGACGATAATGGGCGACATCACTCCGTCCGACACCCAGGCCCAGGCCATCGCGGCCATCCGCGATTGGTTCCAGACCCGCACCAGCGAGCAGCAGGTGTTCCGGCTGTTCGGCTATGCCGGGACGGGAAAGTCCACGGTGCTGAAGTTCGCCCTGGAGGATCTGGGGCTCGCCCCCCACGCCGAGGATCACCCCGGCGTGGTCACCGCCACCTTCACCGGCAAGGCCGCCCTGGTGCTGCGGCGCAAGGGCACTCCGGCCCGGACCATCCACAGCCTGATCTATAGCGTGATCGAGGCGACCGACGAGGAGATCGAGGAAGCCCAGAAGCGGATCGCCCAGGCTGAGATCACGGCCCGGTCCCTCGGCGGCTTCGACCGCACCACCGCCGAGGCCGCC
This sequence comes from Pseudomonadota bacterium, assembly GCA_040751765.1. Taxonomy (GTDB): domain Bacteria; phylum Pseudomonadota; class Alphaproteobacteria; order Rhodospirillales; family Magnetospirillaceae; genus CALABS01. Next base: position 2,626 of record JBFMHS010000178.1, on the reverse strand, counting down.
ATCGAGGCCATGCGCCAGACGTTGCGCGAGATGAAGAAGCCGCGCTTCGCCCTCAATCCCGATAGTCCGGCCGCCACCGCCAAGCTGATCGTGCTGGACGAGGTGTCCATGGTCGGCGAGGACATGGCTCGCGACCTGATGAGCTTCGAGCGCCCCATCCTGGTGCTGGGCGATCCCGGCCAGTTGCCGCCAATCAAGGGCGAAGGCGCCTTCACCCAGGCAGCGCCCGACATCATGCTGACCGAGATCCACCGCCAGGCCGCCGAGAGCGCCATCATCCGCCTTGCCACCATGGCCCGCGAAGGCCAGCCCATCGGCTTCGGCCAATATGACGACCATGCCTGGAAGATGCGGATGGCCGACGTCACCCCGCAGCAAGCCCTGCGCGGTGGTCAGGTCATCTGCGGCCGCAACGCCACCCGATTCCAATTGAACAACGCGCTGCGCCGTGCCGCAGGATTCGGCGGATCGTATCTACCTACCTGTGCCAACGAGAAGGTGATTTGCCTCAAGAACCAGAACGACCTCGGCCTCATCAACGGCATGTTCCTGACTCTGGCTGACATTGTCGACGAGGGCAGCGTCTACTTCTCCGCCGTCGTCACCGACGAGGACGGCACTCCCATCGGGCCTCCGGCCAAGGATGGCAAGCCGGGGCGGCTGATGCTCTACAAGGGGCATTTCGAGGATCACGTCGCCCTTGATCCCCACCGCCATGACCGCGATTGGCGGGACAAGAAGAAGCTGGCCGAGGCCACCTTCGGCTGGGCGATCACCTGCCATAAATCTCAGGGCTCGCAGTGGGAGAACGTCATCGTCTGGGATGACGGCCTGGGCCGCACGGAACAGGATCGCCGCCGCTGGCTCTACACCGCGATCACCCGCGCCGAACGGGGGCTGGTGATCCTGGCATGATCGACCTCAACGACGTCTGGCTGCCGCCGGCCCGCCTTGATCTCGACGACATCCGCGACCGCCTCGCCGCGACGGCACCGGATTGGCTGCCGGGGCTGTTTCCGCAGGCGCGGTGGTCGCAGGACCGCCGGACGTTGCGCTGCGCCGACCTGTCGGGGCGGTCTCCGCGCAAGGAGGGCTCGTGCATCCTGCACCTGACCGGCGCCCATGCCGGCTGGGGTTTCGACCACGCCACCGGCGAGAGCGCCGGCCCCATCGATCTGATCCATCATGCCACCGGCCTCGCCGACCGCGACCTGTTCGAGGAAGCCGCTCGGCTGGCACGGCTCGATCTGCCCGCCCCGGTGCGCTCGCCAACACCGAAGCCGACCCACGACCTGGAGATCGCCCGCATCCTGGGCGGCGTCCAGCCGCTGGCCGGGACCATCGGCGAGACCTATCTGCGCGCCCGCGGTGTTGGCAATCCCCGCTCGCCCGATCTGCTGTACCACGACGACCTTCCCGACTTCGAGGGACGGCGCGGCTGGCCAGGGCTGGTGGGCATCGTCCGTGACGGCGCCGGCAATCCCGTCGGTGGTATCCACCGCACCTTCCTGCTCGACGACGGTTCGGGCAAGGCGCCACCGGGCAAGAAGATGCTGGGGGCGGTCGATGGCGGTTCGGTCCGGCTCGCGCCGCTGCCCGCCGACGGGCATCTCGGTGTCGCCGAAGGCATCGAGACCGCCCTGTCGGCCTGGGCAATCTTCGGCACCCCCACCTGGGCGGCGCTATCGGCGGGCGGCATCCGCCAGTGGCAATGGCCCGAGGGCACCCGCCGCGTCACCATCTTCGCCGATGCCGGCGACGCCGGCATGCAGGCCGCGGCCAGCCTGGCCGACCGCCTCAATCAGGCCGGCATCCCGTCCACCATCGTCTCGCCCCTACACGGCGACGATTTCAACGACGATCTCGGCAAGGGCGCGGTGGCCGCACATTATAATAAAGGTGCGGCCATCTCAGATCCGCCCGCCGACGAACCGCCGCCCCCCAGCGGCTTCGACGATCTCCATGCCGCCGCCCTGGCGCTGACCTTCCCACCCGAGATGGGCGACTTGGCGCGGCTGCTCGGCCATCTCGCCCAGGCCCGCCTCGACCCGGTGGCCGAGCGTCAGGTGCTGGTCGCCATCAAGGCCACCACCCGCATCCCGGTGTCGGTGACCGAGAAGCAGATTCGCGATCTGCGCCGCCGCACCGGCCCCGCCGGGGCACTCGCCGTCAGACCGGCTTGGTTCGGCCAACTGCGCACCGGCGCCGACGGCAGCCCGGAGCGCAACGAGGCCAACGTCATCACCGCGCTGTCCCACGACGAAGCCTTTCCTGGGGCGCTGGTGTTCGACGAGTTCCGCCAGGAGATCGTCGTCAACCGCCCGCTGCCCTGGGATGATCAGGCACCAATCCCCCGCCCGTGGTCAGATGTGGACGACGTCCGTTGCGCCGAATGGCTCCAGCGCCGCGAGATCAACGTCGCCCCCGCCATCGTCGCCCGCAGCGTCGGCGCGGCGGCCCGCGACGTCCGCATCCACCCCGTGCGCGAGTACCTGACCAATCTCCGCTGGGACGGCGTGCCCCGGCTGGAAGCCTGGGCGGTCAGCCATCTCGGTGCCGCCGACACTCGGCTCAACCGCGCCTTCGGTTCGCTGTGGATGATCTCGGCGGTGGCCCGCATTATGTC
>JBFMHS010000177.1:0-5310 GCA_040751765.1 Pseudomonadota bacterium | reverse complement strand
GCCCGCCGAGACCCGCCACCCTGCCTTCCAGCCGCAGCAGGCGCTGCCGCCCGCACCGCCACCGATGGCGGGCAAGGGCTTCATCTGGCCGCTGCGGGGCGAGGTGGTGGCCGATTTCGGTTCCGTCGGCAAGGGCCAGCACAACGACGGCATCAACATCGCCGCCCCCAAGGGGGCGCCGGTGCTGGCGGCCGAGAATGGGGTCGTCGCCTATGCCGGCAACGAACTCAAGGGATTCGGCAATCTGCTGCTCATCAAGCACGCCGACGGCTGGATGACTGCCTACGCCCACAACGACCAACTGCTGGTTTCCAAGGGCGATTCGGTGGCACGCGGCCAGCGGGTCGCCACCGTCGGCGCCACCGGCAGCGTTTCCTCGCCGCAGCTCCATTTCGAAATCCGCCAGGGCACCAAGGCGGTCAATCCCATGGACCACTTGGCCGACCCCGCGGTCAGCGCGCTGCCCGGCGACGGCGCTTGACCAACGGCAAGGGCGCCGGCCGCCGGCCGGCCCATGCTGGCCGGATCGCGCAACCATCGGGATCCCGACCGTGCCCCAGACCGAAATCCTGGCCTATCCGCCCGAGACCTCGCTGATGATGGGCGCCGCCGTCCTGGTGGGCGGCGCGCTGATCTTCGTGGCGACGCTGGTGGTGCTGCGCTGGGTGGCGAAACGCCGCTAATCCAGGCGTCTGCCCAGCCGCCCGGCCAGGTCCTGGATGAACTGCCACGCCACCCGGCCCGAGCGCGAGCCGCGGGTGACCGACCATTCGTTGGCTAGGGCGGCCAACTCTTCGTCGCCGATGGGCAGGCCGAAGCGGGCGGCGTAGCCGCGCACGATGTCGAGATAGGTGTCCTGGCCGACGTGATGGAAGCCCAGCCACAAGCCGAAGCGGTCGGACAGCGACACCTTCTCCTCCACCGCCTCGCCGGGATTGATGGCGCTGCCGCGCTCGTTCTCGATCATGTCGCGGCTCATCAGGTGGCGGCGGTTCGAGGTGGCGTAGAACACAACGTTGCCCGGGCGGCCTTCGATGCCGCCCTCCAGCACCGCCTTCAGCGACTTGTAGGCGTCGTCCTGGGTCTCGAAGGACAGGTCGTCGCAGAACAGCACCGTACGGCGCCCGGATCCCTTCAGGATCTTCAGCAACCGGGGCAGGGTGGGGATGTCGTCGCGGTGGATCTCGACCAAAGCCAGGGCGCCCGGTCGGGCGGCGTTGACGGCGGCGTGCACCGCCTTGACCAGCGAACTCTTGCCGGTGCCGCGCGCGCCCCACAACAGGGCGTTGTTGGCCGGCAGGCCGTCGGCAAACCGCCGGGTGTTGTCCAGCAGCTGGTCGCGCTGGCGGTCGATGCCCTTGAGCAATGCGATGTCCACCCGGTTGACCTCGGCGCCCGGCTCCAGGCCATCGGGGGCGGCGTGCCAGACGAAGGCGTCGGCGGCGGCGAGGTCGGCGGCGGCGGCGGGCGGCGGCGCCAGCCGGTCCAGCGCCTCGGCGATGCGGGCGAGCAGCGAATGGGTTTCCGGTTCCATGCGCGCAGCCTAAGTCCGACGGCCGGGGAGGGCAAGAAACAACCCGTTTAACGTTTGCATCGCGTCCCAGTGCCGCTATATTCCGCACACTTTCCGATCGGTCGCCATCCAGGAGACACCGATGTTCTCTTCTCCCGCTTACGCCCAGGCCGCCGGCGCCGCCCCCGCCGGGGACATGCTGACGTCCTTCCTGCCGCTGATCCTCATCTTCGTGGTGTTCTACTTCCTGCTCATCCGCCCGCAGCAGAAGCGGATGAAGCAGCACAAGGAGATGCTGGCCGCGCTGCGCCGGGGCGACAAGGTGGTGACCTCGGGCGGCATCATCGGCACCGTCAACAAGATCGTCAGCGACACCGAGGTCGTGCTTGAGATCGCCGACAACGTGAAGGTGCGCGTCGTGCGCGCCACCATCCAGGACATCATGACCAAGACCGAGCCGGTCGCTGCCGGCAAGGACGAGGCCGAGACCGAGAAGCCGGCCGACAAATAGGCCGGCTCCACCCCTGACGACGGGACGGACATGCTCCATTTCCCCAAATGGAAGATCGCCATGGTGGTGCTGGCGTGCCTCGCCGGCATCATCTGGGCGGCGCCCAATCTTCTGCCGCGCGAGACCGCCGACCGCATGCCGTCGTGGCTGCAGCCGGTCAGCCTGGGTCTCGACCTCCAGGGTGGTTCCTATCTGCTGCTGGAGGTGGATACGCGCTACGTCGTGCGCGAGCAGTTGTCCTCCCTCGTCGAGTCCATCCGCACGGACCTGCGCAAGGAGCGCATCAAATACGCGGAACTGGGCACCCTTGGCGACGACGCCGTCAAGGTCCGTGTCCTCGAGCCCGCCGAGCGCGACAAGGCGCGGCAGATGCTGCGCAAGCTGGACAACACCGCCACCGTCGAGGCCGGCGATGACGGCGTGATGGTGCTGCGCTATCCGGAGAACGCGCTCAAGCAGTCCATCAACGCCGCCGTCGAGCAGTCGCTGGAGATCGTCCGCCGGCGTATCGACGAACTGGGCACCCGCGAGCCGTCCATCCAGCGCCAGGGCGCCGACCGCATCGTGGTCCAGCTGCCGGGCGTCAAGGATCCCGACCGCATCAAGCAGTTGATCGGCAAGACCGCGAAGCTGACCTTCCACTTGGTCGACGACAGCACCACGGCCAACGAAGCCAAGGGCGGCCGCGTGCCGCCGGGGTCGGTGCTGCTGCCCTCCAACGAGGACCCGGCTCTGGGCTATCCGTCGCATTACGTGGTGCGCAAGCGCGTGGAGGTCGGCGGTGACCTGTTGACCGACGCCCAGCCGTCGTTCCAGGAAGGCCGCCCGGTGGTCTCGTTCCGCTTCAATGCCCAGGGCGGCAAGAAGTTCGGCGACACCACCAAGGAGCATGTCGGCCAGATGCTGGCCATCGTGCTGGACGAGCGGGTGATCTCGGCCCCGCGCATCAACGAGCCCATCCTGGGTGGTTCGGGCATCATCTCGGGCAATTTCACCGTCGAGGGCGCCCGCGACCTCGCGCTGCTGCTGCGCGCCGGCGCCCTGCCCGCGCCCATGCAGGTCCTCGAGGAGCGGACCGTGGGCCCCGATCTCGGTGCCGATTCCATCCGCGCCGGCGCCATCGCGTCGGGGCTTGGCCTGGTGCTGGTGATCGGGTTCATGGTCGTGGCCTACGGCCTGTTCGGCGTGTTCTCGGTCATCGGCCTGCTGCTCAACCTGACCATGCTGGTCGCCGCCCTGTCGGTGCTGGGCGCCACGCTGACGCTGCCCGGTATTGCCGGCATCGTGCTGACCATGGGCATGGCGGTGGACGCCAACGTGCTGATCTTCGAGCGCATGCGCGAGGAGTACACCGCCGGACGCGGCCTGATCGGCTCGCTGCAATCGGGCTTCCAGCGCGCCTTCACCACCATCCTCGACTCCAACCTGACCACCCTGGTGGCTGCCGCGCTGCTGTTCTGGCTTGGCTCGGGTCCGGTGCGCGGCTTCGCGGTCACCCTGACACTCGGCCTGCTGACCTCCATGTTCACCGCCATCATGGTCACCCGCCTGATGATCGTGGCCTGGTTGAAATCGTCGAAGCCCAAGGAACTGCCGCTATGAAGCCGTTGCTCCATCACATGCCGCGGAAGTTCGCCTTCGATTTCATCGGCAAGCGCGTTCCCGCCTTCCTGTTCACCGCGGCGATCATCGTCGCCTCGCTGGCCTTGGTGTTCACCAAGGGCCTGAACTTCGGCGTCGACTTCGCCGGCGGCATCGTCGTCGAGGTGCAGACCGAGAGGCAGGCCGACATCGGCGCCATGCGCTCGACCCTGGGCGGCCTCGGCCTCGGCGAGGTGTCGTTGCAGGAATTCGGCGAGACGGGCCGCGACGTCATGATCCGCGTCGAGCGCCAGCCCGGCGACGAGAAGGCCCAGATGGCGGCCCTGGACAGGGTGAAGGCGGCGCTGGGCGAGGGCTATTCCTATCGGCGCGTCGAGATTGTCGGGCCGAAGGTGGGTGACGAGTTGGTGCGCGACGGCGTGATGGCCGTGGCGCTGTCGGTCCTGGCCATCGCCGCCTATGTGTGGTTCCGCTTCGAGTGGCAGTTCGGCGTCGGCGCGTTGATCGCCACCTTCCACGACGTCATCGCCACCTTCGGCTTCTTCGCGCTGACCGGGATCGAGTTCAACCTGACCAGCGTGGCGGCGATCCTGACCATCGCGGGCTATTCTATCAACGACACCGTGGTCTCCTACGACCGCGTGCGCGAGAATTTGCGCAAGTACAAGGCGATGAGCCTGTTTGACCTGCTGAACCAGTCGACCAACGAAACGCTGCCGCGCACCATCCTGACCGGCCTGACCACCCTGCTGGCGCTGGTGGCGCTGGCAGTGTTCGGCGGCGAGGTGCTGTACGGCTTCTCCCTGTCGGTGATCTTCGGCGTGGTGATCGGCACCTATTCGTCGATCTACGTGGCGATGCCGATCCTGATCTACTTCAACCTGCGCACCGGCAAGGAGCGCGAGGAGGAGGAGCGGGCCGAGCAGGCCATGCCCTGACCTGAACCTTGGTGGGGCCCTTCGGGGCCCCCATATGGCGTGCCATGGACATCACCCCCACCGTTTCCGCCGACCGCCAGCTCGTCCAGGGCTATGGCGATCTCGGCTTCACCATTTCCGGGCAGCGTCACGAGGGCCCGGTCCTGGTCCTGCCCGACCGCACCCTGGCCTGGACGGGTGAGCTGAGCGCCGAAGCGCTGGCGCCGGCGATGGATGCGGGGATCGAAATCCTGCTCATCGGCTGCGGCCGGGGGATGATGCCTCTGCCGCGCGAGCTGAAGGCGGCGCTGCGGGCTGCCGGCATCGTCGCCGAGCCCATGGACACCGGCGCCGCCTGCCGCACCTACAACGTCCTGCTCACCGAGGACCGCCGCGTGGCGGCGGCCCTGGTGGCGGTCTAAAGCATGATCCGTCCTGGCTGAATCATGCGCCCCCGCCATCGCGGCGGGGGCAAACAAAGGCACACGTTCCGCCTGAACGGAACATGGCTTCTCCGGTTACTGCGCGATCACGCTCACCGCGCGGCGGTTCTTGGCCCACGAGGACTCGTTGGTGCCGACCGCCTCGGGGCGCTCCTTGCCGAAGGACACGGTGGCCAGGCGGGCCGAGGAGATGCCGTTGGCCAGCATGTATTCCTTCACCGAATTGGCGCGGCGATCGCCGAGGGCCAGGTTGTACTCGCGGGTGCCGCGCTCGTCGGCATGGCCCTGGATCTGCAGGCGGATGTCCGGATAGCGCTTCAGGAA
>JBFMHS010000176.1:0-2007 GCA_040751765.1 Pseudomonadota bacterium | reverse complement strand
CACCAACACCTATTCCACTGGTGCCAACTGAGGGAGCGCCGTCGATGACCGCCATCCTTCGCATGCTGCTGGCCGGCGCCGCCCTGGCCGCGCTTCTCGCCTTCCCCGCCAATGCCGGCCAGCCCGAGGTGGTGTCGCTGGACCAACTGGTCGCCCGCGCCAAGGCCGACAACGCGGAGGCCCAGATCCTGCTGGCGACACTGCACCTCAAGCGGGCCATCAAGGAGGCCGACCCGGCCAAGGGGGTCGACCTGCTGAAACAGGCCGCCGCCAAGGGCAGCCTGTCGGCCAAGAAGCTGCTGGCGGCGGCGACGCTCAAGGGCGCTGCCGGCAAGCCCGATCCCGCCGCCGCCCGCGAGCTGCTGCGCGAGGTGGCCGACGGCGGCGACCCGCAGGCGCGGGTGATGCTCGCCAACCTGCTGCTGGAGGGGGCGGGCGGCAGGAAGGACGAGAAAGCCGCCGCCAGGCTGCTGCGCCAGGCGGCCGACCAGGGCTCGCCCGAGGCCATGTCCAACCTGGGCACGCTGTTGCTCGCCGGCCGGGGTGTCGACAAGGACCCCGAACGGGCGCTGGCGCTGATCGCCAAGGCCGCCGAACTGGGCCTGCCCGCCGCCCAGCACGGCCTGGGGATGATGTACCTGAAGGGCGAAGGCGTCGCCGCCGACGGCGAGCGCGCCGCCGAATGGATGGCCAAGGCGGCCGCCAAGGGCCACGCGCCGTCCCAATACAACCTGGGCGTCATGCATTTTACCGGCCACGGGGTCAGGAAGGACCCGGTGGAGGGCGTCAAGTGGATGGTGCTGGCGGCCGCCAACGGCGACGAGGCCCTGCGCGCGCGCATCGACGCCAAGATGAAGCCGGTGGCCAAGGAGCTGGGCAGCGGACCGGTGGCCGAAGGCTACGAGCGCGCCCGGCGGTGGTACATGCTCAAGGAGAAGTGACGCCACGATTTCGCGTGCCGCCATTCATCCGTGAGTTGATCATCGCCCGATGCCCATTCCCGGCGCGGGGGCATTCGCGGTCACCATCGGTGGTCCGGGCGGCGTCGGCCCGCCCGTCCCTTGATGGAGATGGCTCGCGATGAGATCACGTCATTTCTGGCGGCCCCTGGCCGGGCTCGCGCTGGTCGTCGCCGCCGGCGCGGCGGCGACGGCCATGGCCCAGGTCGTCGAAGCGCCCCCTGTCGTTCCGCCGGCGCTCACCGGCACCACCCCTCCCCCTCCCGACACTTCCGCCTATGTCGCCGATCCCCAGGCCCTGCTGGTTCTCGGCAAGGCGCTGTTCTGGGACCAGGGAATCGGAAGCAACGGCGTCGCCTGCGCCAGCTGCCATTTCCATGCGGGCGCCGACAGCCGCGTCAAGAACCAGTTCAGTCCCGGGCTGAATGCCGGCGACGAGGATTTCGGCGCGTGCCGTCGGGGGCGGCGTCGGGGGCCAACGCAACGCCCAGGCGGTCGGACTTCCCGCTCTACCGGCTGGCCGACAACGCCGACCGCGAGTCGCCCATCCTGTACGAGACCAACGATGTGATGTCGTCCCAGGGCGCGTTCCTGGGCACCTATACCGGCCTCTTCGCCAGCGACCGCAATCCCAACGACCGCTGCGATACCGCCCAGGACCCCATTTACCACGTGGGCGGCGAGAACACGCGCCGGGTCGAACCGCGCAACACCCCGACCGTGATCAACGCCGCCTTCAACATCCGCAATTTCTGGGACGGCCGCGCCACCAACGTGTTCAACGGCTCCAGTCCGTTCGGGCGCCGCGATCCCGCCGCCCGGGTGGTGTCCCATGACGGCGCCGGCTTCGCCGAGGCGGTGGTGGACATCCCGAATCTCAGCCTCGCCTCGCAGGCGGTGGGGCCCACCCTGTCCGAGCTCGAGATGATCTGCGCCGGCCGCACCCTGGCCGAGCTGGGGCGCAAGGTGATGGGCCGCCAGCCGCTGGCCCAGCAGAAGGTTCATCGCCAGGACGGCGTCCTGGGGCCGCATTTCAACCGCCTGACCC
>JBFMHS010000175.1:0-2925 GCA_040751765.1 Pseudomonadota bacterium | reverse complement strand
ACTCCGCAGCGGGCTTGCGGGCGGGGGGGACGACGACGTGGTCGGCATGGGCGTTGGCGCGCACCCGCTGCGGAGTCGCGGACTTGGACAGCGCCGCCAACGCCACGAACCACGCCTTGGGCATGTCCACCGGCAGGCCTACCGGGATGCCCGCCACCTTGGGGGTCTCCTGGAACGCCGCGCCGGGGTCCTGGAAGCCGGGAGTGGTGCAGGCGACGCAGGCATAGCCGCCGTCGGTGCACGAGCCATGGCCGTTCCAGCGCCGGATGTTGCAGTCACCGGGCGCCTGGGTGGCCTTGCAGCCCAGGTTCTCCATCAGGCAGCCGCGGTCCGACGCCCGGGCGGCGCTGGCCTTGAACTCGTAGAACTCGTTGCGGCCGCAGCCGTGGTGGGCCAGATGGTCGGCATAGGCGCGCGGCCGGCCCAACGGGTCCAGCTTGTCGGCGGTCAGCGTGCCCAGCGCCAACTCGGCAAGGGTTTCCACCAGCCAGCCGGGATGTGGCGCGCAGCCGGCCACGTTGATCACCGGCAGGCCGGACCGCGAGCGGAACTCGGCACCCAGCAGCCCGCCCTCGTATTGCAGGCCGACGGCGTCGCCGGGATTGGGGAGCGCTGCCGGGATGCCGCCATAGGCGGCGCAGGAGCCCACCGCCACAACGGAATGGGCGTGGGCGGCGATGTCGGCGATCCAGCGCGCCATGGGGCGGCCGGTGCCGGATAGGATCTGGAAACGGCCGGTGCCGTCGGGGCCGGTCAGCACGGCGCCCTCGACGCACAGGGCGTCGACGCGCAGGCGGCCCTCGGCGGCGGCGCTCAGGATCTCCAGGGCCTCGGGGCCGGATTCCTCGGACAGCGACGGGTGCCACAGCAGGCGGATGCCGAAGCGGCCCAGCGCCTTGGCCAGGCCGACGTCCTCGGCCGCCAGCGCCGACATGGTGCAGCCGCCGCATCCGCCCGCCTGCAGCCACAGAACGCCGAACCCGCCGTCCACGCCCGGACCCTCCGATGGTGTACCCGGCCGCCACATTAGGCGGGTGGGCGTTTCCCGCGCAAGCCTCCCCGCCCGCGCGCTTGCACGAAAATGGCCGGGGTGGCATCCCCCCGGCCATGACCGACCTCACCTATTGTTCCCTGGCGGCGGTGGCCGCGTTCCTCACCCTTCTGGCTCACGGAGTCGTGCTTCTTCCCTAGCCTAGGCATGGGCGCAGGAGCTGGTCTCCTTGCTGGTCGAGGACACCGGCGGCGCCGGCGCCTTGGACGGCAGGGTCGAAATGATGGAGGTCACCAGCGCCGCCAGGAACGGCATGCTCTGGACCACCAGCACCGCGGCCCACAGCCGCACCTCGGGGTCGTAGAAGTTGTGGCGGGGCAGCAGCACCGCGACGGCGGCGATCCAATGCAGCGCCATCAGGGTGGTTTCCTCCAGCGTCATCTTGATGGCGTCCTTGACGCCCACCTTCTCGGCCATCTTCGGGGTGCGCATGAACGGCGTCGACTTGGTGAACACGCCCTGCCACATCGCCCAGGCGATGGCATAGGTCAGGCCCATGCCGGCCACCGCCGACAACCAGCGGCGCTTCCAGCTGCACTTGACCCGGGTCGAGTACAGGAACATGTGGTGGACGATCTTGGCCACGAACACGCCGACCGTGGGCAGGATGAAGAAGGCCAGGGGGGTGTCGAAATAGCGCGGCGCCAGCACCATGCCGGCGGTCCAGAACAGGCTGGTGATGCAGAACATCAGGTAGAAGCCGTCGGCGAACCACGGCAACCATCCCGAGATGAAATGGTATTTCTGGCCGGCGGTCAGGCCGGTCTTCTTGAACGGGATCAGGCTCTTCCAGTGTGCCTTGAGGATCTGGACGGCGCCGTAGGCCCAGCGGAAGCGCTGCTTCTTGTAGGCCATGAAGCTGTCGGGAACCAAGCCATGGCCCATGCGCTCCTGGATGTAGACCGACTCGTAGCCGACCTGCATCATCCTCAGGCCCAGCTCGGCATCCTCGACGATGCACCACTCGGCCCAGCGGCCGGCCTTCTCCATGGCCTCCTTGCGGACCAGGGTCATGGTGCCGTGCTGGATGATGGCGTTGGCCTCGTTGCGGAACACCATGCCGATGTCGAAGAAACCGGCGTATTCCCAGTTGATCATTTCCTTGAACAGATCGTGTTCCCAGTCACGGTGGTCCTGGGGCGCCTGCACGTGGCCGACCTTGGGGTCCTCGAAATAGGGCACCAGCGACGACAACCAGTCCTTGCGGACCTGGTAGTCGGAATCGACCACGCCGATGATCTCGGCGTCGGGGGCGGTCTGGGTCAGGCCGAAATTGAGTGCGCCGGCCTTGGCGCCCGGCCACGGCGCCAGATGGAAGAACTTCACCTTGTCGGGGAACCGCGCGCAGTATTCCTCGACCGGTTTCCACACCTCCTCCTTCTTGGTGTTGTTGTCCAGCACCAGGATCTCGAGGTTGGGGTAGTCGAGCGCCAGCAGCGAATCGATGGTCAGCTTCACCATCTCGGGCGGCTCATTGTAGCACGGCAGGTGCAGCGACACCTTGGGGAAGCGCTTGATGTGGTCGGGCGGCAGCGGCTTGAAGGCGCGCTTCAGGCGGCCCGACCAGGTCAGTTCGGTCAGCTCGATGCCGTTGATCAGCACCACCACCAGCAGCAGCAGCTGGGCGGGCAGCAGCACGCCGACCATCAGCTCGGTGGCCGGCGCCAGGTCGCGCATGACCGGGGTCGACATGGTCCAGATCACCAGGGTGGCGGCGAACTGCACCAGCATGGCGAAGAACACCTTGCCGGCCAGGCGCAGATCCTTCCACCGCCACAGGAACCATACCATGGGCAAGAAGGCGATCAGGGTGGCGGCGGCGGCCTGGAACGGCCATTCCTGGAATTCGATGACCGGCCCGATCCAGTTGAACT
>JBFMHS010000174.1:0-4825 GCA_040751765.1 Pseudomonadota bacterium | reverse complement strand
CTCGAGGTCCGCCGCCGCCCCCTGGACCAGTGCCACCCGCAGCGCCGCCAGATGCTCGCGGTACTCGTCGGCATAGGCCGCCAGCAACTGGGCGCGGATGTCGCTCATAGCCGGAAATTCCTGGTTTCCTCCAGCAGATCCTTGGACAGGCGGCTGAGGTTGTTGGCGGCGCCCTCCAACTGGCGTGTGGTGGTGGCGGTCTGGCTGGAGCCTTGGCGGATGCTTTGCAGCGCCTGCTGCACCTGCTCCAATCCGATCTGGTGCTGGTTCGTGGCGGCGACGATCTGTTGGAAGGCCTGGACGCTTTCGTGGATGTTGTCGGCCATGGTGCGGATGGTGCGGTCGGTTGCGTCGCTCTGGCGCAGGCCGGCTTCGACCCGCTTGCCGACCTCTTCGGTCAGCATCACCGAACTGTTGATGCCCTGCTGGATCTCGCCGAGATTGGCGCGGACCTGGGCGGTGGCGTCGCGCGACTGGTCGGCCAGCCGCTTGATCTCGCCCGCCACCACCGAAAAGGTGCGCCCGTGCTCCCCGGCCGCCGCCGCCTCGATGGAGGCGTTGAGCGCCAGCAGGTGGGCGCGCTCGGCGATGGCGTTGACCGTCAGGATGATCTCGCCGATGGCCTGGGTCCGCTCGGACAGCGAGACGATGGTCCGCGCCGTCGCTTCGACCTGGTCGCGGATGGCGTCCATGGCCTGGACGGTGGACTCCACCGCGCGCAGCCCCTGCTCGGCGCCGCCGGCGGCGACCAGGGCGTTGCGCTCCACCTCCTGGGCGCGGCCGGTGATCTGCGCGCCCGACTGGGTGATCTCGGCCACGGTGGCGTTGGTCTCCTCGACGGCGGACAACTGCTCGGCAACCGAGGCGGCCTGCTGCTGCGCCGAGGCCCGGATCTGGTTGACCGCCACGCTGAGTTCCTCGGCCACCGAGCGGGTCTTGGCGGCCACCGCGCTCAGCGACCCGGCCATGCCGTTGAGGTGGCGCCCCAGCGTCCCCAGTTCGCCGCGCCCCTCCTCGGGAACCCGGCTGGTCAGGTCGCCCTGGCCGACGGTGTTGACCAGCGCCACGAAACGGGCCAGCGGCACGGTGATGGAGCGGCCGATGACCCAGGTGGCGCCGGCGCCCATCAGCACCACTGCCAGGATCGCCACCAGCGCGGCGTCAAGGGCGCCGTCATAGGCGGCCAGGATGTCCCTGCGGCCCGAGCTGGTCAGCATTTCCACCAGTTCGACGGAGCGGTTGAGCTCGCGCTCCAGCGCCTCCTGGCGGAGGTCGATCTCGCGCCGTAGGGCGACGGCGCTCTTGAGGTCGCCCTGCCGCAACAGTTCCAGCAGTGCGGAGCCGCGCCCGGTGATCGCTTCCAGCGTCGCCCGCAGGTCGCCCGCCGTCCGGCTCAACTCGCTCCACAGCCGCCGCCGCTCGGCCGAGGCCCCGTCGGAGGTGCGGGCGGCGGACACCTTTTCCAACTCGCCAATCCGGGCCAGCAATGCCTTGCTGCCTTGGGCATAGCGCTCGGCGATCCGGGGAAGCTGGCCGCGGGTGCTGTCGGTGACGGCCAAGGCAGCCTCGGCGATGGCCGCCTCGCGCGCCGCCCGCAGTTGGGAGCGCAGGCGGATGATCTCGTTCAGATGGGCCAGCGCGGCGACGTCGTCGGTGGTCACGACATTGACGAATCGGATCGCCGACCGGAAATTGGCCAGCTGGAACAGCGACAGGACCACCGACAGGGCGACGACCAGGGCGAACCCCGTCACCAGCCGGGCGCCGATGGACAGCCGGGTCATGGCGCGCCCCTCCGCGCCATGGCCTCCAGCAGCCGGTCGGGATCGAGCAGCACCGTGCCATCGGCGGCCGCCGCCACGCCCATCCCGTCGCCCAGGGCGGCGGGGAAGCCGAGCCCGATTACCGCCTCGGCGCGGTCCACCGCCACCGCCGCCGGGACCGCGCGCAGCAGCACCGCATGACCGGGGCGGCCGGCGTCGCGGGGCGCCTTCCCCGCCGCCAAGCCATCGAGATCGGCCAGCAACACGCGGCGCCGTGCCACCAACGCCAGGCCCAAGATCGGTGGCGGCCAGCCGGGCACCGGGGTCCAGTCGGGCAGTTCCTCGACCCGCGACACCGCCGCCAGCGGCAGCGCCCAGCGGCCGTCACGGCCCGTGCACACCAGCACCGGCGGCGGAGGCGGCGCGGTATCGGAGGCGACCGCCAATTCGCGTGCCCGCTGGTCGAGGATGGCGTCGAAGTCGTCGATCATTTTCGCGCCTCCCCGGCAACCCGCGTCGCCACTGCCCGCAATTCCCCCACGGTCAAGCCGTCTCCCATCGGCACCGCGTCGTCGTCAGGGCGCCCTGCCAGGCTTGCCAGCAGGGCGTGCAGATGGCGGCCTGCCTCGCGCGGCCGCAACCGCAGCAAATGGAAGTGGGCGAGGCTGAAGCCGGGGTCGAGATAGACCGCGCGCTCCAACGCGGCCGCCGCGCGGTCGGAGGATTGAGCTTCGAGCGCCAGCGCCTGATGGTAATGGGCCGCCGCGTCCATGGGCGCCGACCGAACCCTCAGGCTCCCCACGGTCGCCGCCTCGGCATAGCGCCCCTGGTCGAGGAGGGCGCGCATGCCGGCCGGCTGCGGGCGCGGCGATGGCGGCGGTGGCGGCGGATGGCGGCGCCCGGGAGCTGGCGGCGGTGGTCCGGCCCGCCGCGCCCGGGCGGGCTTGCGGAACAGGGTGCAGCCCGCCAGCGGTACCGGCTCGAACAGCGCCGCCAACTCGGGACCGGCCTCGGCCGGCCCCACCACCAGCCAGCCGCCCTCGGCCAGCGCCCCGTGCAGGCGGGCGGCGACGCCGGCCCGGGTGGCGGGCGAGAAATACATCAGTACGTTGCGGCACAGCACCACGTCGAAGCCACCGCCCTGGCAGGGGGCGGACGGCGGGGGCTGCGTGACGAGATTGTGGTGGCGGAACTCGACGCCCCGGCGGTAGACGTCCTCGATCCGCCACCGGTCGCCCGAGCGGTGGAAGCAGTCCCGCCGCAGGTCGTCGGCCACGCCCCGCAGCGCCCAGTCGCCGTACTCGCCCCGCCGGGCCACCGCCAGCGCGGCGGGATCGATGTCGGTGCCAAGGATGCGCAGCCGCCACCCGGCCAGCGGCGCCACGCAGCAGCGGTACAGCGTCATCGCCACCGAGTAGGTCTCGGCGCCGATGCTGCATCCGGCGCTCCAGACGGCCAGGCAATGTTCCTGGGCGCGGCGGCGTATGCGGTCGGGCAGCACCGTTCCGGCCAGGGCCGCGAACTGCTCGCCATAGCGCATGAAGAAGGTTTCGCCGACCGTCACCGCCTCGACCGCCGCGTCCACCGCCTCTCCGTCGGCGCCGGCCTCCAGCAGCCGGGCCAGACGGTCCGGCTCGCCGAAACGGCGCACCACCGGAACCAGCGCCTGCGCCAACTCGACCGGGCGGTCGCACCAATAGGCCAGGCCGGTACGCGCCACGACCGCCGCCGCCAGCCGGCGGAAGGCGGGATGCCCGCTCAGTCGGGCCGCGTCGTCATACGCCGTCACCGCACCACTCCCGCCGGCGCCGCTCGGCCTCGTCGTGGAACGCCTCCAGCGCCCGGCACTGGCCCCGGTCGAGCAGGCGTGCCGGCTCCAGCACCGGCACCGCACCGCCAGGCGAGGGCCAGCTCCAGCCGACGCAATCGTTGTAGGACAGCCCGGCGGGCGCCGGCTCCAGCCGCTCCGCCTCCGTCACGTCGACGGCCCGCTCGACCGCCACCGCCCACGGCAGCGGCGGCGGCCGCGACAGCACGATGACCACCGCCCAGGGGCCGAACCGTGCGTCGGGAAGACCGAGCAGGCGGTCAAGCCTGGCCACCGGCACCACCCGCCCCCGCAGCAGCAGCACGCCGGCCAGGACCGGCGGCTGCGTCGGCAGGCGCGCCAGCCGGGGCAGATGCACCAGCTCGGCCACCGCCGAGGCGGGAAAGGCCAGCTCCTGTCCGGAAATGGCGGCGAGCACCAGCAGCGTCATGTGACGCCAACACCCGGTGCCGCCGGCGGGTTCCCCCGGGGGCTACTCCTCGCCGGCCCCTTCTCCGGCCCGCCGCCGGCAGCCCCAGTCGGCCAGCACGGCGTTGATGGCGTCGAGGCAGAAATGCCGTGCGGCCTCGGGGCCGTAGCCCTCCTCCAGCATGGCCTGATAGTCGGTGAAGGAATGGCGGATGTAGGAGACCGCGGACAGCCAGGCGGCGGCCTCGGGCGAGGCCTTGGCAAGCCCGCGCGAGCCCAGCGCGTGGTCCACCACCGCCGTCAAGTCACGGTCCGGAATGGCGGGCATCATCCGCCTGAGCGCCCCCGCGATGGCCATGCCGCGCGGGGAAGCCACCGCTCAGATCACGTCCAGATAGACCTTGGCCCCCACGTCGCCGCGCAGGCCGGGGGTGGGGTCGGCGCCGACCATGATCTTGTGGGCGGGAACACCGCGCCGGGTCAGTTCCTTGGCGACCGCCTTGGCACGGTCCATGGAGGCGTCGAAACCGCCCATCACCTGGGCGACCGGATCGGCGGACAGCCCGGGCGCCGGGGCAATGCCGACCACGCGGACGACGCCGCCGGTCTGGCGGTACAGGCGGGCCACCTCGGCCAGGTTGACGAGATCGGCGCGGGTCAGCTTGGCCGAGCTGTTCTGGAAGTCGAGCGAGGCGACCTGGAAGGTGGCGGCGGGGCCGGAAGTCGCCGGCTCGGGGGCCGCCAGGCCCTTGCCGCCCCGGCCCTTGCGGGCCTTGGTCGGCGGGACCAGATGGATCGGCTCCTCTCCGGCGGCGACCTGGCCGGG
>JBFMHS010000173.1:0-3737 GCA_040751765.1 Pseudomonadota bacterium | reverse complement strand
ATTGCGACTTATAATCTTATGAACGACCTGTGGGTAGAGTTTGACACGTTGATCCGGAATGCGCCCTGGACGCTGGAAAAGAATGCGGAACAGAAGCGAAAGATGGCCCGTCGCGGGGCCAGATCCTGTTCAACGGCCGCGACATCACCCGCGCCCGGCCGGCGGCCATCGCCCGCCAGGGCATGGTGCGCAGCTTCCAGATCTCGGCGGTGTTCGGCCAGTTGACGGCGCTGGAGAACGTGCGGGTGGCGTTGCAGCGCAAGCTGGGGACGTCCTTCCGGTTCTGGACCTCCGACCGCTCGCTGGCGCGGCTGGACGGCCGCGCGCTGGAGCTGCTGGAGGCAGTGGGCGTGGCCGAGTACCGCGACACCCCGGCCGGCGAGTTGTCCTACGGCCGCAAGCGGGCGCTGGAGATCGCCACCACGCTGGCGCTCGACCCCGAGATGCTGCTGCTGGACGAGCCCATGGCCGGCATGGGCAGCGAGGACGTGCGCCGTACCGCCGAATTGATCCGCCGCGTTGCCCGTGACCGCACCGTGCTGATGGTCGAGCACAATCTGTCGGTCGTCGCCGACCTGTCCGACACCATCACCGTGCTGAAGCTCGGCAAGGTGCTGGCCGAGGGGCCGTATGCCGAGATCTCCCGGAACCCCGAGGTGGTCGAAGCCTATATGGGGCATGGTCACAAAGAGGCCGGACATGGCTGACGCGCTGCTCAGGGTCGACGGGCTGCAGGCGTGGTACGGCGAGTCCCACGTCCTGCACGGGATGAATTTCGAGGTGCGGTCCGGCGAGGTGGTGACGCTGCTGGGCCGCAACGGCGTCGGCAAGACCACCACCATGCGGTCGATCATGGGCATCGTCGGCAAGCGGGCCGGGTCGGTGGCCTTCGCCGGTGCCGAAACCATCCGGCTGCCGTCGAACCGCATCGCCCGTCTGGGCGTCGCCTATTGTCCCGAGGAGCGCGGCATCTTCTCGTCGCTTAACGTCCGCGAGAATCTTCTGCTGCCGCCGGTGGTCAGGGACGGTGGCCTTGGCCTCGACGAGGTATACGGCCTGTTTCCCCGTCTCAAGGAACGCGAGCGCAGCCAGGGCACCAAGCTGTCGGGCGGCGAGCAGCAGATGCTGGCCATCGCCCGCATCCTGCGCACCGGCGCCCGCCTGCTGTTGCTGGACGAGCCCACCGAGGGCCTGGCCCCGGTCATCGTGCAGCAGATCGGCGCCATCATCCGCGGCCTCAAGGAGCGCGGCTTCACCATCCTGCTGGTGGAGCAGAACTTCCGCTTCGCCGCCACCGTCGCCGACCGCCACTACGTGGTCGAGCACGGCCAGGTGGTCGACATGATCCCCAACGCCGACCTCGACCGCGAGATGGAGAAGCTCAAGGGATACCTGGGGGTCTAACCACACCAAGAAACCGGAGGACGTCACGATGCTCAGGAAACTTCTGTTGGGGGCCGCCGCGCTGGCCCTCTCCGCCGGCGCCGCCCAGGCCCAGTACAGCGGCGACAAGGTCCGGATCGGCGTGCTGACCGACCTGTCGGGCACCTATTCCGACCTGGCCGGGCAGGGATCGGTGGTGGCCGCCCAGATGGCGGTCGAGGATTTCGGCGGCAAGGTGGGCGGCGTGCCGGTCGAGGTCGTCTCGGCCGATCACCAGAACAAGGCCGACATCGCCTCCTCCATCGCCCGCAAGTGGTACGACGCCGAGGGCGTCGACGCGATCTTCGACCTAGTCACCACCGCCGCCGCCGTGGCGGTGCGCGAGGTCGCCAATTCCAAGGGCAAGATCGACATCAACTCGGGCGCGGCGTCGACGGTGCTGACCAACGACAAGTGCTCGCCCACCGGCTTTCACTGGACCTACGACACCGCCGCCCTGGCCAACGGCACCGGCAACGCGGTGGTCAAGAACGGCGGCGATTCCTGGTACTTCCTGACCGCAGACTACGCCTTCGGCCACGACCTCCAGGCCCAGACCGAGCGGGTGGTCAAGGCCCAGGGCGGCAAGGTGCTGGGCGCCGTGCGCCATCCCTTCCCCAACGCCGACTTCTCGTCGTTCCTGCTTCAGGCGCAGGGCTCGGGCGCCAAGATCATCGGCCTCGCCAATGCCGGCTCGGACACCATCAACGCCATCAAGCAGGCGCGCGAGTTCGGCATCACCCAGGCCGGGCAACAGCTGGCCGGCCTGCTGGTGTTCATCTCCGACGTCCATTCGCTGGGGCTGGACACCGCACAGGACATGTTGCTGACCACCGGCTTCTACTGGAACATGGACGAGGGCACCCGCGCCTTCGCGAAGCGCTTCGGAGAGCGCATGGGCGGCAAGATGCCGACCATGGTCCATGCCGGCGTCTATTCGTCGGTGACCCACTACCTCAAGGCCATCCAGGCGGCGAAGACCGACGAGGGAGCCAAGGTCGCCGAGCGGATCCGCACCCTGCCCATCAAGGACTTCTTCGCCAAGAACGGCAAGGTGCGCCCCGACGGCCGCATGGTCCACGACATGTTCCTGGCCCAGGTCAAGAAGCCGGCCGAATCCAAGGGGCCATGGGACTACTACACCATCGTCCGCACCATCCCCGGCGACGAGGCCTTCAAGCCGCTGTCGGAAAGCACCTGCCCGCTGGTGAAGAAGTAGGGCAAGCCTTCCGCAGTCACCCCCGCTCACACGGGGGTGACGGCGGGGGAAAGTAAGGGAGAGTGACGCCCCATGATCACCATCCTCGGCATCCCCGCCGGCGCCTTGTTCGGGCAGCTCCTGCTGGGGCTGATCAACGGGGCCTTCTACGCCATGTTGAGCCTGGGGCTGGCGCTGATCTTCGGGCTGCTCAACATCATCAACTTCACCCACGGCGCCCAGTACATGATGGGCGCCTTCGTGGCCTGGCTGGTGCTGACCTATGCCGGCATCGGCTATTGGGGGGCACTGGTGATCGCCCCCGTCGCCGTGGCGGCGCTGGGCATCCTGATTGAGCGGAGCATGCTGTCGCGGCTGTACAAGCTCGACCACCTCTACGGCCTGCTGCTGACCTTCGGGCTGGCGCTGATCATCGAGGGGGCGTTCCGCCAGCTCTACGGCATCTCCGGCATGCCCTACGCGGTGCCCAAGGAACTGGCCGGCGGCTGGAACCTCGGCTTCATGTACCTGCCGATCTACCGGGGCTGGGTGGTGGTGGCCTCGCTGGTGCTGTGCCTGGGCACCTGGCTGGCCATCGAGAAGACCAAGCTGGGCGCGTATTTGCGCGCCGGCACCGAGAACCCGGCGCTGGTCCAGGCCTTCGGGATCAACGTGCCGCTGATGGTGACGCTGACCTACGGCTTCGGGGTGGCGCTGGCGGCCGTCGCCGGGGTGCTGGCGGCGCCCATCTACTCGGTCAATCCGCTGATGGGATCGAACCTCATCATCGTGGTGTTCGCGGTGGTGGTGATCGGCGGCATGGGCTCGATCATCGGCTCGGTGGTGACCGGCTTCCTGCTGGGGCTGCTGGAGGGCCTGACCAAGGTCTTCTACCCCGAGGCCGCCAGCACGGTGATCTTCGTGGTGATGGCCGTCGTGCTGCTGATCAAGCCGGCGGGCCTGTTCGGAAAGGCGGCGTGACATGCAGAGCGGATCCACCACGGCCGTCGCCTCCCCCCCCGCCCACAGCGGCAGCCGCCAGCGGATCGTGGTCGGCGTGCTGCTGGCGCTGGCGGCGGCGGCGCCCTTCGCGGTCTATCCCGTGTTCCTGATGAAG
>JBFMHS010000172.1:0-7286 GCA_040751765.1 Pseudomonadota bacterium | reverse complement strand
CCAACCCTCCCCAGGCGGAGCCGGGGGAGGGGGAGAGCAACCGAATGAGTATCTGGGAAGCGTTCGAACTGGAAGAGCGGGTCGGCTGGATCTGGCACCGGCTGGTGGGCGAGAAGGTCAGCTGGCCGCGCTTCCCCGAGGCGGCGGTGCGGCTGGACGACCTGCGCAACCAGCTGGCGGTGTTCTTCCGGGGCCTGGGCGGCGACACCGGCATCCAGATCGCCGCCGCCGGCCAGCGCACCTCCGAGCACCGGCTGTCCTTCCGCCAGCGGATCGGCATGGAGGCCGAGCGCATGACGGTGGCCAGCCGCGACGAGGTGTCGTTGTCGCTTCCCGACCAGCTCGACCACTTCCCCGACCCGGCCCGCAACCGTGACCTCTATTTCTGGCTGGCGGCGTTCTTCGCCGTGCTGGAGGGCGCCGGCGAGGCCGAGGCCGATCCCCTGCGCGCCGACCTGGTATTCCTCGCCCGGGCGCGGCGTGCCAGCCTCACCGTGCTGCGCGACTTCCCCGGCCTGGCGCGCCGCCACGCGGCACTGGCCCAGGACCTGTTGGCCATGCGGCCGGCCCGCGACCTCAAGGGGGCCGAGGCCGCCGTCGAGGAACTGGTTGTCGAAATGCTGGGCGGACCGCCGGCCTCGCCGCTCAACCCATACCGAGCCATTTTCGCGGGTGACGTGCCCGCCGCCGCCGCCGCGCCGGTCGGCTACAAGCCATTCCTGCCGGTGCCGCTGTGGGGAGAGGCGCTGCACCGCGCCCCCGAGGAGCGTCCCGAGGACGAGGAGGAGGAGCAGGGCGAGCAGAAGGCCGGCGCCGAGGATGAGCAGGACAAGCGCCGCCATGCCGAGCGCAAGCACATGGACAACGCCGACCGCAAGGACCCCCTGATCCTCAATCGGTTCGAGAAGGTGCTGGCCTTCGCCGACATGGTCAACGTCAACCGCGGCGCCGATGACCCCGACGAGGAGGAGGCCAAGAAGGCCGCCGACGAGATGGACAAAATGACCATCTCCAAGCACGGCAAGAAGGCCGCCACCAAGCTGAAGTTCGATCTCGACCTGCCGCCCTCGGCCACCGATACCACCGCGCTGGTCGGCACCCACCTCTATCCGGAGTGGGACTACCGGGTGGCGTCCTATCACAAGGACCACTGCTCGGTGCTGACCGGCCTGGCCTCCGAGGATGGCGAGAGTTGGGTGCCCGACGACGAGGCCAGGCGACGCATCCGCCAGGTCAAACGCCAGTTCGAGGCCCTGCGCACCAAGGCACAGATCCTGCGCGCCCAGATGGACGGCTCGGAGCTGGACACCGAGGCGGTGGTCCGCGCCCGCTCGGACCTGGCGGCGTCGGGGGTCTGTTCGGACCGGGTCTACATGCAGCGCCGGCCCATGGAGCGCGACCTCACGGTGGCGGTGCTGATCGACGCCTCGCTGTCCACCGACGCCTGGATCGAGAACCGCCGCGTGCTGGATGTGGAGAAGGAGGCGTTGACCGTGTTCTCTCACGGCCTGTCGGCCTGTGGCGACGAATTCGGCATCTTCGCCTTCACCTCGCGCAAGCGGGCCTGGGTCAAGGTGGAGACGGTCAAGACCTTCGACGAGCCCTTCGGCCCCACCGTGGTCCGGCGCATCGGCGCGCTGAAGCCCGGCTACTACACCCGCATCGGCGCCGCCGTCCGCCACACCGCCGCCCAGTTGGAGGAACGCCCCAACCGCCACAAGCTGCTGCTGGTCATCACCGACGGCAAGCCCAACGACGTCGACCACTACGAAGGCCGCTACGGCATCGAGGACACCCGCAAGGCCGTCCACGAGGCCCGCGCCAAGGGCATGGCGGTGTTCGGGGTGACGGTGGACAAGAAGGCCCAGACCTACTTCCCCCACCTGTTCGGCCGCGGCTCCTTCGCCATCGTCCACCACCTCGCCCAGCTCACCTCGGCGCTGCCGAAGATCTACCGCCACCTGGTGGGGTGAGCCGCCTGACCACCGCCTTGCGCGTCTCCTCGGAGGCCAGCATGGCGGCGGCGAAGGGCAGGGGCAGCAGCCAGGTGGAGAGCGGCAGGGGGGTGGTGCCGAACAGGGCATTGCCTGCCGGGGTGTAGGCGATCAGCAACATGAGCCCGGCCTCGAACGCCAGCCCCAACGGCACCAGACGATTGGCGAAGGGGTTGGATGCCAGCACCGACTCCCGGCGCGAGCGGCACAGGAACAGGTTGACCATCTGCATCACCACCACCGTCCCCAGGCAGGCGGTGGTGGCGCGGGCGTACACAGCGGGGTCCGGCATCCCGCCCCAGCCCCAGCCGCCCTGCGTCAGCACCAGGAAGAAGACCGCCATGGCCGCGAGCGCCTGCTGCGGCCCCAGGAAGCCATAGGCACGGGCCAGCACGCGCGCGTCGATCAGCCGTTCCGAACGCGGGCGGGGAGGGCGCCGCATGGTGTCCTTGTGGGGCTTCTCCACTGCCAGGGCCAGCGCGGGCACCATGTCGGTGCCCAGGTCGACGGCCAGGATCTGCACCACTGTCAGCGCCAGTGGCACGTCGAACAGGGCGAAGGCCAGGTAGGGCACGATCTCGGGGATATTGGAGGTCAGGATGTACGTCATGAACTTGCGGATGTTGTGGAAGACAGCGCGGCCTTCCTCGACCGCCGCCACGATGCTGGCGAAATTGTCGTCCACCAGCACCATGTCGGCGGCCTCGCGGGCGACGTCGGTTCCCACCCGGCCCATGGCGACGCCGATGTCGGCTTGCTTGAGCGCCGGGGCGTCGTTGACGCCGTCGCCGGTCACCGCCACGGTCTCGCCCTTGGCCTGGAGCGCCTCGACGATGCGCCACTTCTGGTCGGCGCGGGTGCGGGCGAAGACGACCTCGGGGCAATCGAGCGCCAACTGAAGCTGGGTCTTGGACATGCGCGCCAGATGGTCGCCGACGATGACCCGCGCCCGCCCGGACACCAGCCCGACCTTGCGCGCCACCGCCTCGGCGGTGCGCGGGTGATCGCCGGTGACCATGATCACCCGGATGCCGGCCTCGCGGCAGCGGGCGATGGCGGCCGGCACCTCGGGGCGCGGCGGATCCTCGAGCCCGACCAGGCCCAGCAGCACCAGATCCTCTTCCCAGCCGTCGCGCTCGACGCCATCGGGAACTAGGCGGCGGGCGAAGGCCAGGACACGCAGGCCTTCGCGGGCCATCCGTGCCTCGGCGTCCAGGTGGATCCTGCGGTCGTCGTCGGACAGTGGCCGCACCGAGTCGCCGTCGGCGATGTGCGAACACTGCGGCAGCAGCGAGTCCAGCGCCCCCTTGACCTCCAGCACGCGCTCGCCCTTGTCCGAGCGGAACAGCAACGCCATGCGGCGGCGGTCGGCGTCGAACGGGATTCCGTCAAGCGGTCTGGCGTCGCCGACGCCTCCGGCCATCTCCGCCAGCGCGATTTCGGTGGGGTCGCCGACCAGGCGGCCGCCGATCCGCTCCAGGGTGTGGCACAGCGCGGCGGCCTGAAGGATCATCCGCCCGGGCGCCCCGGCCCCACCCAGGGCGCCGGCATCCAGGTCGGCGCCACCGGCGAAGGCCCGCCGTGCCACCATCCGGTTCTCGGTCAGGGTCCCGGTCTTGTCGGTGCAGATGACGGTCGCCGAGCCGAGGGTCTCGACGGCGGCCAGCTTGCGCACCAGCACGTTCTTGGCCGCCAGCCTCTGGGCGGCCATGGCCAGGGCCAGGGTGACGGTGGGCAAAAGGCCCTCGGGGACGTTGGCGACCATCAGGCCGATGCCGAAGATGGCGGCCTGCCACCAGCCCATGCCCAGTGCCATTCCAGCGGTGAAGAAGGCCAGCCCGAGGCCGAGGGCGAGGGCGGCGACGATGCGCGACAGGTGGATCACCTCGCGCTGAAGCGGCGACAGGTCGCCACCGGCGGTCTGGGTGATACCGGCGATGCCGCCAAGGACGGTGCGCATGGCGGTGGCGAACACCACCGCCTCGGCCTGGCCGCCGACCAGGGTCGAGCCGGCCGGCAGGATGCACCGCGCGCCGGTGACATCGGGCTGCGGGTCCGGACGGGCGTCGCGCGGCGCCGCGTCGGCTTCGCCGGTCAGCGCCGAGAGGTTCACCCGCGCCCCCACCGACGCGATGATCCGGCAATCGGCCGGCACCGCCTCACCCTCTCCCAGCACCACCACATCGCCGGGCACCAGTTGTTCGGCCGGAACTTGGCGCAGCGCGCCGGCGCGTCTGACCGTCACCTTGTGCGGCAGCAGGCGGCGCAAGGACTCCAGTGCACGTTCGGACCGGTGTTCCTGCCAGAACGAGAACAGCCCGTTGATCACGATGACCAGGACGATGGCCGCTGCCAGCAGCCCCATCCCCTCGCCGGGCTGCCGCCACTCGGCCACCACCGCCAAGGCGGCGGCGACCCAGAGCACGACCGCGAACAGGTGGGTGAAGTCGCGCGCCAGCTTCCGCCAGGCGGGAACGGCTTGGACCCGCTGCACCACGTTGGGTCCGTATTCCCGCAGTCGCCGTACGGCCTCCGGCTCGTCCAGGCCTCCGGTGCCGCTGTTCACCGCGTCCAGGGCGTCGACGGGGCTCAGCTCCTGGATGCGCATGGGCGGTCCGTCAGAACCACTTCTCGTACAAGCTGAGCAGGATCTCGAACACGATCAGCAGGACGATGTACCATTCCACCCGCAAGGAGCGGCGGGTGTGGACGAGGTCGAGCAGGGTTTCCACCGTGTCGCCGACCACCTCCAGCTTGCGGTCGAGCGCGCGCGACCGCTCGCGAATCTCGTATTCGCGTTCGAGGCGGCCGAACAGGCCCTCCAGCTCGGGAACGTTCCACAGCACCTCGGGCTTTTCCAGCACCTCGGCGCGCCCGACCATGCGGTGCTGGGTCAGCAGCACGTCGCCGATCTGAGACAGCAGGGTCCGGGCCGGATAGTCACGGAAGCCGCCGGTCTTCAGGCGCGCCGCCAGCGGCTCCACCGAGTCGAAGACCTTGGCGATCTTGATCTCGTAATGCTCCAGCATGACGTCCTTGGCCAGCACGTCGGCGACGATCTGCATGCGCTCGGCGGTCAGCTCCGACAGGACGATGGTTCCGTCGGGGTCGACGTGCTCGGCGGAGCCGGGCAGGACGTCGATATGGGTTTCCTCGCGTACCGGCTCGGGCAGCGGATCGCTGATCAGCCGGGCCAGGTCGGCTAGGAAATGTGCCTCCTCCTCGGCGGTGACGTCGAAGAAGGCGCACACGCCATAGCGCAGCAGCACGGCGGTGCCCCTGCGGCCGCAGCGGATGGTCAGCGGCGTGGTGGCGAGCGCCTGCTTCTGCTCGAAGCGGCGGGTGTCGAGGCGTTCGCCCAGCAGCAGCGCGCGCACGGTCAGCGAGCGGCGGCCGGTGAGCTCCGGGGAGGTGGTTCCGGTGGTCGGGTCGGACGTCATGGAAGCGGATGGTTGCGCGGAGCCGGCGGCGAATCAAGCCCCCTATGGCGTTCGGGAGGGTTGTTGCGGTAGTCTTCGCGGCACTACCCTTTCCCGATCCGGCCAAACGGAGGGGGCATGGACGATCGCCCGCCCGGTAAGCGCTTGCTGAGAATTACCGCGGTTTACCAGGCACTTCTGGAAGCCGGCATCGTCCTCTTGCCGTCGTTGGCGGTGGCCTATCTGTTCGTCTTTCAGTCGCCGCCGCTGGTCTTCCACGACCATCGATTTCACGAAATCGCAATATCCCTGTCGATCCTGCTGTCGCTGTTCGCCGCCTGGGTGGCGTTCCGCTGCTATCAGGAGAGCGGCGAACCGTCGCTACGGTTCGTCACCTTGGCCTTCCTGGGCTTCGCCATCGTCTACGCGCCACACGGCATCCTGACGCGGGCCGCCGACCACAATCTTTGGTTGTTTATCCTCTATGGCCCGGCGTCGCGGCTGGTGATGGCGGCGTTCCTGGTCGAGGCGCTGCTGCGCCACGGCGACCTGCCCGACCCGCCCGAACGTCGCCGCGATCCCAACGGGTGGCTGCCGTGGATCATCGCCATGGGCGCGGTGGACGTGGCGGTGGCCGCCCTGGCCTTCTCGGTCCAGGCCGGCGAGTTCACCACCCGCCTGGCCCTGGAGGGGCCGGCCATCCTGCTGTGTCTCGCCGGCGTGGCGATCATCCGCTGGCGCCGGCTCAACTCGGTCCTGATGCAGCTCCAACAGGTGGCCCTGCTCGCCTTCGCCCAGGCCTCGGCAGCCTTCCTGGTGGCGGCGGCGTGGACGCATCTGTGGTGGCTGGCCCACGCCATCTTCGCCGCCGGCTTCTTCCTGCTGTCCTACGGGCTGGTGCGGGCTTTCAACACCACCCGCTCCTTCGCCAACGTCCACAGCGAGGAGGAGGTGCTGGCCCGCCTGGCTGCCAGCGAGGCCGCCGCCGCCGCGCTCAGTGACGCCGAGCGGCGCCTGCGCGCCCTGTTCGACACTTCGCCGGTGGGGATTGTCGTCACCGACGCCGAAGGCAGGGTGGTGTTCTGCAACAACCGCCAGGCCGAGATGCTGGGCCTGGCGGAGCGCGAGGGCCTGGACGAACGCCGCTTCTACGCCGACCCCGCCCTGCGCGACCGCTGCGTCGTCGCGGCGCTCGCCGAAGGGCAGGCCGTCACCGCCGACGTGGAGTGCGTGCGCGCCGATGGCACCCGCCAGTGGAGCACCGTCACCTGGACGCCGACCTCCTTCGGCGGCGGCACCTCCCTGGTGGCGTGGAACTACGACGTCACCGAGCGCCACCTCGCCGAGCTGGCCCTGGCCAACGCCAAGGAGGCCGCCGAGCTGGCCAACCGCGCCAAGACCGAGTTCCTGGCGGCCATGAGCCACGAGTTGCGCACCCCGCTCAACGCCATCAATGGCTTCGCCGAGACCATGGCCGCCGAAATCTTCGGCCCCATCGCCAACGACCGCTACCGCGAATACTGCCGGCACATCCTGGATTCGGGCCGCCACCTCACCGCGCTGATCAACGACGTCCTCGACGTCGCCAAGGTCGAGACCGGCCGCGAGACCCTTCGCGAGGAGCGGCTGTCGGTGCCCCGGCTGGCCGAGGCCGCCCTGACCATGGTCCGCGATCGCGCCGAGAACGCCGGCCTGGCCCTGTCGGCCGACATTCCCGCTGACCTGCCGCCGCTCCTGGGAGACGAGCGCCGCGTCAAGCAGGTGCTGCTGAACCTGCTGGGCAACGCCGTCAAGTTCACCCCGCTGGGCGGCCGGATCACCCTTAAGGCGTGGGCGGAGGCCGACGGCGCCATCAGTTTGGCGGTAGCCGACA
>JBFMHS010000171.1:0-4459 GCA_040751765.1 Pseudomonadota bacterium | reverse complement strand
GTATTGTTGGGGGGGCAATAACCTAGCTGGGGGCTTGGAATTTACGCGGGCTCGCCGATCAACTCAAGCGTCGTCTCATATAAGGGGCGATACCTCCTTTGCAAAGCCCCGGCCACCACCAAAGAACCGGCGGTCCCACCTTCGCCTTGAAAACAAATCCCTCTTCTCCATATCGGCTCAAACCGGGCCAGCCCCGCCCGCGCACGTTGCCAGCGGGGGTTCGCTGCCCTATAAGGCCTGTAGGGGTCGGCCCGACCACTGTTCGCTAATCGCGAGAGGAACGACGCATGGCATGGAATCAAGGGGGCGGCGGTGGCCCCTGGGGCGGCGGCGGCAACAGCGGCGGCCCGTGGGGGCGCGGCCCCGGCGGTGGCGGCGGCGGCGGCGGCATGCCCGGCCCCGACTTCGACGAGATCATCCGCAAGGGCCAGGAGAAGCTGCGCCGGGCGATGCCGGGCGGCCGCAAGGTCGGCGGCGGCCAGGGCTTGCTGGTCGTCGGCGCGCTGGCGATGGCTGCGTGGCTGGCCACCGGCATCTACAAGGTCCAGCCCGACGAGCAGGGCGTGGTGCTGCGCTTCGGCGAGTGGGTCGACACCACCGAGCCCGGCCTGCACTACCACCTGCCCTATCCCATCGAGACGGTGCTGCTGCCCAAGGTGACCAAGGTCAACCAGTTGCAGCTGGGCTTCCGCGCCGGGAGCGACGGCCGCTTCGACCGCAACACCGCCCGCCTGGTCCCCGAGGAGAGCCGCATGCTGACCGGCGACGAGAACATCGTCGAGGCCAGTTTCACGGTGTTCTGGCAGATCAAGGATCCGGGCCAGTTCCTGTTCAACGTCCGCGACCCCGAGAACACCGTCAAGGTGGTGGCGGAATCCGCCATGCGCGACGTCATCGGCCGCAATCCCATCCAGGCCGCCCTGTCCGACCGCCGCCAGCCCATCGCGGATGCGGCCAAGGTGGAGTTGCAGCGGCTGCTGGACAATTACCAGGCCGGCATCCTGGTCACCAACGTGCAGCTGCAGGACGTCAAGCCGCCGGCGGCGGTCATCGACGCCTTCAACGACGTCCAGCGCGCCCGCGCCGACCAGGAGCGTGCCCGCAACGAGGCCGAGGCCTACCGCAATGACATCATCCCCCGCGCCCGCGGCGAGGTGGAGCAGATGATCCAGAAGGCCGAGGCCTACAAGGAGCAGGTGGTCAACCAGGCCCAGGGTGAGACCAAGCGCTTCCTGGCCCTGTACAACGCCTACAAGCAGTCCGGCGACGTCACCGAGCGCCGCCTGTACCTGGAAACCATGGAAGAGATCCTGCGCAAGTCCCCGAAGATCCTGATCGATCCCACCGCCAAGGGCGGCCAGGGCGTCGTCCCGTACCTGGCCCTGCCCGAGGTGCAGCGCCAAAACCGGCAGACCGATAGCGGAGGCGGCCGATGAACCGTACATCCCTCGTCGTCCTGGCCGTCGTGGCCGGCTTGGCCGTGATCCTGGGCGTGTCGTCGCTCTTCGTGGTCAACCAGGCTGAACAGGCGCTGGTCCTCCGGCTGGGTGCCCACCGGGCCACCATCAAGGAGCCTGGCCTGCACTTCAAGCTGCCGCTGATCGAGGAGGTGGTCCGCTACGACGCCCGCCTGCTGGCGCTGGACCCGCCGCCCGAGCAGATCATCCTCGGCGACCAGAAGCAGATCGTCGTCGACACCTACACCCGGTTCCGCATCGACGATCCGCTCAAGTTCTACCAGACCCTGAGGTCCGAGCAGATCGCCCGCACCCAGCTGACCCAGATCGTGTCCTCGGCCATGCGCCGGGTGCTGGGCCAGGTAATGCTGCCGTCGATCCTGTCCGAGGAACGCACCCGCATGATGGAGGACATCCAGAAGGAGACCGCCGAGCGGGCCTCCAACTACGGCATCGCCATCACCGACGTGCGCGTCCGCCGGGCCGACCTGCCGGACGAGACCAGCCAGTCCATCTACGACCGCATGAAGTCGGAGCGCGAACGCCAGGCCAAGGAACTGCGGGCCCAGGGCTACGAGTGGGGCCAGCAGATCCGCGCCCGCGCCGACCGCGAGCGCACGGTCATGCTGGCCGAGGCGGAGCGGGCGGCCAACGTGCTGCGCGCCGAGGGCGACGCCGAATCGGCGCGCATCTACAACGAGGCCTACGGCCGCGATCCGAAGTTCTATGACTTCTACCGTTCGCTGGAATCCTACCGGAAGTCGTTCGGCGAGGGCGACACCATGGTCCTGTCGCCCGACAGCGACTTCTTCCGGTATTTCGGCGACGGCCCGAGGGCCCGGTAAGGGGGAGCGGTGAGGGACCTCCTCACCGCCCTCGGCCTGGCCATGGTGATCGAGGGCGTGGCCTACGCCCTCTTTCCCGGCGCCATGCAGCGCATGATGAAGGCGGTGGTGAGCCTGCCGCCGTCGTCGCTGCGGGCCATGGGGCTGGCCGGGGCGGTCCTGGGGCTGCTGAGCGTTTGGATGGTGCGGTCGGCCATGATCGCGCCATAGTTTCTTTCGATGCTTCCCCGTCTCCGAACGGCTTGACGGCCGCCGGAGCCGGGACCAAATCGAAGAGGCCCGGGCTTCCCCGGGTACTTCCCCGTCAGGAGGGATTCGTCGGTGCATAGCCCAAGAAACGTGAAGAAGACTCGCGCCCGCGCCGTGACGGCCGCGGACCCCCGCCCGCTGGCATGGCTGCTGGCCGCGCTGGTGGCCGCCGCCCTGCTGCTGCACTCCTTCGCCGCCGCCGCCCGCGAGGCGCCGTCGAGCTTCGCCGACCTGGCCGAGCGGCTGCTGCCGGCGGTGGTCAACATCTCCACCACCCAGACGGTGCAGAACCCCGAGCGGGTTCCCGAGATGCCGCAGTTTCCGCCGGGCTCGCCGTTCGAGGACTTCTTCAAGGAGTTCTTCGAGCGCCAAATGCGCCCCGAGGCGCTGCCACGCCGCGCCACCTCGCTTGGCTCGGGCTTCATCGTCGATGCCGGAGGCATCGTGGTGACCAACAACCACGTCATCGCCGATGCCGACGAGATCACCGTCACCTTGCACGACGACACCGTCTACAAGGCCGAGGTGGTCGGTCGCGACTCCAAGACCGACCTCGCCGTCCTCAAGATCGACCCGGGCTCCAAGAAACTGGTGGCGGTCCCCTTCGGCAATTCGGACGAGATGCGGGTTGGCGATTGGGTGGTCGCCATCGGCAATCCCTTCGGACTGGGTGGCACGGTGACCGCCGGCATCATCTCGGCCCGCGCCCGCGACATCAACGCCGGCCCCTATGACGACTTCCTGCAGACCGATGCCTCCATCAACCGGGGCAACTCGGGCGGCCCGATGTTCAACATGCGCGGCGAGGTCATCGGCATCAACACCGCCATCTTCTCGCCCTCGGGCGGCTCGATCGGCATCGGCTTCGCCATTCCGGCGTCGCTGGCAAAGCCGGTGGTCGCCGATCTGACCAAGTTCGGCAAGACCCGGCGCGGCTGGCTGGGCGTGCGCATCCAGTCGGTGGACGACGAACTGGCCGAATCCGTCGGCCTGAAGAAGCCGCACGGCGCGCTCGTGGCCTCGGTCAACGACAATGGCCCCGCCGCCAAGGCGGGCATCCGCCCCGGCGACGTCATCCTGACCTTCGACGGCCGCGACATCGAGGAGATGCGTAAGCTGCCCCGCGTAGTCGCCGAGACCGCCATCAACAAGAAGGTGGACGTCGAGGTCTGGCGCGACGGCAGGCTGCAGACCGTGCAGGTGGTGGTCGGCGAGATGGAGGACGAGCCCGTCGAGCAGGCCAAGGCCCCCGAGAAGCCCAAGGCCGAGGTCACCGGGCAGGCGGTGGCCGGCGCCGGCATGACCGTGGCCCAGCTCACCCCGCAACTGCGCGAGCGCTTCGGCATCGACGAGGCGACCAAGGGCGTGGTGGTGACCGACGTCGCCAATGACGGCCCCGCCGCCGAGAAGGGCATGCGCCCCGGCGACGTCATCATCGAGGCCGGCAACAAGCCGGTGCGCACCCCGGCGGAACTGGCCAAGGTGCTCGACGCCGCCCGTTCGGCCGGCCAGAAGTACCTGCTGCTGCGCGTCGAGAACCCGCAGTCGCTGCGCTACGTCGCGCTGCCGCTGACGACGGCGAAGAAGTAGGCGGCGCCTCCTTCCTGGCCCCTCCCTCGCCGCGCGCGGGGGAGGGGCTTTTGTATGTAATTTGTGTCAGCGCACATATTTCTCGCTACGCATCTTGGCCTCGCGCGGGTCTGCGAGAGATGGAGAAGCTGCCAAAGATATTGACGCGACCTTGAGTGAGACGGCTGACCAGCTTGCGCATTCTTGGTCGAAAGGGCCCCCATGTTGAGGAAGGGCTATCCGGAGGCCGCTGATGCCGCGCCCCTGGAACATTACCCCGGGCAGGCAGAGCGCGCCCCGGAATGGCGACAAAAAAGCCCCCCCGATCGCTCGGAGGGG
>JBFMHS010000170.1:2993-4580 GCA_040751765.1 Pseudomonadota bacterium | reverse complement strand
AATGCCTAATCTCTTGGAGGACCGCGTCCGCCGGAGGCCATGGGATGATCCTGGATGCCAGCGAACTGCCCCCCGACTTCCAATTGGAAGCCGACATCGCCATCGTCGGCGCCGGCCCGGCGGGGATCACCGTCGCCCACGAACTGATGGGCAGCGGCCTGACCGTGCTGCTGCTGGAGGCCGGCGGCCGCAAGGCCGACGCGCGCGGCCCCGAATTCTTCCACGGCGAGGTCGCCGACCCCGGGCGCCATCCGCCGACCACGCTGTACCGGGTCCGCGCCCTTGGCGGCACCACCACGCTGTGGGGCGGGCGCTGCGTGCCCTTCGACCCCATCGATTTCGAGCGACGCCCCCACATCCCCCACAGCGGCTGGCCGATCACCCATGGCGAGCTGCTGCCGTGGTACGCCCGCGCCAACGCCTATTGCGAGGCCGGTCCGTTCCGCTACGACGCCGCCGAGGCGCTGGAGGGCGCGCCGCCGGTGGTGGCGGGGCTGGAGGGGGACGCGGTGTCCTGCCAAGGTATCGAGCGGTTCTCGCCGCCCACCGATTTCGGGCGGCGCTATCGCCCCGCCCTGGCCCGCTCGGGCGAGGTGGCCGTGGTGCTGTCGGCCACCTGCACCGGCATCGAGATGGAGGATTCCCACCGCGCGGTACGGCTGCTGCGCTGCGCCTCCATGCCAGGGCGGCGGTTCGCCGTGCGCGCCCGCCAGGTGGTGCTGGCTGCCGGGGCGCTGGAAACCGCGCGGCTGATGCTGGCCTCGCGGGTCGGCAACGGCCTAGTCGGCCGCTTCTACATGTGCCACCTCGAGGGCAAGGCGGCGGTGGCCCGCTTCGCCCCGGGGGTGCGAGTGGTGTTCGAGTATGAGCGCGACCCCGACGGCGTCTACCTGCGGCGGCGGTTCTCGCTGACCGCCGAGGCGCAACGGGCGCTACGCCTGACCAACACCATCCTGCGCTTCGAGCCGCCGGTGATCGCCGACCCCGCACACGGCGACCCGGTGCTGTCGGCCATGTGGATGAGCCGCACCTTCCTCAAGCGGGAATATTCCCGCAAGCTGGCCAGCTTCGGCTATCGCGGCCAGGAGACCGGCCCCGTCCGCCTTCTCGCCGCCCGCCATCTCACCAATGTCGCCCGGGGCCTGCCCGATCTGGCCCGGTTCGGCGCCGACTGGCTGGCCCGCCACGTGCTCGCCTCGCGTAAGCTGCCCTATGTGGCGGTGCGCGGGCGCGACGGCTCGTTCAGCCTGGACTACAACGCCGAGCAGGTGCCCAATCCCGACAGCCGGGTGACGCTGGCCGACGGGCGCGACGGCCTGGGCCTGCCACGCCTGAGGGTCGACTGGCGGGTCACCGGGCAGGACATCGATGGCGTGCTGGCCGCCCACCGCCTGCTGGCGCGGCGGCTGGAGGCCACCGGTGCCGGCCGCCTGGAGGTGGACGAGGACGAGATCCGTGAGGGCTACAACGCCACCGGCGGCCACCATATCGGCGTCACCCGCATGGCCTCCGACCCGTCGACGGGGGTGGTTGACCGCGACTGCCGGGTGTTCGGGGTGGACTATCTCTTCGTGGCCGGCTCGGCGG
>JBFMHS010000170.1:0-2983 GCA_040751765.1 Pseudomonadota bacterium | reverse complement strand
GCGGTGTTCCCAACTTCCAGCCACGCCAACCCCCCACTGACCCTGGTCGCCCTGGCCGCCCGCCTCGCGGCCCATTTGCGCGCCCGGACCCGCCGCCCCGGCACGCGCCCGGAACTGGCGGAGGCGGCGGAGTGAAGCGTTACGCACATCGTTCCTTTGAACGATGAAGTTAAAATTTTATCCTTTTTGGTAGTCAATAAACACAAATCAAACATGGATAAATAATACTGGACTTACCTGCCCCGGAAATGCCACCCTTCCCTCATTGGGGGTGGCATTGGGGTTCGGAGTTCCGCCGGGGTCATGAAATCATCGTTGCGCATGCTGTCGGCGCTGCTGCTCGCGCCCATGCTGTCGGTTCCCGCCGCCGCCACGCCGCAGGCCGCCGACGGAACCGCCAAGCCCCGCACAGCCCAGCAGGTGTCCATCACCACCCCGGCCGGCCAGGAGCGGGTCCGCATCTCGGTGTCGGTCATCAGCTATCCCGGCGTCCCCGAGCGCAGCGCCTGCCGCATGCTGTTCCGCGCGGTGAACGAGACCAGGCGGCCGGTGGAAATGGCGGCGCTGCTGCACACCTTCGACAGTTTCCGTGCCGACCAGAATTCGTGGCTGGTTCCCACCGGCACCATGCGGCCGGGCCAGCAGATCGAGCGGCTGTATTCCTGCAAGGGCGCCAGCTACCTGTCGCTGGACCAGGGCTCGGGCAACGGCTGGCCGCGGACCTGCGTGGTGGACGGCGAGCAGATGAATCCCTGTCCGGTGGCGCTGAAGCTGGACAGCAACCTGGAAATCCTCGCGCCGGAGTGAGCTACTCCGCCGCCTCGCCCTTGATGCGCTCGATGCGGGCGCCGCAGGCGGCCAGCTTTTCCTCGACCCGTTCGTAGCCGCGATCCAGGTGGTAGACGCGGTTGACCACCGTCTCGCCCTCGGCGGCGAGGCCGGCCAGTATCAGCGACGACGACGCACGCAGGTCGGTGGCCATCACCTGGGCCCCCGACAGCCTGGGCACGCCGCGCACGATGGCCGAGGCGCCGTGCACGTTGACCTTGGCGCCCATGCGCATCAGCTCGGGCACGTGCATGAAACGGTTCTCGAAGATGGTCTCGGTGATCATGCTCGCCCCCGAGGCGGTGGCCATCAGCACCATCAGCTGGGCCTGCATGTCGGTGGGGAAGCCGGGATAGGGCTCGGTCATGATGTCAGTGCCGACGATGTCGCGGCCCTCGGCCGAAACCAGCATGCCGCGCGGGGTCGCTTCGACCATCACGCCGCATTCGGTCAGCACCTTGTTGACGGATTCCATCAACTCCATGCGGGCGCCGACCAGTTCGACGGTGCCCCGGGTGATGGCGGCGGCCACGGCATAGGTGCCTGTCTCGATGCGATCCGGGACCACCGAATACTCGGCGCCGTGCAGCGCCTCGACGCCCTGGACCCGGAGCGTGCCGGTTCCGACGCCCTCGATCCTGGCACCCATGGCGATCAGGCATTGCGCCAGGTCGGTGACCTCGGGCTCGCGGGCGGCGTTGGCGATCACCGTCTCGCCCTCGGCCAGGGTGGCGGCCATCAGGATGTTCTCGGTGCCGCCGACGGTGACCTGCGGGAAGATGATGTGGGCGCCCTTGAGGCGGCCGTCGACGCGGGCGGCGATGTAGCCTTCCTCGAGGTCGATCCTGGCCCCCATCTGCTCCAGTGCCTTCAGATGCAGGTCCACCGGCCGGGTGCCGATGGCGCAGCCGCCGGGCAGGCTGACACGGGCCTGGCCGCAGCGGGCCAGCAGCGGCCCCAGCACCAGCACCGAGGCGCGCATGCGTCGCACCAGATCATAAGGAGCGGTGGTGTTGACGATCTCGGCCGCCGTCAGCCCCAGCACGCGGCCGGTCTCGCCGCCATGGGCGTCGCCGTTGAGCGCCAGCCCGACACCATGCTGGGCCAGCAGGTTGGCCATGGTCGAGATGTCGACTAGGTGCGGCAGGTTGGACAGCGTCAGGGTTTCCGACGTCAGCAGGCAGGCCGGCATCAGGGCCAGGGCCGCGTTCTTGGCGCCGCCGATGGGGATGACGCCCTTGAGCGGCGTCCCGCCGACGATGCGGATCCTGTCCATGCCGAAAGACCTCTTGCTGGGTGTCCGTGGAGGCGCCTGCCTAGGGCAGGATCATGGCAAGCCCAAGGCGAGGGCCGACCGCGCGCCGAGGCGCCCCGATTGATGCGAGGGCTTTCGTTTAGCGCTCGCCGCCGTCCAGGTCAAGGTCGGTGGGCGCCGCCGCCCCGGCATCGGCTCGCGCACGGCCCTGGGCCTTGCGGCGGGCGAGATTGGCGCGCAGGGCCTCGGCCTGCCGGCGCTTGCGCTCCTCGGCCTCGGCCTTGCCCTTGTCGCTCTGTCGGGGGCGGGATTTCTCGTCGCTCATGGCGGCATTCTGGGCGTTTTCGGCGGCGCGTCAACAGGCGCCAAAACATGCTTGCGTCCCCGAAAAGGCTGTGGCATAAAGCGCCCCTCTTCGGGGGCGACCCCGGAACGCTGCCGTAGCTCAGTCGGTAGAGCATACCCTTGGTAAGGGTAAGGTCGATGGTTCGATTCCATTCGGCAGCACCATGAAAGGCTCTAGGGAAACCTAGGGCCTTTCGCCTTTTCAGGCACCAAACCCCGCTAGAAGCGGTTGCGGTCGTTCCCACGATATTCCCACTGGATTCCCACGGCAATGGGAATGAGGGTGGCTGTCTGAAGGCTGGCCCTTACCAGGGTCGGGGATACGCTGGCGCGTCCCCCTGAGAACTCTACCGACTGAGCTACGGCAGGACGCGATTTAACGCCCGTAGGGGCGAGAAACCCCCTTGACGGGCACTTCCCACCGGAAAATGGCTCTTCGACGCAGCAAGTGGAATTCCAGAAGTCACGTAGGCTGTAATCGGCTACCCTTTTTCGGCATTACCGACGAAGGGGTGGACGATGGACGCGAAGAATGTTTTGGCACTTGGGCTGGGA
>JBFMHS010000017.1:0-2417 GCA_040751765.1 Pseudomonadota bacterium | reverse complement strand
ACGGTGGAACTCACCGACGCCATCGGCAAACAGGCGTCGGGATGGCTGAAGTACTCAAGGAGCTGTGCCTGATGCTTGAAGGTCAAGGCTTTCCAGCCCGCGCACATCATTTGGTCGGGGTAGCGGCCCTTTCCCCTGATGCATGTGGGGTCGCTCCAGGCGCCAAGGCGGATACGGCGGGTGCTCCCCCGCGCGTCCCGGCGCAGCTTGGCCGGCGTCGATGCCAACGGCAATCGCCGGCCCGGCCTGTACACCCCCGACAGATCCGGCTCGGCGTGGGTCCAGAACTTCAACAACGGCAACCAGAACAACAACAACAAGGACTGGAGCGCCCGGGTTCGGGCCGTCCGCAAATGATCATGCAGCAGCCATCCGAAATCACCGTGGCCCAACTTTTCGAGGCGTACTACGAGTGCCGCCGGCACAAGCGCACCACGCGCTCGGCGCTGGCGTTCGAGGTCGCGCTCGAAGACAACCTGATGCAGTTGCTGACCGAGCTGCGCGCGGGCACCTGGTGGCCGGCGCCGGCCACCGTGTTCGCCATCACCAGGCCGAAGCCGCGCGAGGTGTGGGCGGCACAATTCCGCGACCGCATCGTTCACCACCTGGTCTATCGCGCCATAGCGCCGCTGTTCGAGCCGGCGTTCATCGCCGACAGCTGCGCCTGCATCAAGGGGCGCGGGACTCTCTATGCCGCCGACCGCCTGGAGCGCCACCTGCGCTCGGTGACCGAGGGCTGGAGCAAGCCGGCCTTCTACCTCAAAGCCGACATCGCCAACTTCTTCGGCTCGATCCGCCACGCTGACCTCTTCGCCATGCTGGCCCGCCGGATCTCCGACCCCACCATGCTGGAGCTGTGCCGCAAGCTGGTGTTCCAGGACGTGCGCCAGGACGCGATCGTCCGGGACGCCGCCGGTACCTTGGCCCGCGTGCCACCGCACAAGAGCCTGTTCCAGACCCCGGCCGGCATCGGCCTGCCCATCGGCAATCTCAGCAGCCAGTTCTTCGCCAACGTCTACCTCGACCCCATCGACCAGATGGTCAAGCGCCGCCTCGGCCTGCGCTACGTCCGCTATGTCGATGACATGGTGCTGGTCCACCGCGAGCCGAAGGTGCTGCTGGCGGCGGCAGACGAGATCCGCGCGCACCTCTCCGGCATTGGCCTGCGCCTGGCCGAGAGCAAGACCTTCGTGGCGCCGGTCGAGAAGGGCGTCGATTTCGTCGGCCACGTCATCCGCCCGCACCGGCGCTCGGCCCGCCCGAAGACCCACCGCACCGCCCTGGCCCGGCTCGCGACCATGCCCAAGGAGGATGTGCCGGAGAGCGCCACGTCCTATCTCGGCCTGTTCCGCCACTCGGGCACCAGGGCGCAGATCGCCGCAATCGGCCGCGTCGCGGTTCGGCGCGGGTTCAGGGTGGACCGCAAGCTGACGAAGATCGTTGGGAGGTCGATGTGAACCGCAAGCCTGTCACCCTGGAAGACCTTGACCGAGACGAGCTCCTGCAGCTTGTCCGCTACAACATGCTGTGGCGCGAGAGCGACCTGGTGTGGGCACAATGGGAGGCGGCGTGCGCGCGCCTCAAGCCGCTGCGGGATCGTCATCTGGCCATGTTTGACGCCCTCGCGCCCCTCTCACGGGCTTTCGACGACGCCTTGGAGGCGCTCCGCGCGGTCCAGATGCAAGGCGATTACCGCAAGGTGGCTGGCGCCCTGCGTCGGCTTGATCGCGCCCGCACCGCCTATGACGCCAAGAAGGCCGAGCAGGACAAACTGGAGCGCCAGATAGACCGGCTGGATAAGCGCAAGGACGGTCTGTATGCCCTGTATCAGGAGCTGGTGCGATGACCGCCAAGACCGATCCCCGGCGCCGGCCGCTGCTGGCCAAGATCCATCTGGGCAAGAAGGAACTTGGCTGGGACGACGCCACCTATCGTGCCGTTCTGGCCCGGGTCACCGGCGCCGGCAGCGCCGCCGATCTGTCCGTGCCCAAGCTGTCGGCGATGGTCGATGAGATGAAGCGGCTGGGCTGGAAGCCCAAGAAGGCCGGCGGCCGCAAGCTGAGCAGCAAGCCCCATGTCCGCAAGATCTTCGCCCTGTGGGGTGACATGAGCCGCCGCGGCGCCGTCAAGGAGCCCACCGTCAAGGGCCTGAAGAGCTTCGTCAAGCGGATGACCGGGGTGGACGACCCCGAATGGCTGGATGCCGCCCAGGGCCAGGTGGTGATCGAGGCGCTGAAGGCGTGGTCGGTCCGGGAGGTCGGATGATGGCCGACGAGACCAGAACCTCCCTGCAACTGCCCGGCATCCTGGGCGAGCTGGCCCGCCGTGGCCACGGCGGCGCCGCCCTGGTGCTGGCCGACCGCTGGGGTGGCACGAAGCGCTACATCTCGGACAAGCCCGGCAGCACCCTGGTGGAG
>JBFMHS010000169.1:0-2337 GCA_040751765.1 Pseudomonadota bacterium | reverse complement strand
CCAACCTCGACATCGTCCATGGCGGCGAAAAGAAGCTCTACAAGGCCATCAAGCAGGCCATCGCCCGCTACAAGCCGGCGGCGGTATTCGTCTACCAGACCTGCGTCGGCGCCCTGATCGGCGACGACGTCGACGCGGTGTGCAAGGCGGCAGCCGAACGCCTGGGCACCCCGGTGGTGCCGGTCAACGCGCCCGGCTTCGTGGGCTCCAAGAACCTGGGCAACCGCCTGGGCGGCGAGGCGCTGTTCGGGCACGTCATCGGCACGGTCGAGCCCGACGACGCCGGTCCCACCGACATCAACATCCTGGGCGAATACAACGTCGCCGGCGAGCTGGACCAGTTCCGCCCCCTGCTGGCCCGTTTGGGCATTCGGCTGCGCGCCTCCATCACCGGCGACGCCCGCTATCGCGACGTCGCCGCCTGCCACACCGCCCGGGCCAACATGGTGCTGTGCAGCCAGGCGCTGGTGACGCTGGCGCGCAAGAGGAAGGAAACCTAGGGCATCCCCTATTTCGAGGGGTCTTTCTACGGCATCTCCGACACGTCCGACGCCCTGCGCAACATCGTCCGCATGCTGGTCGAGCGCGGTGCCGACCCGTCGCTGACCGACCGCGCCGAGGCGCTGATCGCCGAAGAGGAGGCCAAGGCCTGGGCCGCGCTGACCGAGTTCAAGCCGCGCCTGGCGGGCCGCAAGGTCCTGCTCTACACCGGCGGCGTCAAGTCGTGGTCGGTGATCCAGGCGCGACAGGAAGTGGGGATGGAGGTGGTCGGCTCGTCGGTGCGCAAGGCCACCGAGGCCGACAAGGCCAAGGCCTTGGAGCGCCTGGGCGGCGACGAGGATAAATTGGCCGACGCCATCACGCCCCGCGAAATGTACGCCATGTTCAAGGAGGGCAAGGCCGACATGATGCTGTCGGGCGGGCGCTCGCAATTCGTGGCGCTGAAGGCCCGCACGCCCTGGCTGGACATCAACCAGGAACGCCACCACGGCTACGCCTGCTACTCCGGCATGGTCGAGCTGGTGCGCCAGATCGACCTGGCCATCAACAATCCCATTTGGGCCCAGGTCCGCCGGCCCGCTCCCTGGCAGGAGGCCTGACCATGGCGCTCGTCATCAACCACAACAAGCCGCTGTCCACCAGCCCGCTGAAGACCAGCGCGCCGCTGGGCGCGGCGCTGGCCTTCCTGGGCATGGAGGGCAGCCTGCCGCTGTTCCACGGCAGCCAGGGCTGCACCGCCTTCGCGCTGGTGATGATGGTCCGCCACTTCCGCGAGGCCATCCCGCTGCAGACCACCGCCATGAACGAGATCTCGACCATCCTGGGCGGCTCCGAGCAGGTGGAGCAGGCGATCCTGAACATGACCAAGCGGGCCAAGCCCAAGGTCATCGGCGTCATTTCCACCGCGCTGACCGAAACCCGCGGCGAAGACCTGGCCGGCGACCTCAAGGGCATCCGCGCCCGCCACAAGGACCTGCCGCAGTT
Source organism: Pseudomonadota bacterium (assembly GCA_040751765.1). Lineage (GTDB taxonomy): Bacteria > Pseudomonadota > Alphaproteobacteria > Rhodospirillales > Magnetospirillaceae > CALABS01. The sequence continues at coordinate 852 of JBFMHS010000169.1, read as the reverse complement.
GGTCCACGTCTCCGCTCCCGACTTCGAGGGCTCGCTGGAGACCGGTTGGGCCAAGGCGGTCACCGCCATGGTCGACGCCCTGGTCACCCCCGCGCCGGCCCAGGCGACGCTGCGGCGGGTCAACATCCTGCCCGGCGTCCACCTGACCCCCGGCGACGTCGAGATGCTGAAGGAGATGGTGGAGGATTTCGGCCTGGAGCCGGTGGTGCTGCCGGACCTGTCGGCGTCGCTGGACGGTCACGTGCCGGATGCCTACGTCCCGACCACCCTGGGCGGCACCACCCTGGAGCTGGCGCGCGGCATGGGCCGGGCCATGCTGACCATCGCGGTCGGCGAGCACATGCGCGCCCCGGCCGAGCGTCTCAATGACAAGGCCGGGGTGCCGTTCGAGGTGTTCGACCGCCTGACCGGCCTCGAGGCGGTGGACAGGCTGATGGTGGTGCTGTCCACCGTCGCCGGCGTGGTAGTGCCGGCCAAATACCGCCGCCAGCGGTCGCAGTTGGTCGATGCCATGCTTGACGGCCACTTCTTCTTCGGCGGCCGCGCGGTGGCGGTGGCGGGTGAGCCGTCCTTCCTCGCCACCTATTCGCGCCTGATGGCCGAGATGGGGGCCAAGGTGGTGGCCGCCGTCACCACCCTTCACACCCCCGGCCTGTCGGAACTCCCGGCCGAGCGGGTGATCATCGGCGATTTCGAGGACGTGGAGGACCAGATCCTCGAGGCCGGCGGTGCCGACTTGGTGATCGCCAATTCCAATGCCCGCCTGCTGGCCGGCCGCCATGGCATCCCGCTGTTCCGGGCGGGGTTCCCGGTGTTCGACCGCCTGGGGGCCGCCCATCTCGCCTCGGTGGG
>JBFMHS010000168.1:0-8767 GCA_040751765.1 Pseudomonadota bacterium | reverse complement strand
CCACCCGCAGCATCAGGCGGGTGATGCCCTCGGCGCGCCAGCAGCCCTGGCCCTTGACCGCGACGATGGTGCGGTTGGGGACCGGGTCGTGAATCCAGCCGGCCACCGTCCCGCCGTCCACCACCAGCGCCACCGCCACCGCGAAACGCGGGCGGCCATGGGCGAAATTGGCAGTGCCGTCGACCGGGTCGATCACCCAGACCGGGCCGGGGCGGCCCAGCGCGTCCATCAGCCTCGGGTCGTGCTCTACCGATTCCTCGCCCACCACCGCGCCCGGCAGCAGAGCGGTCAGGCGGCGAGCCAGCACCTTCTCGGCCTCCTCGTCGGCCTCGGTGACCAGCTGGTTGGGCTTCTTCTCGCGGATCTGCGACGCGCGCAAATTCTTGAACCGGGGCAGGATCTCGGCCTCGGCGACCTCGCGGATGATGGCGCTGACGGCCTCGGGCGCGGGCAGGATCATCGGCGGCGTGCCTCGGCCAGGCGTTGCTGCAGGCGCTGGGCATCGGCCGGGTCGAGGCGGACCCGCATATAGGCGGTGCTGTCGTCGTCGCGTCGCGCCACCACCTCGCCCTGGCGGTACAGCCAGGAGATGGTGGCACCGTCCATCAGCGGCACCTGGGCGTCCACCAGCTCGCGGCCGGCCGACAGCCTTTCCTCCAGGCAGGCCAGCAAGGTGTCGATGCCGTCGCCGGTCACCGCCGACACCGCCACGGTGCCGGGGCGGCGAGCGGTCTGGTTCAGCACCAACTCGCGGCCATGTTCGTCCAGGCGGTCGATCTTGTTGAGTGCCTCGACCAGCCCGGCATCGACCATGGCACCGATGCCCAGGTCCTTGAGCACGGATTCAACATCGGCCGCCTGGGCCTCGGAGTCGGGATGGGAGATATCGCGGACATGGACCACCACGTCGGCCTCCAGCACCTCCTCCAGGGTGGCGCGGAAGGCCGCGACCAGCTCGTGCGGTAGGTCGGACACGAAGCCGACGGTGTCGGACAGGATGACGTTGCGCCCCGACGGAAGCTTGAGGCCGCGCATGGTCGGGTCCAGCGTGGCGAACAGCATGTCCTTGGCCAGCACTTCGGCGCGGGTCAGGCGGTTGAACAGCGTCGACTTGCCGGCATTGGTATAGCCGACCAGGGCGACGATGGGATAGGGAACGCGCTTGCGGGCCGAGCGGTGCAGTTCGCGGGTGCGCTTGACCTCCTCCAGCTCGCGCTTCAACTTGACGATGCGCTCGCCGATCATGCGGCGGTCGGCCTCGATCTGGGTTTCGCCGGGGCCACCCAGGAAGCCGAAGCCGCCACGCTGGCGCTCGAGGTGGGTCCAGGAGCGGACCAGGCGCGAGCGCTGGTAGCTGAGCGCGGCCAACTCCACCTGGAGCGCGCCCTCGCGGGTTCGCGCTCGTTCGCCGAAAATTTCCAGGATCAGGCCGGTGCGGTCGATGACCTTGCATGACCACGCCTTTTCCAGATTGCGCTGCTGGACCGGCGACAGGTGGCCGTCGATGACGGCGACCGTGACCTCCTTGTCCTTGACCTCGATGGCCAGCCGGTCGACGGCGCCCTTGCCGAGCAGGGTGGCCGGCCGCAACTTTGCGACCGGCACCACCTCGGCATGCACGATATCAAGGGCAATGGCCTGGGCCAGCCCGACCGCCTCGTCAAGCCGGGCCTCGGGCATGCGGATGGCGCCCTCCCCCGTCTTGACGGCGGGGTGGACCACCATGGCACGCTGGGTGCCGGACCGCGACTGGTCGGCCTGTGCGCTCGCCACTTACTCTTCGCCGCTTTCCTTGTTCGGCTCGAACAACGAGATCGGAGTCGACGGCATGACCGTCGAAATCGCGTGCTTGTAGACCAGTTGGGTATGACCGTCCCGGCGCAGCAGCACCGAGAAGTTGTCGAACCAGGTCACGATTCCCTGCAATTTCACGCCGTTCACCAGGAAGATGGTGACGGGTGTCTTGTTCTTGCGGATGTAGTTGAGAAAGACATCCTGCACGTTTTGGGACTTTTCCGCGGACATGATGGGTGATCCGTTCTTATTTGCCCGAGATATTATGTAGGGTCGTTGAAGAAGATCGCCTCCCCCAAGACCCCCTCGTTACCATCAAATGCCGGATATGGGAACCGCTAGTTCACGCACAAGAGCAACGATCGACCGGCACCCATCCAAGTGACATACCGGCGGGTAGGACCCGAACTCACCCACGCGGGGAGGATCGGTGCGCATGAGCACCGGCGTGCACCCCGAGGCGTGCCCGCACTCCATGTCGATGGCGGCGTCTCCGACGAACCAGACATCCGGACCGGGATCGAAACCACCGGGGGCCAGCGCCATCCGGACCGGGGACGGATGGGGCTTGTCGGCCTCGGCGTCGGTGGCGCCGACCAGGCCGCCGAAGAACCTCGTCCAGCCCAGCGCCGCAGCCTCGCCGCGCAGGAAGCTGCCGCGCTTGTTGCTGACCACCGCCAGATAAACTCCCCGTCCCGCCAGATCCTCCAACATCGCCGCCGCGCCCGGCAGCGGTTCGAGATGCGACATGTGGATGGCTTCGAAACTGGCGTAGAAAACGTCGCGCGCCTCCTCCCAGCGCTCCCCGAACAGGGATGGAAAGGAATCGCGCAAGGACTTGGCGACGTTGACCTTGCACTCCTCCAAACTCCACTCCGGCATGCCGAAATGGCGGAAGGTCATGTTGTAGGACTCGCGGATGCAGGCCCAGGAATCGACAAGGGTGTTATCCCAGTCGAACACCACGGCCTTGGGAACGGGGATCACGGAGGTCACGAGCGGCGAAGCTCCTCGATGCGGGCGCGCAGCGCCAAAGTTACCGGACCCGGCCGCCCGTCGGCCACCGGCCTGCCGTCGATGCGGGTAACCGGCAGAACCATGACGGTGGTTCCGGTCAGGAAGGCCTCGCGGGCGGTTGCGACCTCGTCGAGGCCGAACGGGCGCTCGCCCACCTCCAGGCCGAGGGTGCGGGCCTGCGCCAGCACGTTGGCGCGGGTAATTCCGGCCAGGATGGACTGGTCGGCGGGATGGGTCAGCAGCGCGCCGTCGCGCCCGATGATGAAGAAATTGGTGGCCGAGCCCTCGGTTACGTGGCCGTCATCATTGACCAGCAACGCCTCGAAGGCCCCCGCTTCGTTGGCGGACTGGCGGGCCAGCAGGTTGGGCAGCAGGCCCACGGCCTTGATGTCGGGCCGCTTCCAGCGCTGGTCGGGGCGGACGGCCACCGCCACCCCCTCCTCGACCTGCCGCGCCGACGCCCCCTTGGCGGCCCAGGCCGACACCACCAGGCCGGGCAGCGCCGCCGCCGGGAACAAGTGGTTGCGCGGCGCCACCCCCCGGGTGGCCTGGAGATAGGCGACGCCGTCGCTCAGGCGGTTGCGGCGCACCACCTCGGCCAGAATCAGCGGCAGCACCCGGCGCGGCACCGGCCAGGCGATGGCAAGCGCGCCCAGCGACCGCTCCAGCCGGTCCAGATGCTGGTCGAGGTGGCGGATGCACCCGGTGACGACCGGCATCACCTCGTAGACGGCGTCGGCGAACTGGAAGCCGCGGTCCTCCACGTGGACGGCCGCCTCGGAATGACGGACGTAGCGGCCGTTGACGTAGGTGACCCTCGGCAAATCAGAAATACTCCAGCCGCACCGAGAACATCTTCTCGACCTTCTTCACCGCGTCGGCGGCGGCGAACAGCACCACGCGGTCGCCGGCCTGGACCACGGTGTTGCCGCGCGGGCTGATGACCTGTCCGTCGCGGACCACGGCGCCCAGCAGCACGCCGTTGGGCAGCTTGACGTCCCTGAGCGGCTTGCCGACCAGGCTCGAGGTTTCCAGCGCGTCGGCCTCGATCAGCTCGCCGAAGCCCTCATGCAACGAGTGGACGGCGTGGATGCGGCCGCGACGGACGTGCTGGAGGATGTTGGAAACGGTGATGGCGCGCGGGCTGATGACCACATCCACACCCAGCGGACCCATCAGGGCGTTGTAGGTGGTCTTGTTGATCAGCGTCATGCCGCGCCGCGCCCCATAGCGCTTGGCCAGCAGCGACGACAGGATGTTGGTCTCGTCGTCGTTGGTCACCGCCACCACCGTCTCGGCGGCGGCGACGCTGGCCTCGTGCAGGATTTCCGGGTCCAGCACGTCACCGTGCAGCACCACGGTGCGGTGCAGGGTCTTGGCGACGTATTCGGCGCGTTCCTTGTCGTTCTCGATCACCTTGACCGAGGCGCCGGGATGCTCGGCCTCGATCTGCTGGGCCAGGAACAGGCCGATATTGCCGCCGCCGAAGATGACGATGCGCCGGGCCTCCTGGTCCTCGCGGCCGAAGGCGGCCAGCGCCCGGTCCACATGGGACGTGTCGACCACGAAATAGACCTCGTCGCCGTCCAGCATCTGGTCCTCGGCGGTCGGCACCATGGCCTTGCCGCCGCGCACGATGCCGATGATGACGATGTTGAGGTCGGGGAACAACACCGTCAGCTGCCGGAGCGGGGTGTTGATCAGCGGGCATGCCTCGGTGCAGCGCACCCCGATCAGCCGCACCTTGTCGTTGGCCAGCGGGATGACGTCGATGGCGCCCGGCACCTGCAGCCGGCGGGTGATGGCGCGCGCAACCTCGATCTCGGGACTGATGATGACGTCGATGGGCAGGTGCTCGCGCGAGAACAGCGTCGCCCACATGTGCTGGAGATAGGACTGCGATCGCACGCGGGCGATCTTGGTGGGCACGTTGAACAGCGAGTGCGCCACCTGGCAGGCCACCATGTTGACTTCGTCGGCATGGGTGACCGCGATGATCATGTCGGCGTCGCCGGCACCCGCCTGTTCCAGCACCGGCGGGTGCGAGGCGTAGCCGAGGATGGCCTGGACGTCGAGCGTGTCGCTGATCTTGCGGATCAGTTCCGGCCGCTGGTCGATGACCGTGACGTCGTTGTTCTCGCTGGCGAGATAGTGGGCGATGTTGAAGCCGACCTGGCCGGCTCCGCAGACGATCACCTTCATGGCGCCCCCTGATTCCTTCTAGCCGCGCTTGTCGTCGGTGTTGACGCCCAAGAGCTTGAGCTTGCGGTGCAGCGCCGACCGCTCCATGCCGACGAAGGCGGCGGTGCGCGAGATGTTGCCGGCGAAACGGTTGACCTGGGCCAGCAGGTATTCACGCTCGAACAGTTCGCGCGCTTCGCGCAAGGGCAGCGTCATGATCTCGCTGGACTTCTCCCAGCGCAGCACCGCCGGGGTGATGGCACCGATCTCGCCGGGCAGCATGTCGGCGCGGATGGGGTCGCCGCCATCGCCGGGAGCCATGATCAGCAGCCAGTCCATGACGTTGCGCAGCTGGCGTACGTTACCCGGCCAGTCATAGGCCTGGAGCGCCGCCAGGGCGTCCTCGCCCAGCGGGCGCGGCTGGACGCCGGCGGCCTGGGCGGCCATCTGCATGAAGTGCCGCGCCAGCAACGGCACGTCCTCCTTGCGCTCGCGCAACGACGGCACCCGCACCGGCACCACATTGAGGCGGTAGAACAGGTCCTCGCGGAAGCGGCCGACGGCGATCTCGGATTGAAGGTCGCGGTTGGTGCTGGCGATGACGCGGACGTCCACCTCGACCCGCTTGCCGCCGCCGACCCGCTCGAAGGTCTGGTCCTGCAGGACGCGGACGATCTTGCCCTGGGTCTCCAGCGGCATGTCGGCCACCTCGTCCAGCAGCAGGGTACCGCCATGAGCCTGTTCGAAGGTGCCGATCTTGCGGGGGCTGTCGGGGCCGTCGACGCCGTGTTCGGTGCCGAACAGCTCCATTTCCATGCGGTCGGGGTGCATGGCGGCGCAGTTCAGCACCACGAACGGCCCCTCGGCGCGACGCGACCGGCCGTGGATGATGCGGGCGACCACCTCCTTGCCCGAGCCAGCCGGCCCGGTGACCAGGACGCGGGAATTGGTGGGCGCCACCTTGTCGATGGCGGCTCGGATCTGCTGCACGAAGGGCGAGCCGCCGACCAGGTCGGCGGTGCCGCCGGCGGCGCCCACGCGCAGGCGCAGTTCGCGGTTCTCGCGACGCAGGCGGGCGGCCTCGATGGCCCGCTCGACGATGATCAGCAGGCGGTCGGTCTTGAACGGCTTCTCGATGAAGTCGTAGGCGCCCTGCTTGATCGCCTGGACGGCGGTCTCGATGGTGCCATGGCCCGAGATCATCACTACCGGCACGTCGGGATGGTCGCGCTTGACGGCATCGAGGATGCCCAGGCCGTCCAATGCCGAGCCCTGCAGCCAGATGTCCTGGATGACCAGACTGGGGCGGCGGGCCCGAACGGCCTCGAGCGCGGCGTCCGAATTGGCCGCCTCGCGGGTGGAATAGCCCTCGTCCTCGAGAATGCCGGCGATGAGGGCGCGAATGTCGGCCTCGTCGTCGACGATCAGGATGTCATGCGCCATGGGTAGCCGTCAGATCGGCGGAAGCCGGGGAAACCCGCTCGGCATCGGCCTCGCGGAAGACGAGTCCGACCCGGGCGCCGCCTCCCGGAGCGTCCTCCAGGTAAAGGTCACCGCCATGGTCTTCCATGATTTTCTTGACGATGGCAAGCCCTAATCCGGTGCCCTTGGCGCGCGTGGTGACATAGGGCTCGGTCAGCCGTTCGCGCTCCTCGGTGGGAAGACCCTTGCCGTTGTCGCGCACCTCCACCACCACCTTGCCGGCCTCGCGGGTCAGCGACAGCACCACCCGGCCGGCGGGCTGATCCGCCCCTTCCCGGCCGCGGATCGCCTCGACCGCGTTCTTGAGCAGATTGGTCAGGGCCTGGCCGATCAGCCGGCCGTCGCAGATGGCGACGACCGGCCCGGGCGGCAACTCGGCCTCGAAGGCAACGTCCGGATAGCCGGTCTTCTGCAGGAACAGCGACTGGCGGCAGATGTCGGCCAGATCCTCGGGCTTCATCTGGGGAGCGGGCATCCGGGCGAAGGACGAGAACTCGTCGACCATGCGGCCGATGTCGCCGACCTGGCGGACGATCGTCTCGATCAGGGTTGTGTAGGTTTCGGGATCGCTTTGGATCTCCTTGAGATACTTGCGTTTCAGTCGCTCGGCCGAAAGTTGGATCGGGGTCAGCGGATTCTTGATCTCGTGGGCGATCCGCCGGGCCACGTCGGCCCAGGCCGCCTTGCGCTGGGCAGAGACCAGTTCGGTGATGTCGTCGAAGGTGACCACGAAGCCGATGGTTTCGGCCGCCAGCCGCTCCGCCGCCACCCGCACCAGCAGCGTGCGGGGCCGGCCGCCGCGCGCCACCTTCACCTCGTGCTGGACCAGCTTGTCGGGACGGCGGCGGACCTCGTCGAGGACCTCGGCAAGCTCAGGCACCACGGCGTCCAGCGGGCGGCCGGCCATGTCCTCGGGCGTGGTCGCCAACAGGTCGCAGGCGGACCGGTTGGGCAGATGAACGGCGCCGAAACGGTCGAGACCGATCACGCCCGCCGACACACCCTCCAGCACCGTTTCGGTGAAGCGGCGGCGTTCGTCCAGTTCGCGGTTGGCCTCCACCAATTCGCGGCGCTGCTCGCCAAGCTGCTCGGTCATGCGGTTGAAGGCGCGCGCCAGCATGCCGATCTCGTCGGTGGCCTCACTGTCGTCGACGCGGGCATCCAGGTCGCCGCCGCGCACCTTTTCGGCGGCGTCGATCAGCCGGGCGATGGGCGTGGCAAGGCCCATGGCCATCACCAGGCCGACCCAGATCGCCGCCAGCAGGATCAGCAGCGCCACCACCGCGAAGACCAGCATGAAGGCGCGCTCCAGGCCGACACGGCGGCCTTCCAGCCGTTCGTACTCGGCCACCGCCGCCGACGTTTGCTCGACGTGACCGACCACCTTGGGATCGACGAAGCGACCGACGAACAGATAGGTCTCGCCGAAGAAGGCCGGCAACTGGACAAGGGCGCGAACGCGGTCGTCATCCTCGCTGGTCAGCACCGCCACCTCGCCCTTGCGGGCCTTCTCGGTCGCCCAATAGGGAATCTGCGGGATGCTGGCCTCGATGGAGAAAGCCAGCCCCGAGCGGGCCAGCACCTGGCCCTGGCCGTCGAACACGATGGCCTCGGTCAGCCCGCGCACGGCCGCCTGGGTGGCGAGGAAGGTGTTGAAGCGCTGCTGGGTCCCAACCAGCAGCGGCCCCTCGCGGTTGATGTCGTTGGCCATGGCCAGGGCGTCGCCGGCGATGACCTGCTGGTGCTCCTCCAGATAGGCGCGGGCGACCTGGATCGAAGCCTCCAGAGCGGTGCTGACCCGGTCCGAGAACCAGCTCTCGACGCCGTAGCGGAAGAACACCACCGAGCCCACCGAGACCACCAGCGACGGGGTGATGGCGACCAGCGAGAACAGCAGGATGAAACGAAGGTGCAGTTTCGAGCCGCTGGAGCCGCGCCGACGGGCCCGCCACACGCCGGCCACCCGCAACCCGACCACCGCGCCAAGCGCGAGCAGCAGGGCGACATCGAGCCCGAGCAGCCCGAGCACCGTGCGCGGATCGGGGCCGGCGGCGTCGGAAACGGTCATGGCCAGGAAGGTCGCCACCACCGACGGCACCACCGCCACGGTCAGCGCCACCGCCAGCTTGCGGGCGAGCCCGCCCCGGCGTGACCACAGCATCGCTCGGACGCCGAGCCGGCGGCGATCCGTCGCCATGGACTATTTCAGCCCGCCGCGCGACACCGAGATGTCGAGGTCGCGTATCTTCTTGCGCAGCGTGTTGCGGTTCAGTCCCAGGATCTGGGCGGCCTT
>JBFMHS010000167.1:0-8389 GCA_040751765.1 Pseudomonadota bacterium | reverse complement strand
GCCGCCAGCACCCCGGCCAGCGCCCAGACGCGGAGCTGCAACGGCCGCTTGGCCGGCTCGGGCATGGCCTCCTCGATCCAGACCAGGGTCTCGACCGGCTCCTCGGGATCTGGGATGCCGCTGTCGGCGATCATCTGGACGACGTTGCTGGGATCGACCGCCCCCAGCTCGACCAAGGTGCGCTCGCCGCCCGCCAGCAGGGCGATGGCGGCGTGCATGCCGCCGGCCGCCGCCTCGGCATCGGCCACCGCCTCCGGACGGACCCCCAGGTGCTCGGCCAGCAGGTCCAGGCGGACGCGGCGGACGGCCTCGGCAACCCGGGGGTCGCCCGCCGCCTCGAGCAGCAGGTCGCATTCCGTGTCGAGGCCCATGGAGCGGTTGTTGAGATTGGCCGAGCCCACGCGCAGCAACAGATCGTCGACGATCATCAGCTTGGAATGGACCTTGACCTCGCGCCCGCCCGACAGCGGGTAGTAGATGCGCAGGCGGCGGGCGGGATCGGCCTCCATCAGCCGGCGGTAAAGCCGCGCCCGCGCCACCCCCATGGTCGAGCGCTCCACAAGGCTGACCGGTTCGCCGGGGTTGACCACCACGATCTCCGGACAGTCGCCCCTCGCCAGCCGTGCCTCGATGGCCTCGGTGACCCGGCGCGACGCGAAATACTGGTTCTCGATGTAGATGAAGCGGCGCGCGGCCGCGATCATGTCCACGTACAGGGTCTCGACCTCGCGAAGGTCCTCCCGCCCGTCCCAGGCCGGGCTGGTCCTGGCCAACGCCACCTCCACGCCGGCCAGAAGCGGCTCGATCCCCGGCGGCCACAACTCGTCGGGATCGCCGGCCGGCACCGGCCGAGGCTGGCGGCCGGTGGCGGTGTGCCAGCGCTCGCGGCAAATGTCGCCCAGCGCGCGGGCCGCCTCGCCGGTGACCACCGCCATCATGTCGTGGAAGGGCGGATAGCCGTCGGCGCCGGGGTCCGAGCGCCGGTGGTCGCCAAGCGCGTGGGCGCGGGTGTCCCAACGCTGGCTGGAGACGTCGAGCCCGCCGACGAAGGCCAGCGCGTCGTCGATCACCACGATCTTCTGGTGGTGCGAGGCGCCCAGCGGATGGCTGTCGTCGAGGCAGAAGTGCAGGCGCCGCGGCGTCAGCCAGTTCATGCGCACCAGACCGAAAATCTCGCGGTTGACGGCATAGATCAGGGCGGTATCCCAGATCAGCACATGGGCGGTCAGCGCCGGCCGCTCGCGCACCACCTTGTTCAGCAGGGCGCCGATCTCCTCGCCCCGCTGCCCCGAATCCTCGCGCACCAGGTCGGTGCGGCTGTCGAATTCCCACCCCACGACCAGGATCGATCGCCTCGCCCGCCGCAGGGCGTGGGCAAGGGCGCGGTAGTAGGCCTCGGCGTCCACCGCCAGCCCCAGCCGGCCGGCCCGTGCCACCACCGAGCAGTTTCGCCCCGGCCGCGCCAGCCGCGCGGTGTCGGATTGGGAAACGGTCATGGCCCCCATATGGGGGCGCGCCCCGCCCGCCGCCTACCCCGCCCCGCCTAACGGGCGTCGGCGGCCTGGGTCGGCGGGTCCACCCGTACCACCACCGGCGGCGGTTCGGCGCCCAGGCGGGCGACCAGGTCGGGCGAGATGCGGCCGGTGACCGCCAGCCCCTGGTCGCGCTGGTATTGGCGGATGGCTTGGCGGGTCAGCGCCCCGACCCGGCCATCCACGGGCCCGGCCCAGTAGCCCTCGCGGTTGAGCCGACGCTGCACCAGCCGGGTCTGCTCGGGCAGGCCGCCGGTGGCCGACAGCATGCCCTCGAAGGTGGCGCCATTGGCCGACAGCATCGCTGGTGGCGCGGTGGGTGCCGGCACGCTGGCGACCACGCCCTCGCGCGGGACGAACACCGCCTGGCGCTCGCCGCCGACCGGCACCTGCGGCACCGCCGGCCCGGGCGTCACCGGATTATAGGCGCCGGTGTCGTAGGCCTCCACCGAAGGCGGCCTCTGGGTGACGGCGGTCGGCGAGGGCGCGGCACGGAGGCGCGCCAGCTGGTCGGGGGTCATGATCGCCTCCAGGCTTTCGCGCGAGGCGGCGGCCAGCTCGTGACCCTGGCGGGCGGCGCGGTCGTGCCACATCCAGGCCTGGACCCAGTCCTGCGCCACCCCCGAGCCCATGGCATAGAGGCGCCCCAGCATGTAGGCCGATTCGGCGTCGCCTGCCTGGGCGGCGGCCAGGAACTCGCGGGCGGCGACGTCGTGGCGGCCGGCGCCGTAGGCCGCCACCCCCTCGGCATAGCCGGCACGGGCGGCGGGCGCGGCGGCAAGGCACAGGACGGCCACGGCGGCGGCGAGGATCGGGCTGACACGGGGCATGGGCGGCGCCTCTCTCCCAAGGTGGATACCCGGGAAATGTCGAGACGCCGTCCGAGGGTTTCAGCCCGACCTTTCGGTCAGCCCGGGCTCTCCACCAGGTCGCGGTAGGCGTGCCAACTGGCATGCCCGACCAGCGGCAGGGTCACCGCCAGCCCGATCATGAACAGCGCCAGCCCCGACAAGGTGAACAGTGCGATCAGGAACGCCCACAGCGCCATGGGCTTCCAGTTGCGGCGCACCGCGTCGACGCTGGTCAGCATGGCGGTCATGGCGTCGCAGTCGGGCCGGTCGATCAGCATGGGCACCGCGATGGCGGCCATGGCGAACACGCCCGCCGCCAGGATGCCGCCGCTGACCGTGCCGGCGGCCAGGAACAGGAAGCCGGTGTCGGTGGTCAGCACCGCCTCGACGATGCCGCCCAGGCCGGGCGGGGTGGCGCCGAAGAACAGCATGAATTCCAGCATGGCCAGCCGCACCCAGGCAATAAAGGCGATCAGCAGGAACATGCCGACCAGGGCGATCTGCACCGGGTTGCGGCCGATGGCGCCGATGGCGTACCCGGCGCCGATGTCCTCGCCCGTGCCCAGCCGCCGGCTGGTCTCGTACAGGCCGACGGCGACGGCCGGGCCGACCAACGCGAAGCCAAGCGCCAGCGGCAGGATCAGATAGCCGGCGTCGTACATCTCCAGGCCGAACAGCAGCACGAAGCCGACGCCGGCGAACAGGGCGCCATAGGCGAAGCTGATAGCGGGGGTGGCGGTCATGTCGAGCCAGCCGGCCGACAGCCACCGCCAGGGATGGTCCAGGGTGACGGCCTTCACCCCGGGAATGTGGGTCGAGCGGGAGGACGTCGCGGTATGCATTGCCTTCCTCCGGGCAGGGGGAACCTGCCTTAGGAGGTGGGAAGCCGCGCGAACGGATTAAAGGGTCAGTGGCCGCAGGAGCAGCCGCCGCCCCCGCACCCGCCCTCCGGTTCGGGGGGCTGCTCGCCGACGCGGAAGATGGCGCCCTGGTAGACGCGGGCGACGCGGCCATCGTCGCTGGTGACCTCGAGATAGTTGCGGCCGTCGTCGTCGGTGAGCAACTCCATGCCCAGCCGGCCCTGCTCGATGGCGGTCACCACCTCGGTCTCGCTGATGTCCAGCGCCTTGGCGACCGCGCCGATCAGGGCGTTGATCTCGTCGTACATCTCGCGGTTTTCCATGGGGTGCGCCGTTCCTGGGTAAGCGGGGAACACCCACATAGCGCACCGCGCCAGCCGGCCGCAAGCCCCCTCGCCGCCGCCGCTTGGCGGGGGCGGCCGCCACGGTTAGGATGGTCGCCCGTCAGACGCGAGGAGGCATGGTGATGGAGTGGAGCGGTCGCAAGGTCCTGGTCACCGGCGCGGGAGGCTTCATTGGCAGCCACCTGGCCGAGCGGCTTGTCGAACTGGGCGCCGATGTCCGCGCCATGGTCCATTACAACTGCTTGGGCCGCAACGGCTGGCTGGACGGCTCGCCGCGCGCCAAGGACATGGAAATCGTCGCCGGCGACATCACCGACCGCGACTCGGTGCGTGGCGCCGTCAAGGGCCGTGACGTGGTGTTCCATCTGGCGGCGCTGATCGCCATCCCCTACTCCTACCGCGCGCCCGCCTCCTATGTGCGCACCAATGTGGAAGGCACGCTGAACGTGCTGCAGGCCTCGCTGGACGAGGGCGTGGGACGGGTTGTCCATACGTCGACCTCCGAGGTTTACGGCACCGCCCGAATCGTTCCCATTCCCGAAACCCATCCGCTGGTCGGCCAATCCCCCTATTCGGCCACCAAGATCGGCGCCGACCAGATGGCCGAAGCCTACCACCGTTCGTTCCAGTTGCCGGTGGCGACCATCCGCCCCTTCAACACCTTCGGCCCGCGCCAGTCCATGCGGGCGGTGATCCCCACCATCATCACCCAGGCACTGACCGGCAAATCCATCAAGCTGGGGCGCACCGACGTAACCCGGGACTTCAACTACGTGGGCAATACCGTCGATGGCTTCCTGGCGGTCGCGGCGTCGGATGCGGCGGTTGGCCAGGTGATGAATATCGGCTCGGGTGTCGAGGCCTCGATCGACGAGGTCATCGCGACCGTCGGCGGCTTGGTGGGCCAAGAACTGGAAATCATCACCGACACCGCGCGCCTGCGGCCTCAGGACAGCGAGGTCGAAAGGCTGTGGGCGGACATCGCTCGCGCCAAGGAAGTGCTGGGCTACGCCCCCCGACGCAGCCTTCGCGACGGATTGGAGGAAACCGTGGACTGGATCCGTGCCAACCTCGCGGCCTATCGGCCCGACGCCTACGTCATCTGAACCGTCATGTGGACGCACAAAAACAACGCGGTCCTGCGTGACGACGAACATTCTTCGCTGCGCCGCTTCATCGGCTCACTGGCCGAGGCTGCGAACCTGCTGACTGTGGCCGGCGGAACGATCAACCCTGATGCGTTGACCCGGTTGCTCACCTTGGCATCGGAGTCCGCCCGCGCCCTTGAGACCGCCTTCCTGTCCATCCCGCTGTCGTACTATCGGGACTGCTATGGAGATCAGGCCGTCACGGAGCGGCGGTTCGTCAACCTGGGATGCGGAGTTCACTGGTCCCACCCGGCGTGGACGGGCATCGACGCCGCATCCGGACACGCATCGACCCTCGCCCATGATTTTAGTCGCCGTGAAACCTTGCCAATCGCCAGCGGGACGGCAAAGGTCGTCTATTCCAGCCACCTGCTCGAGCATCTGACCGATTCGGAAGTCCGTCACGTGCTTGCCGAGGCGCGCCGCATCCTCGAACCCGGCGGCGCATTGCGCATCGTCCTTCCGGACGCCGGCCTGGCACTCGCCGCCCTGCGATCCGGCTTCCGACCGTTTTTCACCTGCGTCACCGACTACGCCCCCGAAGACAGGGGCGAAAGCATCGAGCAACTATTCCTCTCCTCGGTGGCCTATCCCCGTTCGGCGTTCTCCCCCGATACCCCGCATCTCCGGATCACCGACGAGGAGTGCCGGCGCCTTGCTGGAGAAATGACCGAAACCCGCCTGTTTCAATTCCTTTGCGCGCCGCTGGAACGTGCGGACGTGCCCAGCCCGGGGCCGCACATCAATTGGTTCACGGGCGAGCGGCTGTCCGAATTGCTGACGGAGGCGGGTTTTCACAAGATCACGGCATCGCAATACGGCAAGAGCGCGACAACCATCCTGCGCGACACGAATTTCTTCGACACGACCGCGCCGGAGGTCAGCCTTTTCGTTGACGCGGTCAAACCCGGGGAGTGACGTCTCCGGCTCGCAGGCCGGCCTTTTCATCGTCCCCGCCGCAAGACCGCATGAAGGCGGTCCAGTATTCGCCGACGGCATCCTGCAGGCAGCACAGCGATATCTGGGGAGCGCGACGACGACACCACCGGATGGTGGAGCCGAGTGCCGCCTGATCCAACATCCAACTGAAGGGCCAGCGAACGTCCAGCTTCGATCCGATGAAGGCGGCCACCGTGTCCAGGGCCAGCACGCCCGTTTCGGTCGACGCGAACCGCGTCAGGACCGCGGGATAGCGAGAACATGGGCCGAAGCCCGAATACCGGAAGAAAGCCAGATCGCTTCCCTCGGCAGCGGCGGCCAGGGGCGCCAAGGGCGCGAGCAGTTCGAGGTCCACGTCGAGCGGCCACAACGGGCTGCGATACCAACCGGCCAACCGGCGCGCGACCAGGAAACGGGCGCAGGCGTAGTACGACGGATCCAGCCGGTCATTCACGGCCTCCACCGTCGCGGCCACCCCTTGCCCGGCGAATTCCGACAGCAGTGCCACCGCCTCGTCATCCGGCCCGACCACGTGCAGATGCAACGTGAAGTCGGGGGCGTGTACGCGCGTCGTCGCCACGAGCCTTGCCGCGAACGCCTTGAGATACCCGGCGTCACACGCCGCCAAAAGGATTCCGGCGGGGGCCGCTCGAGCCGGAGCACCGATCCATTCCGGCGCAGGCAATGCATCCAGGCGCGACGCCAAACGGGGACGGTCCAAGGCGGCGACGTAATCGTGGTCCTCGATGAGGGTTCCTTGCCGGTAGGCGACGTTGAACAGGGTGTCGGCCGCGAACCCCCGCGCCGGCCCGCAGTCGGCCACCGCCTGCTTGAAGGACCGGAACCGGTCGAAGGCCTTGTCGTCGTCGCCACGCAGGAGATGGACACAGCCGGCGACGTAATCGGATGTGATGGACAGGTCCCCCCATCGGGCATTGTCACCAAGCTGGGCGGCCGCATCATGCAAGCCGAACTCCATGAGCCCCACGGCCAGTTCGTGGAAATAGACGAACGCATCCCCGAATGCCCTTTGCCGGGCATTCACCGCTTCGCGCAGACCGACGAAATCCCCCTTCGCCGCCAAGGCAACGCCGAGGATGAACCAAGGCCAGGGCCGCGTGGGATCGGACCTGAGCAGCGGCATGGCCGATGCGACGGCGTCACCGAACCGCCCCGCGCGCAAAGTCGCCAGTGCCGCGGCTTCCTCCTCCCTCCGATCCGCCATCACGACCATCCGATCGCCCGCGCGATCTCCACCGTTTGCGTTTCCCAATCCATATCCGCCAGCAAGCGGGCCCCCTCCCTGCCCCGGGCCTCGGCGTCGTCGCGGCGGCAGTAAGCATCCTCCAGCGCCGCCAAGACTTCTTCGACGTCGCTTTCCCCCCAGTGGGCGGGATCATGGCCGGACGGCGTCCAGGCGACGGCGCCCTGCCGGCGCAGGGGATAACAATTGCCTTCGCGGATCAGATCGTGGTGGCCGGTGTTCGCAGACAGGATCGTGGGCACCCCGCAGGCCATCGCCTCCATCGCTACGAGGTTCGTCCCCCCCTCGCAGCGATTGGGAAACAGCGCCACGTCGACGCTTCCGAGGATTCCAGGCATGGCCGGGTTGGGCACAAGCCCGAGATCAGTGAAGGATCCCTCGGGAATCCCATTCTCCACCAACCAGGCCGCCACCTCGGCGCGGCGGTCGGGAAGCATCGGCGGAGGCGGCGTCACCAGCCCGCCCATGGCCAGGGTCGCGGCCAGGTTTTGGTAGACGCTGGTCCAGCCGAACACCAGATGGGCGTCGGGGTGACGATCGCGGAATGCGCGGAACGCGGCCACCACGATGTCCTGCCCCTTGCGGAATTCCGCCTTGCCCCCGCTGAAGATCACGAATGCGCCGTCCTCGCGCCGGCGGCGGACACTGGGGTTGAAGATGCGGGTGTCAACCCCTTGCAGCACCACCTTCACCCGGTCGAGCCCCTCACCGGCGAGGAAACGGCCGAGCCACGACGACCCGGCGATGATCGTCGAAAAGCCCGCCGCCCGCCGCCGCCCTTCGGCGGACAGCCGGCCGGTCTCGTCGAAGGTCATGCAATGATTGTCCACCGACGACAGGATGGGCGGGGCGTGGAAGTCATTTCCGGTCGCCGACAACATGGGCATGGCGCATGTCGTGGAACCGCTGGCGGAAAAGCCGGCGAAGCGGCGCTCGGACTCGTCGAGGATGGCATCGACGATGCCCTGCCTGGCGGGATCGACGAATATCGCCCGCCGGTCGATGGGGGCGAGAAAGAGCGGGTTTGCCAATCCCCGGCGTGCCAGCCAATAGGCAACGTTGATGCCGAAAACTCCCCAGCCGTGCAGGGAGGTGGGCGACCAGTTCAGGACCAGCGGCCGCATCGGTTCAGAACGACGGGATCGGCCGGACGCCGCCGTCGCGCTCGATGAGATGTTGTGCGAACAGCCGCACTCGCGGGAAGTCGCGGATCTCGACCACTGCCGTGTTCAGCATCAACTTGAGCAAGAAGTCGCGCGCGGGCGGCGACGCGCCGGACTTCGCCAGGACGAAGGTGGGAAAGATTTCGCCGGACAGGGCCAGGAAATCGTACCCCTTGGTCAGCACGAAGTGATTGACCGCCTCCACCACGCCAAAGCCCATCTGCCGGGCCTTCGTATGGGAACAATAGTCGTGACCGAGGATGAACCCCTCGGGCTTCACCTTGGGCG
>JBFMHS010000166.1:0-13896 GCA_040751765.1 Pseudomonadota bacterium | reverse complement strand
CGAGAAGGACGCGCTGGAGGCGGTGTCGCGCGACGACCTGGTCGCCCGCATGAAGGATGGCCTGGTCACCATCCTCGACGTCCGCCCGCCGGAGGAATACGCCGCCGGCCACGTGCCGGGCAGCATCAACATCCCGCTCAAGGATCTGAAAAGGCGCCTTGGGGACCTCCCCAGGGGGACCGAGGTGGTGGCCTACTGCCGCGGCCCCTATTGCGTCCTGGCCTATGAAGCGGTGGCCGCGCTGCGTGAACAGGGTCGCGCCGCCCGGCGCATGGAGGACGGTTTCCCGGAATGGCGGGCTGCCGGCTTGCCGGTTGAAGCGGGGGGGCGCTGACCACGCCATCCCCGCCCCTGCAGAGGCCGGCTCCGGCTATTCGGCGGGGCAATGCTCCTCGAGCAGGGTCAGGATGACATCCGGCAGGAAGGGCTTGCGGATCACCTGCAATGGGCCAGCGACAGCGCCTCGCCTTCGAGCGCCGGCCCTTCAATGTGGCCTTCCTCCGCGCGCCGGTGCCGGCTCACAGCTGCCGGGCCAGCGCCTGCACCAGCTCGGTGCTGGAAACCGGCTTGTGCAGCAGCGGGTAGCCGAGGTCGCGCGCCTTCCTCAGGCGATGCTCGGCGGTTTCGCCGGTGACGATGATGGCGGGAACCCGCCAGCGACGGTGCACCGCTTCGATCGCCTCGGCGCCGGTCCGTCCCTCGGGCAGGCGAAAATCGCTGAGGATGATGTCGGGGCGCTCCATGGTCGGCAGCATCGCCTCGACCTCCGACACCGATTGGGCCGACGTCAGTTCGACTCCCCAGTCGGCCATGATGTGCGCCATGGCCGTCGCCACCGGAGCCTCGTCCTCGATCAGCAAGACCCGTCTTCCCGCGACCGAGCGCAATGCCAGGGAGGTTTCGCCCGCCGGCGGTTTCTCCCGTAACTCGTCGATGACGTCGGCCTCCGCCCAGGGGAGGAAGATGGTGAATTCCGATCCGCGCCCGACTTTCGACCACACCGACACCTCATGTCCGAGCAACTCGGCCAGCCGGCGCACGGTGCCCAGTCCGACGCCCAGGCCCCGGGAACGGTCGCGGTTGGGATTGGCCACCTGGAAGAAATCCTCGAAGATGGACCCGATCATCGAGTCGTCGATGCCGATGCCGGTATCGGCCACGGTGATCGCCACCTGCCCGCCGCGGCGTTCGCCGGTGATCGCCACCGCTCCCGCCGGCGTGTACTTCAACGCATTGCCGATCAGGTTGCGCAAGATCTGGTTCATCAGCACGGGGTCGCTGCGGCAGCCGAGCATGGGCACCGCCGTCACCAGTGCAAGTCCGCGAATTTCCGCCTGGGGCCGGAACTCTTCTTCCAGGTCCGCGATGAGGCGGTCGATGCGGAAGGCCTTGATGGAGGGGCGGACAATGCCCGCGTCAAGGCGGGCCAGATCCAGAAGCTCGTCAAGCATCTGTGTGAGAGACTCCACCGATGCCGCGATCCTGTCGACGGCACTGCGAGCCGCGTCGGGCAGGGTCATGCGCCGGAGGACTTCGATGAAGAGAGTCTCGGCCTGGACGGGTTGCCGCAGGTCGTGGCTGACCGCGGCCAGGAAATCGGTCTTCGCCGCGCTGGCACGCCGGGCCTCGTCGCGGGCGGCCCGCACCTCCTGGGCCGAGCGGTAGACCTCCGCCTCGATTTGCTGCATGCGGTCCTGCACGATCACCGACTTCTCTTCCTCCGCCTGCTTGAGGCGGATGAAGTCGGTCACGTCCTGGACGCGGTGGATGATCCATTCGACCTCTCCGTCCTCGCCAAGCACGGGGGTGTTGACCGGGCTCCAATACCTGGTCTCGAACCGAGTGCCGCTCTCGACGGGCTCCGTGTGCGCCACCGCCATGGACCGGATTACCAAGTCATAGCGCTGCACGGCCATCACGTGCTGGCGGCGCTCCTTGAGCACGCTGTGCAACGAGGCGCGCAAATTGGCCGCCCCGGTGGCCTGCTGGTTCTCGGGGTTGTCGGGGAAGACGTCGAACATGTGGCGTCCGATGATCGCCTCGCGCCGGGTGAGAGTGGCCGAGAGGTAGGCATCGGAGGCATCGACGATGGTGAGCTGGGGGTCGAGGATCAGATGAGGTTCCGGCATCCCGCGCAGCAGCCGGAGCAGTTCGACAACCTTATGAGTTCCCACCGCCATCTGTGCCGAAGCCTGAAGCCGAGATTACCGCGCGAATTCCTAAGATGAGGACGCGCCGCACCTTGTGCGACGGATTCGGCAGCCCCTGAGCATCGGCGTATGGCGCTAACCCGCCTGAGCGGATCAAGCCGCCAGGCGGCCCTTGGGCCAATTCCACGCGGTTACCACGCCGTCTCCACCGCCCGTTCCGACGCCCTGCCCCGATCCTCGGACCACGAGCGGAACAGGAGGCGGCGATGGACGGGCGCATGGTTTTGCGGGGACTTGGGTGGGGAATGGTGGCGGCACTATTGACGGCGGGCTGGTGGGTGATGGGGCGGCATGGCGCCACCCGGAGCCTGTCGCCCCTGGACATGGCGGTCCTGCGGTTCGCCGTTTCCGGGCTGTTGCTGGCTCCGACATTGTGGCGGGGGCGATCGCTGTTGCGGGGCGCTTCCCCGGCGCTGCTGGCGATCTTGGCCGCCTGCGGGGGCGCCCCTCATTCCATGGTCGTTGCCGAGGGATTGCGCGGGGCCACCGCCGGGAATGCCGGGGCCCTGGTCTCGGGTCTGCTGCCCCTGTTCGGAGCCGTCCTGTCGGCCTCGGTGTTCCGCGAGAAGGTCCGCCCGTGTCAGGCCGCCGGGTTGGTTCTCGTCGCGGCAGCGGCGGCGCTGCTCGCATCGGGACCGGGGATGGCGGCCTCGTCCGCCCTCCTTCTGGCAGGCGGTGCGCTGATGGCGGCGGGGTTCTCGGTGGCGCTCAAACGCTCGGGGCTGCCTCCGCTCATCGCCATTTCACTGGTCTGCGTGACGTCCGCCGCCGTCACCGTTCCGGCCTATCTGGCGTTCTTTGGGCCGGCAGCCTTCGTCGAAACCCTGGCCACGTCGTGGCCCCAGGCGGCCTACCAGGGCGTGGTTTCCTCCATCGGCGCCGTCTACTGCTTCTCGCGCGCGGTCCTCGCCCTGGGCGCGTCGCGAGCATCCCTGTTCGCCGCGCTGGTCCCGGTGGCGACCACCGCGCTGGCCGCCCTGTTGCTGGGAGAAAACCCCGACGTCGGCGACTGCGTCTTCCTCGCCGCGATCTTGGGTGGCTCCGCCCTTGCGTCGGGCGCCGTGCGGTCCACCCTTGGATTGCGTTTTCCGGGACACCATGTGCCAGGCACGGATCACCCCCGCAACCCGGCGCGCGGCCATGGACGACCGCTTGAGGATCAGCGTGCTCGGAAGTCTGGCCGTCTCGCGCGGCGCGGCTCCCCTGGTGCTGCCTCCCTCCCGGAAGACCCGCGCGTTGCTGGCCTATCTGGCCGTCGTCGACCGACCGCAGCGGCGCGAACGGCTGTGCGAGATGTTCTGGGACATCCCGGATGACCCGCGCGGGTCGTTGCGGTGGAGCCTGTCGAAGATCCGCCAGGTGCTGGGGCCGTCCGCCGGGTGCCTGGACGCGGGGCCGGAGGTGGTTCGCCTGGATCCGGACGGATGCTGGCTCGATGTCCGCGAACTGGCGCGGCTGGACCCGGCCAAGGCCGAGGTGGAGCGCCTGGAGGAAGCGGCGGCCCTGTTTCGCGGCGCCTTCCTGGAGGACCTTCACCTGCCGCGCTGCCCTGATTTCGAATCCTGGCGGATCTACCATGCGAACGACTTGGAGATCCTTCATTCGCGGATTCTGCGTGAGCTGGTGAAGCGGCTTGGCGGCCAGCCCGAGCGCGCCGTCCCGCACGCCCACGCCCTCAGCCGCCTGGAGCCCGAGGACAAGGAAGCCGCGCAGGCCCTCAAGGCGCTTTCGGCCGCAGCCCGGCGTGGCGCCGCCACCCCGCCCGCCCCCTCGCCGCCACCGGCCACCCCCGAACCGACACCGCTGGCCGGCCGCCAGGACGAGCTTTCACGGCTGGCGGGCTGGCTGGACGATGCCCTTGCCGGTCGGCGGACTATCGCCTTCGTGACCGGAGAGGCCGGCATCGGCAAGACCACGCTGGTGGATGCGTTCCTGTCGCAAGCGTCGCGCGTTCCCGCGCTCCTGGTCGGGCGCGGCCAATGCATCGACATGAGGGGGCCCGGCGAGCCCTTCATGCCCGTGTTGGAAGCCCTGGGGTCGCTGGCCCGGGCGTCGGCGGCGTTCCGCGATCACCTGGTCCGGGCCGCTCCGACCTGGGCGGCCCAGTTCCCCGGATACGCGGTCGAGGCCCTGCTGCCGCGGGAGGGACCGACCAAGGAGCGGATGCTTCGCGAGGTACTGGACCTACTCGACGTGGCCTGCGCCGAGTCCCCCATCGTCCTGGTGATCGAGGACCTGCACTGGAGCGACGATGCCACCCTGGGCCTCCTCGACGCGCTGGCCAGGCACCGGACTCCCGCGCGGCTGCTGGTGCTGGTGACCTGCCGCGACGGCAGCCAGGGCGACGACACCGGCGCCCACGACCTGACGCGAAGCCTCGCCTTCCGCGACCTGTGCCGCATCCTCCCCCTGGAGCCCCTGGATGCCCAGGCGGTGAGGGACTGCCTGGAGATGCTGGTGGCGCCGCCGCAGCCGGGATTGGCCGAGATGCTTGCCCGGCGGGGCGGCGGCAACCCGCTGTTCATGCGTGGCCTGCTCGACTGGTGGCGCGACAACGGCCTGCTGCGGACCGACGGCGGAGAGCTTCGCGCCCCTGATGCCGACTCCCTCGAAAAGGGGGTGCCGGACAGCCTGGCCTTCCTGATCGGCCGCCAGATCGACGCCCTGACGCCTCAACAGCGGGCGGTCCTGGAGGCGGGCAGCGTATCGGGGCCAAGTTTCACGGCGGCCTCCGTCGCCTCGGCCCTGGAGGTGAGCGAGGACGGTGTCGAGGACCTGCTCCACGACCTGACACGGGCCGGCACCTTCCTGAACGAGGAGCGGGAAGTCGAATGGCCCGACGGCACCGTGACCATGGCGTTCCGGTTCCGCCATCAGCTCTATCGCGACTGCATCCACGAGCGTCTGTCGCCGGCCGCCCGGCGACGGCTGCACCGGCAGGTCGGCATCAGGCTCGAGGCGGCACAGGGCGAGTCGGAATCCCTGGCCGCCCAGTTGGCCGTCCATTTCACGCAAGGACGGGACCATCCGCGCGCCGTGCGCTGGCTGGAGGCCGCCGCCCGCCAGGCCATCCGCCGCTCCGCCCACCAGGAGGCCATCGCGCTGCTGGACAAGGCCCTGGCGCAGGTCCCCCGTCTGGCCGCCGCCGACCGTTCCTATTGGGAAATGCGGATCGAGGCCATCCGCGCCCCCGCCCTGGTGGCGACCCGGGGCTGCGCCGCGCCGGAGGGAGAACAGGCATTCCGCCGCGCCTGCGCGCTGTGCTCGGAACTGGGCGACCGCAAGCGCCTGTCCTGGGCCATGTTCGGGCTGGCGGCGCTGATGGAGTTCCGGGGCGACTACCTGCAGACCCAGGATCTGCTGAAATCGCGCGACCTGGCCCTGGCCGGCGAGGGCGACCCCACCGACGACTGCGCCGCCGCCGAACTGATGGCCTGTTCCTGCTTCCACAACGCCAAATTCGCCGGCGCGGTGGAGCACGCCGACGCGGCCATCGCCGCCTATGTGGCGTCGCGCGACCTGGCGATCACCGCCTTCGTGGGCGAGAACCCGTCGGTGTCCAGCCATTGCTGGGCCGGGCGCTCCCTGTGGTTCCTCGGACGGCCGGACGAGGCCCGCGCCCGCCTTGACGAGGCGCTGCGGGTCGCCAACACCGACGGGCACTCCTTCGCGCTTGCCCTTGCCAACGAGCAGATGGCGAGGCTGCTGCAGCATTCGGGCGACCCGGCCCAGTCCCTGACCCACGCCATCCGCGCGGTGACGCTGGGCGAGCAATACGGCTTCGCCTACCGCGTGGCGGCGGGGACCGTCCTGCGCGGCTGGGGACAGGCGCTGACCGAGGATGCCGAGGACAGTCTCGACGACATCGAGCGCGGCCTGGAGATGTGCCGGCAGGTGGGTGCCGTGCTGGAATACCCCTATTTCCTTTATCTCCATGCCGAGGCGCTGGAGGCGGCGGGGCGGACGGATGACGCCACCGCCGCGCTGGAGCAGGCATTGGCCCAGGCCCGGGAACGCAACGGCTTCTTCTACGAGGCCGAGATCCTGCGCAAGCTGGGACGCCTGTCGCCGGACCCCGTCCTGGCCCGCCTCCGGTTCAGCGCCGCCCTCGACGTCGCCCGCGCCCAGGGCGCCCGGGCGTTGGAAACGCGCGCCGAGGCGGACCTGAATTCCAACGCCCTCCGGGGCTGATTTCCACGCCCCTTCCAACGCCGGTTTCCACGCGGCACCGCCACTTTTTCCTTCAGACGGCGGGACACGGTGTCCCTGCCCCTCAGGAGGAAAAGACATGATGACCGCGACCGCGCAGCCGACCCCCGCCCAGCCGACCCTTAGGCAGCCCCCCATGGCCCGCAACGGCGTCGACACCCCCAGGCTGTTCGCCACCATCGGCGTCGTCGATGGCCAGCGCGACCTCGCGCGCTTCCAGTTCCGGGCCCGGAGCCGGTGGATGGGCGGCACCCACACCCGCACCACCATGGAGAGCTTCAGCGGCGCCGGTGGCGAGCACCGGCACAAGATGGCGTACATGGCCGATTCCGACCACCCGGAGGTGCTGTGCGGCAAGGACGAGGGTCCGACCCCGGTGGAATACCTGCTGCACGCCCTGGCCGGCTGCCTGACCGCCGGCATCGCCAACATCGCCGCCGCCCGCGGCGTCACCCTGACCTCCATCGAGACCACGGTGGAGGGCGACATCGACCTGCAGGGCATCCTCGGCCTGTCGAAGACCGTGCGCAACGGCTACCAGGGCATCCGGGTCCGGTTCCGCATCGAGGGCGACGCCCCCGAGGAAAAGCTGCGCGAGATCGTCGAGCAGTCGCGTGCCCGCTCAGCGGTGTTCGATGTCCTGACCAACGGCGTCCCGGTCTCCGTCTCCATGAGCGCCTGACACTCGTATTTCTTCCATCTCCCGTCCCGCCAGGAGTTCCGTGCCATGCGCAGCATCGACGTCCTGATCATCGGGGCCGGCCAGGCCGGCCTGGCGGCTTCCCGCTGCCTCGCCGACCTGGGCATCGACCATCTCCTGGTGGAGAGGGGACGGACCGCCGAGCGGTGGCGGAGCGAACGCTGGGACTCGCTCCGCCTGCTCACCCCCAACTGGATGAGCCGGCTGCCCGGCTGGTCCTACGGCGGCGCCGACCCCGACGGCTACATGTCCGCCCGGGAAGTGGCGGGATACCTGGACGGCTACGCCCGCTCCTTCTCGGCCCCGGTCATGGACGGCACCGAGGTCCGCTCCGTCAGCTACGAGGGCGGGGGCTACAAGGGCGGGAGCTACGTGGTCGACACCTCGCGCGGCAACTGGCGCGCTCGCGCCGTCGTCGTCGCCACCGGCGAATGCGCCCGCACCGCCGTGCCGGACTTCGCCACCGGCGTCGGTGCGGGCGTGACCCAGGTCACCGCCGACCGCTACCGCAACCCCGGCCAACTGCCGCCGGGTGGGGTGCTGGTGATCGGCGCCTCCGCCACCGGCGTGCAACTGGCCGAGGAAATCCACGCCAGCGGCCGGCCGGTGACGCTGTCGGTCGGCCGCCATGTGCGCATTCCTCGGAGATGGCGGGGGCGCGACGTGATGTGGTGGCTGGACCGCTCCGGCATCCTCGACGAACCCGTGGCCGAGACCGGGCGCGACCGCCTGCCGCCGTCCCTGCAACTGGTGGGGCGCCACGACCACCGCGACATCGATCTCGGGACCCTGGCGGCAATGGGCGTGCGGCTGGTCGGCGGCGCCGATGCGGCGGCGGATGGGGTGGTCCGCTTCCGCGACGACCTGGCCCGGACGATGGATTCGGCCCAGGCGAGCCTGGAGCGCCTGCTTTCGCGCCTGGGCGCCGGGCCGGCAGATATCCCACGCCCCCTGCCCGTGCCCGGGACTCCCACCCGCCTCCGCCTGCGGGCCGAGGGGATCGCCAGCGTGGTCTGGGCCACCGGCTACCGCCGCGACTATCCGTGGCTGCGGGTCCCGGTCCTCGACCGGGCGGGCGAGATCATCCACCGCAATGGCGTCACCCCGTCACCCGGCCTGTACGTGCTGGGCCTCAAATACCTGCGCCGCAGGCGGTCCAGCTTCATCGACGGCGTCGGAGCCGACGCCCGCTTCATCGCACGCGCGATCGGACGCCAGTTGGCCGGCGCCGTCGCCGCATGATCATCAAGGAGACCACCATGAGCAGCCGAACCCATTACGACGCCGTGATCGTGGGCGCCCGATGCGCCGGGGCGGCCACCGCCATGCTGATGGCGCGCCGGGGGATGAAGGTGCTGGCGATCGACCGGGGCGGCTACGGCTCCGACGCGCTGTCCACCCATGCCATGATGCGCGGCGCGGCGATCCAGCTGGCCCGCTGGGGCCTTCTCGAGCGGGTGGCCGACAGCGGCGCGCCGCCGGTTCCCGTCACCAGCTTTCACTACGGCGACGAGATCGTCGAGGTGGCCATCAAGCCCGCCCATGGAGTGGATGCCCTCTATGCGCCACGCCGGACCATCCTGGACGCCCTCCTGGTCGACGCGGCGCGCGAGGCGGGCGTGGAAATCCGCCACGGCCATGCCCTGGTGGACCTTGTCCGCAGGCCCGATGGACGGGTCGAAGGCGTTGTCGCCTACGACCCCGCCGGCCATCGGGTGCGCGTGTCCGCCGACCTGGTGGTCGGCGCCGACGGCCTGGGCTCCACCGTCGCCAGGCTCGTGGAGGCGCCGATCCTGCGCCAGGGGCGTCACGCCACCTCGGTGGCCTTCGGCTACTGGTCGGGGCTGCGGCAGGACGGCTACCACTGGCATTCGGTGCCCGGTGCCAGCGCCGGGCTCATTCCCACCAACGACGGCCTTACCTGCGTCTTCCTGGCGGTGCCTCCGTCGGTGTTCGCCCGCGCGCTTCGCCCCGATCCGGCGGGCCTGTTTCCGACCCTCCTGGGCCGCGTCGCGCCAAGCCTGCGCGACCAGACCGGCAACGCCCGCCAGGTCGGGGGACTGCGCCTGTTCGCCGGCCACAAGGGCCTGTTCCGGCAGGCCCATGGCCCGGGTTGGGCCCTGGTCGGGGACGCCGGCTATTTCAAGGACCCGCTGACCGCCCACGGCATCACCGACGCCTTCCGGGACGCGGAGCTGCTGGCCGAGGCCGCGGCGGACGGCAGCGACGCGGCATTCGCCGCCTACGCCCGCATTCGGGACGAATTGTCCCTCGACCTGTTCGAGGTGACGGACGAAATCGCCGCCTTCCAATGGGATCTGGCGCAGCTGAAGGACCTCCACCAAGAGCTCAACCGGCACATGAAGCGCGAGGCGGAGCACATGGCGGCCTTTCCAGCCACCGGCCGGCCCGACCGACAACTGCTTGCCGGCGGCCCCGGCTGAGGCCTCTCCTTGTCACGGGCCGCCGCTATTCGATGCGGAACGCCCCATGGCATCCCCGGCAGGTCGCCGAGAGGGTCGCCAGTGCGCTCATCGCCTTCTGCCAGTCGGCGGCCGCCGGCTCGCCGGCCACCGCGCCGGCGGCGTCGGCGAAGTCGAGGGCGGAGCGGTGCATTTCCATGCCCATCTGGCGGAACTCCACCGGCATGAAGCGGCCCAGGCCCTTGCCGCCGCCGACGCCCAGGCTGGCACGGGCTCCGGCGGAGGCGCGGGGGAAGTCGCGGGCGGCCAGGGCGGCGATGATGTCGTCGAGCGCCTCCATGTGGCCGCGCATCTCCTCGCGGAGCTGCGCCCGAATCTCGGGGGCGAGTTTGATCGGGGTGCGCACGTCCTCGGCCAGGGCGGGAGCAGCGAACCCCAGCAGCAGGGCGGCCAGGGCGAGGAAGCGGGTGGCGGACATCGAGGGACCTCCTTGGTTCGGTTGCGTGTCCTCAGACGGTGAAGTAGCGCCGCAGCATCCCTTCGGCGAGGACTTCCACATCCTCCGCCGCCGTCACCTCGGCATGCGTCCGGGCCACGATACCGTTGAAGGCGTCGAGGACGGCACCGTCGAAATGGGTTCCCCGGCCCTCCTCCAGGATGGCCAGCGCGGCATCGACCGTCATCGGCTTCTTGTACGGGCGTTCGCTGGTCAGGGCATCGAAGACGTCGGCCACCGCGAAGATGCGGGCCGCCAGCGGGATGTCCTCGCCCGCCAGGCCGCGCGGGTAGCCCGACCCGTCGACCTTCTCGTGGTGGCCGCCGACCACATCCATGGCGTCGTGCAGCCAGGCGTTGGCCGACACGATATCGAGGCCGTGCGCCACATGGGTCTTCATCTCGGCGAATTCCTCGGCGGTCAGCCGTCCCGGCTTCAGCAGGATGGCGTCGGCGATGGCGATCTTGCCGACGTCGTGAAGGAAGGCTCCCTTGATCAGGCGCCGGATCGCGGCACCATCCAGGCCCATGGCCTCGGCAATGCGCACGGCATGAATGGTGACCCGGAAATTGTGGGCGTTGGTGTCGCTGTCGCGCTTGGCGATGGCGCTGCCCAGGACCTTCAGGGTCGAGATGTTGGCGTGCAGCAGGTCTTGCGCGGTGCCCAGCACCCGCCCCTGCAGCGACGCCATCAGAGGATGCAGGACGACGGCGGTCAGCAGGACCGCGCCAACCACCAGGGCGGTGATCTGGGCGATGTCGACGCGGATACCGTCGATCGTCTCGGGCGACAGCCGGTAGATGCCCTCGAACCATCCGACATGGCGCCCGTCGGCGGCGGCCAGTGGCACCATCACCTGGAGGAAGGGGGCGCCGGCGATGATGGTCTTCTTGTACCAGGTCGCCCCCGGGAGCGGAAACTGGTGATCCTTGCGGTCGAACTTCTCCTCCACATGGGCGTGGGCCGGCAGGATCGCTTCGCCGACCGCCTCGCGGCGGGTATCGTAGATCTCGGCGACGACGAAGAAGTCCCGGCTGGTCGCCGCATGGGCGGCCAGGAACCGCCGCAGCAGCGGCGTGAAGTCCGTCGGCCCGTCGACCTCGGGGATCATGGTGCCAAGGTTGCGGGCTTCGAGCGCCGCCTGGTCGACCAGGGTGTCGTCGAGCCGCTCGGTCTCGATGAAATAGGCGGCGACGCCGGCCAACAGCGACGCCAGCACCCCGACCATCGCCAACCGGACCGTCAATTGCCGACGGAAGCCGGACAGCATGGCGACGGATTCGACGGACATCCCCCCTCCCTCTCAACCCCAGGCTAATCGAGGCTATGATAAGGCAAGATCCTGCGGGTGGTCACATCAACCAGCATGCCGACCGCCTTGCCATCGGCGGCACGCAAATGGACCTCGTAGGCGCCCTGGCTGCGCTTAAGCTCGACCAGCCGGCCGCCGGGGACCGTCTTGTCCAGCAGGGCGGCCAACTCGCGGAAGGTCATCCGCGGCGCAGCCGGCGCGTCGTAGCGGACAAACAGCAGCCGCCCCGGCATCTCGGTAACCGTTCCCAGCCGCTCGTCAACCAACGCGCGTGCGGGCCGGCCATCGGCCAGGCGGGCCGTTACGGCCAGGGCGCCGCCCTCGGCTTCCAGACTGCGGACGTCGCCGTAGCCGTGGCGGTCGAGCAGCGCCGCCAGGTCCCCAAGAGGTGGGGCGGACACCTGGGCATTGGCGACCGCGGCTCCGGCGAATACGGCCACCGCCATCGCGAGCAGATGTCTCATCGTCCCCTCCGTCAATGCTTCAGCGGCTGCCAGCCGGGGTGGTCGAAATGCTCGCCGTAGGCGTCGATCCCGCCCATCACCGCCACCACGCCGTCCACGGGCGCCTTGCCCGTCTTGATGGTCTCGGCCCCGTCGATGATCCGGGCGAGCACCAGGTGGAGCTGGGCATCGACCTCCGGGGGCAGCTTGCAGTTGGCGGCTATGCCTTCGATCTGCCCGAGGACACTGTCGGCGAGCCGCTGGTAGTCGGTGGCGAGGAACCGGCCCGCATGGACCTTGGGCAGGGCATCGGCCACCAGGGCGCGGATTTCGGACATGCCGTGGCGCAGCGCGCCGTCTGTCGGCCATTTGGCACCGTTGTTCAGCATAAGCTCCGAGGTGCTCGCGGCATGGGAGTGGGCGTCACCGGCGGCAACCGCCGCCTCGGCCCCGAGGCCTATGGCCGTAACGGCCAGCAACATCAGCGGAATGGTCTTCATCGACGCCTTCCTTTCCCTCTCTTGGCGCTCACCGTCTGTGACCTTAGTGGGGTCAACCTGAACCGGATGTGATCGGGCCGTTCATCCTGGGTTCAGGTTGGGGCGTCGATGAACGGCGCCTGAACGCGTCGTTCAGGCGCGGTTGCATGGGAGCCTGCCATGGTGTCGCCAAGGCAATCGCTCCACGGGAGACACCACCATGATCAAGACCATCGCCATCGCCGCCGTGTCCGCCATCGCCCTCGCTTCGGTCGCCCGGGCCGCCGAGGCTGGTGCCGATGCCACGCTGCCCCCCACCTTCATCGTCTACAAGCTGGCCCAGGATGGTATCGCCTTGCGCAAGCTGGAGGCCGAGGGCGGCATCTACGAGGCCCGCGTCGAGGCCACCGACGGCTCCATCGTCAAGGTCGGCATTGATCCCCAGACCGCCGAGCTGACCGACGCCTACAGCCACGCCCGTCCGCGCCGGGCCGACGGCGCCGCCCCCAAGGTCGACGCCGCCCAGGCGGTCCAGGCGGTCGCCGCCACCGGCTACTGGGACGTCCGCGAGATCGAGTTCGAGAAGGGCGGCTGGGAGGTCAAGGCCCGAGACGACGACGGCCGCCGCGCCAAGTTCATCGTCGACGCGGTCACCGGCACCGTGAGGTGATACCCGCCTTCGACCGGGAGGACGCCCCAGCCGGCGTCCCCGGTCACGGGGCCGGAGAGGCCACCGCCACCAGCCCTATCACCAGGGGCATCCCCAGCGCCAGAAGGCGGGCGGCCACGACGTAACGGTGGCCGGCGCGCTCGACCAGCGCCAGCCCGGTCCAGGCCGCCAGCGTCAGCCACAGCAGCAGCACCGCCGGGTCGGTGATCGCCGCCCTGGCACCCGCGATGGCGGGATAGGCCAGAAGCGCCTCGGCGATGTGAAGGCGGTCGAGATGGCGGCGCGGCCGGGCCGCCAGCACCACCCCCGCGCCCCACGCCGCCAGGACCAGCGCCTCAATGCCACAGGCTGTCACGGATGTCGCGCGGCAGCATGGCCTTGACCTGCTTGACCTCGCCCGGGGAGACGTGGCGCTCCAGGACCTTCAGGACCACGCGGGTGGCCGACGCGATGTCGATGGGCCGGGCGTCGGAGAGGTGGCGCTCCACCTCGTCCAGGAATTCCTCGGGGGTGCGCGACTTGTGCGGCTGGCGGGCGGGCTTGTAGCTGTCGTAGTAGAAGCCGCGCACCAGCATGGGCAGTTGGGCGCCCAGATGGGCCGCCTCCTCCACCGTCAGCCGGTCCCGCAAGGTCTGCAACACCGCCTTCAATGCCCGGTAGGCGGTCTGCCGGTCGGTTCCGCATTCGCTCATGATGTCGTTCAGCCACGCATGCGTGGTCTGGATGGTCTCGTCCAACTGCCTCAGTCCGGTCTCGCTCATTGGTCCCTCCTGGGTCCTGTCGAAGCCCAACAGGGAGCGGCGAGGCCGTGTTCCGCCCGCGAAGGGGGCCGCGGCACGCGCGGTGGGGCATGACAGGTTCCGGTGGACCGGCCGCGCGGCCATATCGACCGTGTGAGGGTCAGCGAGGCCTTTTCCAGGTAGGGAGCAACGGCCATGCCCAAGATGGACGGCG
>JBFMHS010000165.1:30634-33733 GCA_040751765.1 Pseudomonadota bacterium | reverse complement strand
CTGACCCTGCGCTACGTTCCGGCGCCGCTGACCATGGTGGCCGGCATCCGCAAATTCCCCGCCGCCCACCACGCCGTGGCCCGCGACGGCCGCCTGGACCGGCCGGTACGCTGGTGGGACATCGCCATCCGCAGCGGCCCCGGCGGCGTCACAGCCGAACAGCGCGAGCGCCTGGACTGGCTGCTGGACGACGCGGTACGGCTGTGCCTGCGCAGTGACGTGCCCTATGGCGCCTTCCTGTCGGGCGGGGTCGATTCTGGCCTGGTGACCGCGCTGATGGCCCGGCGGGCTTCCGAGCCGGTGCGCACCTTCTCGATCGGGTTCGCCGGCACCGTGGACGAGCGGCCCGAGGCCGAGGCGGTGGCCCGCGCGTTGGGTACCCGCCACCACAGTTTCGAGCTGGCCCCGGCCGACCTGCGGCGCCTGCCCCGGGTGGCGTGCATGGTGGACGAACCCTTTCCCGACCCCATCGTCTTGGCCATGGACCTCTTGGCCGAGCATGCGTCGTCCGAGGTCAAGGTGATCCTGACCGGCGAGGGGGCCGACGAACTGTTCGGCGGCTATGTCCACCACCCGACCCTGCGGCTGTTGGGCCGCCTGTCACCAGCCCTGGTGCCGCCGCTGCCCGCCGTGGGGGCGGCGATGGCGCGGGCGCTTCCCGATGCCGTGATCGACCGGTTGTTCAATTACCCCGTCCCTCCCGGGTCCGAGGCGCGGCAGCGGCTGGCCGGCCTGCTGCGCGAGGCGCGCAGCGATGTCGGCCGGACCTTGGCCTATGTCTCGCTGTTCGACGCCGGCGACCGCGACCGCCTGCTGACCCCGGATGCCCGCGCCGCCATGGACGGTTCGGGTATCGGCCGGTTCACCAGCCTGATCAAATCCTCGTCCGGCGCCTTCCCCGACCGGCTGTGGACCGCCGAGTACAAGACCTGGCTGGCCGACAACATCCTGTTCAAGCAGGACAAGACCCTGATGGCCCACTCGGTCGAGGGACGGGTGCCGTTCTGTGACCACCGCCTGGTCGAGCTGGCCGCCGGCCTGCCCATGGCGGCACGCCTGAAGGCGGGGATCAACAAGGCCGAGCTGCGGGCCGCCGCGCAGCGCCTGGCCCCGGACCTGCCGGCCGCCAGGGCCAAGAAGGCCTTCATGGTGCCCTTCGACGGCGCCTACGGAGCCGAGATCCGCCAGCTTGCGGGCGACCTGCTGGGCTCGGGCCCCTTCGCCGAATGCGGCCTGTTCCGCAAGGACGAGGTGGACCTGCTGGTGCGGCGGTTCGCCACGCCGACCCTGCTGGGCGGCAAGAAGTTGCTGGCCCTGGTGATGCTGGCGCTGTGGCAGCGCGAGGTGCTGGCCCCATGACCGCGGTTGCCGCCTGGTCAGACTTGGTGGTGACCGCGCTGCTGCTGGCCCTTGCTGCGGTGGCCGCCTTACGGCGGCTGACCCCACCGTCGCCGTGGCGCATGGTGGCGGTGGGCGCCATCCTGGGAGTGCTGCCGGTGTTCGGCTATTGGCTGGCCGGCCGCAGCAGCGCCAACGCGGTGGGCGGGCTGATCCAGTGGAACGACGCCGCCATCTACCTTGGCTGCGCCCGGTCGCTGGTCGCGGGTGCTCCGTTCGAGGCCACCTGCGCCATGCGCCCCTATTACACCGGGTTCCTGGGCGGCCTGCTGATGCTGGCCGGCGGCCACGTCCAGGCCGCCCTTCTGGCCCAGGGCGCGGTCGCCGGGGCGGGGACGGCTTGGTTCGCCGCCACCATTGCCCGCCGCGAGGGAATGGTGGCTGGACTGGCTGTCTTCGCCGCCCTGTTCGTCTTCGCCAGCCAATTCACCATGGCCGCGCTGACCGAAAACGCCGGCCTTCTTCTGGGCTCGCTGGCCCTGGCGGTACTGTGGCGCCGTGGCCGATCCGTCGGCGCCGGAGAGTTCTTCGCCGCCATGGCGGTGTTGGGCCTGGGGTTGAACGCGCGCGCCGGCGCCATGTTCGTGCTGCCGGCGCTGCTGCTGTGGTGCTTCCTGGAAACCGAGGGCAGCCGCCGAATTCGCCTTTGGCGCACCGCCGCCGGTGCCGCCGGGCTGGCCGTTTCCTTCGTGGCGAACGGCTGGCTGGTCGGAGCGTTGGGCGGCGGCGCACTGAGCGCCCACAGCAATCTGGCCTACAACGCCTACGCCATGGCCGTGGGAGGAGACCGCTGGCCACGAATCCTGATGGATCACCCCGAACTGGCCGGTATGGAGGCCGAGAAATTCGCCCCGATCGCCTACGGGCTGGCTTGGCAGGCCTTCCTGGACCGCCCGTATCTCCTGGCCCTCGGCTATGCCAAGGGCCTGGTCCACTGGCTCTATGAGATATTCCGCTTCGTGGACTTCGCCCCGCTGCGCGCGGTGCTTGCCGGCCTGTGGGGCCTGGGCCTGCTGCACTGCTGGACTCGTCGCCAAGATGACCGGATACGGCTGCTGGCGGCCATGATGGCCGGAACCGTAATGTCGTCGCCGTTCCTGACTTGGTTCGGCGGCAACCGCGTGTTCGCGGTCACCCATCCGGCCGATGCCATCCTTGTCGGGCTGGGCGCCGCCTGGCTGGCCGGCCGGGCCGGCGCGATCCAGCCGACGACACGGGGCGAGGGGCGGCCCGGACCCTTGGCCACCGCCACGGCCCTTGCCGTCACCGTGGCGGCGATCATCGCCGTTCCGGTGGGCAAGGCATGGCCGCTGTTGCAGCCGGTTGCCGCCATGCCGAATTGCGCCGAGGGCGAACGTCCGGTGGTGGCGGAGCTGGGCCGCGAGACCACCGCCATCCGCCTGACCGATGGATCTCCTGCCGCCATATGGCCACCGGCCTTCGCGGCAGAGGACTTCGTTCGGCTACTGGACATCTGGCTGTATGATCGCGAAAATCTCGCCGCCCTGACGCCAGGAACGGCGATGGTGCAGGCCATGCAGCGAATGCCTGTGGACTACGGGCAGACCCGACGCTTCCTCTGGGACGGGCCGCTTCCCGAGGCGGGGCTGGTCGCCGCCTGCCTGGCTCCACCTCGCGCCGGACAGTGGATCGACCGCGCAACGACGCTGGGACCGCTCGGCCCCTAGAAACGATTTTCAG